>NZ_JYFT01000038.1:0-72481 GCF_000931385.1 Pseudomonas sp. FeS53a
GGCTCGACGGTGCAGCAAGGCTTGGAGCTTCCGGTAAGCGCGGCCTGGCGGGCTCCAGGGCTGCAGTTGGTGCTGCTCATGGCTGAGGTAGCGAGCCAGCAAACGAGCATCACATAGATCGTTCTTGACCCGTCCCCCAATTCCTTTGCGGTAGTTACTCAGGCGATAGCCGTCGATCATATAGACGCGATGGCCTCGCTTGTGCGCCAGGACCGCGACGGCAACGTGGTAGGTGTTGGTAGCCTCGATSGCCAGGCTGCATTCCTGRGGTAGGCCCCGCAGCCAGGCAGCAATAGCGCGTGGGTCATTGGCCAAWGTGCCGGCCTGGTCCTGATCGGCGCGATACAGGCTCAGGCTGTCCTTGGCTACGTCGATCCCAATCACGGTRCAGTGCATTGTCATGGTGAGCTCCCAGGGCCAAGATGAAACGACCTGTCGRGGGCTCACGTTGGCGCAGGCTTGCAGATATGGTCGGTCTCAGGGGGCGATCCTGAGCCGATGGATTCCTTATCGGCGCTTGCAGTGAGGTGAGGGGCGGGAGATTTCTCCCACGGTCTGACTAGCAGAAGCGAATTCAGTCCCTCCGCTTCAGTCCCTCCGCCCCCGACAGGTCTCACCCTAGGACATACAAGCGAATTCATTCGCGAACGAGGTGAAGCACGAGCATCGCGGCTGAAGCCGCTCCCACAGGGTCTGCCATCTGTAGCCCGGACTTCAGTCCGGGGACGGCGGTGGTGCCGGGGAGGAGCCTGCGCGAGCAGAGCTCGCTCCTGCGGGGTTGGTGCCAGCCGGAGGGATTCCCGGGCTGAAGCCCGGGCTACGGAGCGCTCTGGCTCGGTGGGTGCGAATTCATTCGCGAACGAGGTGAAGCGCGAGCATCGCGGCTGAAGCCGCTCCCACAGGGGCTGCCATCTGTAGCCCGGACTTCAGTCCGGGACCGGCGGTGCTGCCTGGGATGGGCGTTCGCGAGGAGAGCTCGCTCCTATGGGGGCGGTGCCAGCCGGAGGGATTCCCGGGCTGAAGCCCAGGCTACGGAGCGCTCTGGCTCGGTGGGAGCGAATTCATTCGCGAACGAGGTGAAGCACGAGCATCGCGGCTGAAGCCGCTCCCACGGGGTGCTACGGGATGCACCTGAAAAAAGCCACGGGCCCAAGGGTGGGCCCGTGGTTTCACGCACAACCGTCGATCATGGCGCGCAGGCCCAGGCGGGGCTCCTGGAACAGCCGCGCATCCATCAGTTGGGGTTGGTTGACGAGGGGGCGGAAGTCCATGCGCTCGATGATGTCGCGCTCGACGTCGATGCCCGGCGCGACCTCGATCAGCTCCAGGCCCTCGGTGGTGAGGCGGAACACGCAGCGCTCGGTCACGTAGAGCACCGGCTTGCCGGCTTCGGCGGCGAGGCGGCCGGCGAAGGTGCGGTGCTCCACCTCGCGGACGAACTTGCGCAGCTCGCCGTCCTGCACGATGCGCAGGGCGCCGTTCTCGATACGGATGTCCTGCGGGCCGGCGCTGAAGGTGCCGACGAAGACCACCGCCTTGGCGTTCTGGCTGATGTTGATGAAGCCGCCGGCGCCGGCCAGGCGCGTGCCGAACTTCGACACGTTGAGGTTGCCCGCCGCATCCGCCTGGGCCAGGCCGAGGAAGGCGAGGTCGAGGCCGCCGCCGTCGTAGAAGTCGAACTGGTAGGGCTGGTCGATCAGCGCGCTGTGGTTGCAGGCCGCGCCGAAGTCCAGGCCCGAGGCCGGCACGCCGCCGATCACCCCGGGCTCGGCGGTGAGGGTCAGCAGGTCGATCACCCCTTCTTCCGCCGCCACCGCCGCCACGCCTTCGGGCATGCCGATGCCCAGGTTCACCACCGCGCCGGGCTTGAGTTCCAGCGCGGCGCGGCGGGCGATGAGCTTGCGCAGGTCCAGCGGCATGGGCGGCAGGCTGCCTTCGGGCACCCGCACCTCGGCGGCGAAGGCCGGGTTGTAGGCGGTGGCGAAGGTCTGCTGGTGGTGCTCCGGCGCGGCCACCACCACGCAGTCGACGAGGATGCCGGGGATCTTCACCTGGCGCGGGTTGAGCGAGCCACGGGCGACCACCCGCTCCACCTGGGCGATCACCAGGCCGCCGGAATTGCGCGCGGCCATGGCGATGGCCAGGCTCTCGATGGTCAGCGCCTCGCGCTCCATGGTCAGGTTGCCGTCCTCGTCGGCGCTGGTGGCGCGCACCACCCCGACGTGGATGGGGAAGGCCTTGTAGAAGAGGTAGTCCTCGCCGTCGAGGGGCATGCGGCGCACCAGCTCCTCGGTGGTGCGGGCATTGAGCTTGCCGCCGCCGTGCTCGGGGTCGACGAAGGTGCCCAGGCCCACCCGCGACAGCTGCCCCGGCTTGCCGGCGGCGATGTCGCGGAACAGCTGGGAGATCACCCCCTGGGGCAGGTTGTAGGCCTCGATGCGGTTCTCCACCGCCAGCTTCTGCAACCCGGGCACCAGGCCCCAGTGCCCGCCGATCACACGGCGCACCAGCCCCTCGTGGGCCAGGTGGTTGAGGCCCCGGCCCTTGCCGTCGCCCTGGCCGGCGGCGTAGACCAGCGTCAGGTTGCGCGGCGCCTGCTCGGCCTGGAAGCGCTGCTCCAGGGCGATGGCGATGGCCTCGGCGAAACCGATGCCGACGAAGCCGCCGGTGGCCAGGTGGGCGTTGTCGGGGATACGCGCCACCGCCTCGGCGGCGCTCATCACTTTGCTCATGTCGTACCTCGAGCGTGGAATTGGGGGGCTGCCGGGTTCACCCGTGGGAGCGGCTTCAGCCGCGAAGGGCCGCGCAGCGGACCCGGGGGGCCCCTGCGGGCCGCATCGCGAATGAATTCGCTGCCACGGGCTACTCATCAGAAGCTGCCGAACAGGCTGCCGAGGGTGATCACCACCACCAGGGCGGCGAGGGGGAAGATCACCGTGTTCATGAAGATGAATCGGTAGGAATCGCGATGGGTCAGCTTGCAGATGGCCAGTAGCGAGATCACCGCGCCGTTGTGGGGCAGGGTGTCCATGCAGCCGGAGGCCATGGCAGCGACCCGGTGCAGCAGCTCGGGGCTGATGCCGGCGGCGTTGGCCATCTCCAGGTACTGCGCGCCGAGGGTCTTGAGGGCGATGGACATGCCGCCGGAAGCTGAGCCGGTGATGCCGGCGAGGATGTTCACCGCCACCGCCTCGGACACCAGCGGGTTGCCCGGCACGCTCAGCACCAGGTCGCGGATCACCACGAAGCCGGCGAGGGAGGCGATCACCGTGCCGTAGCCCACCTCGGAGGCGGTGTTGAGGATCGGCAGCATGGAGCCGAAGGTGCCGTCGTTGAGGCTCTGCTTCAGGTCCACCCAGCGCCGCCAGTGCAGGCCGATGAGCAGCAGCACCGCTGCGCCGAGGGCGACGATGATCGACCAGATGCCGATCACCGACTTGGCATCCTGCAGGCCGCCGAATTCGGGCTTGGCCAGGTAGCTGGTGTCGAGGTTGGGCAGCACCTGCTTGGCCATCAGGAAGTTCAGCGCGATCACCAGCAGGATCGGCAGCAACGCCAGCCAGAAGCCGGTCACCGGCAGGCCGCTCTGCTCGGTGGGGTCGTCCTTGTGGCTGCCGTAGCCTTCGCCGGCGGCCATCAGCGTGCGGGCCTGGGCGGCGAGCCACCAACTGCCGAGGCCGAGCATGATCAGCCCGCCGATCAGCCCGAGGATGGGCGCGGCGAAGGCGTCGGTGCCGAAGAAGGGGCTGGGGATGGCGTTCTGGATCGCCGGGGTGCCGGGCAGGGCGGTCATGGTGAAGGTGAAGGCGCCCAGGGCGATGGCGCCGGGCAGCAGCCGCTTGGGAATGCCCGCCTCGCGGAACAGCGCGGTGCCGATGGGGTACACGGCGAAGGCCACCACGAACAGCGACACGCCGCCGTAGGTCAGCAGCCCGCACGCCAGCACGATGGCGAGGATGGCCCGCTCGCGCCCCAGCCGCGTGACGATGCCCTGGGCGATGGCGCGGGCCGAGCCGGAGTCGTCCATCAACTTGCCGAAGATGGCGCCGAGCAAAAACAGCGGGAAGAACTGGATCAGGTAGCCGCCCAGGGACTTCATGAACACCTGGGTGTAGGTGGGCAGCATCAACGCCGCATCACCGGCGAACAGCACCGCCAGCAGCGCCATCAGCGGCGCCAGGATCAACACGTTGTAGCCGCGATAGGCCAGGAACATCAGCAGTGCGAGGGACAGCAGGATTCCGAGGGTACCCATGGGATTTCCTTCTTGTTGTTGTTTTGAACCGCCGCAGCGGCCGGGCCTGGGTCGGCCCTTTGCCGGTATAGAGCGAAAGCTGTGCCAGGTGGGCTGAAAAGCCCCGGGGAAGGCGCTGGTCGTGGGTTTGAGCCATTGGCGGGGAAGGCGAACGGAGCGATTCAAGCGTCCACATAAATGGACGGTGTCCTGTTTATTGGACGCCTACTTTGAGTGATGTCCAAAAATATGGACACCCTATAACCCGAGCGCGAGGCCCCCCGGGCTGTAGGGTGGATGGCGCTTTTCCCATCCACCAACGCGCCCACCTCCAAACGCCGTGGCCGCAGGTAAACGCACGCCCTGCCGAGCGATCAACCCTGCACCGCGTGGATCGATGAAGCGCGATCCACCCTACGCCGCCTGGGCGTTCCGTGGGGTATGACGCTTCCCCATCCACCGGCGTGCCGACCCGTAGCCCGGGCTTCAGCCCGGGGAAACGCGCCCGCAGGCCCCGCTACAACCCGTGGGCCTGGAGCTTGTTATAGAGGCTGGCGCGGGCGATGCCGAGGCGTTCGGCGGCGCGGGTGCGGTTGCCGTCGCAGGCGGCGAGGGCGGTGAGGATGGCGGCGCGTTCTGCCTCGGCCAGGCTGTCCGCCAGGGGGCGGACATCGCGCGGTGCGGACGGCTCGGGCGCTGGGGCGGGCTCGGCGCTGGGCGGCAGCGGGTCCACCAGCAGCTCGGCCAGCTCCGCCCCATGCAGGGGCTGGGTGCCGTCGCCAAGCAGCTGCGCCCGTTCCAGCAGGTTGCGCAGCTCGCGCACGTTGCCCGGCCAGGGTTGGGCGCGGAGCAGGGCGAGGGCGTCGTCGGTCAGCTCCAGCGGCGGCTGGCCGGAGCGGCTGGCGATGTCGTCGGCGAGGTGCTCGATCAGCGCCGGCAGGTCTTCCCGGCGCTCGCGCAGTGGTGGCAGCCGCAGGGCGAGGACGTTGAGGCGGTAGTAGAGGTCTTCGCGGAACTCGCCGGCGGCCACCTTGGCCTCCAGGTCCACATGGGTGGCGGCGATCACTCGCACGTTCAGGGTCTTCACCTGGTTGGAGCCCAGCGGCTCCACCTCCTGCTCCTGCAGCACGCGCAGCAGCTTGGCCTGCAGCGGTAGGGGCAGGTCGCCGATCTCGTCGAGGAACAGCGTGCCGCCGTCGGCCAGCTCGAACTTGCCGGCCCGCGCGCGGCGGTCGGCCCCGGTGAAGGCGCCCGGCGCGGTGCCGAACAGCTCCGCCTCCACCAGGGATTCCGGGATGGCCGCCACGTTCACCGCCACGAAGGGCCCGCTGGCCCGCAGCGAGAGGTTGTGGATGCCCTGGGCGAGCAGCTCCTTGCCGGTGCCGGTCTCGCCGCGCAGCAGCACGGTGGCGTCCAGCTGGGCGGCGCGGCGGGCCTGGCGCTTCACCTCGCTGGCGGCGGCGCTGGTGCCGATGAAGCCGGCGATGGTGTAGCGCGCACGGCGGGCGCGGGCCAGCTCGCGCTGGGCGGCGGCCAGTTGGGTCTGCAACTGGTTGTACTTGGCCATGACCGGCTGCAGGTGGCGGGCGCGGTCGAACAGCACGAAGCCGAGGGCGCCGACCAGGGTGCCGTCGGCGTCGCGCAGGGGGATGCGGGTGACCACGAAGTGCTCGTCGCCGAAGGCCATCAGGTCGAGCATGCTCGGCGCGCCGCTCTGCACCACCTCACGCAGGCGGCTGGCGGGCAGCACGTCTTCCACCTCGCGGCCGAGCACCGAGCGCGGGTCGGCGATGCCGAGCTTCTGGGCGTACTTGTCGTTGATCCAGACGATGCGCGCCTGGCGGTTCACCGCGATGGTGCCCTCGCACTGGGCGTTGAGGTGGTCGAACAGCAGCGGCATCGCCACTTCGCGGAAACGCTCGGGGGAGACGCCGATGATCAGGCCGTGGGGGTCGAGGTCGTCGCGGGAGATCGCCATGGGCACGGCTCCGGAAGGGAAACGCCGGCGATTATGGAAGCCGCCTCGCCGGCCCGGCAAGAAAGCCTGAACCCCCGTGACGCAGCGGCGGTCGACTGCAGGTACCCACTGACTTGCACGGAGTCGTCATGGACCTGATCCGCATCCTTATCGCCATCCTCCTGCCGCCGCTGGGCGTCTTCCTCCAGGTGGGTTTCGGCGGCGCCTTCTGGCTGAACATCCTGCTCACCCTGCTGGGCTACATCCCCGGCATCGTCCACGCGGTGTACATCATCGCCAAGCGCTGAAGCACCAGGGGCGCTGTGGGCCCCCGGTTCCGCTCCAGCAGGTGGTTGAACGGCTACGTAGCCGCTGCGCCGTTGAAACGGCGGGCTAGTGCCGCGTGGCGAATTCGCGGCCTTCGAACAGGTCGGCCACATCACGCACCCGCACCCACTGGCGGCCCTGCCATTCCATCAGGCTGAACTCGCGCCCCTGCCAGGTGACCCGGCGCTGGCGGGGCAGCTGTGGCGTGGCGGCGGAACGCAGCGCGGGCACCACGTCCTGGGTCAGCCACTGGCGCAGGGCGCGGTGTTCGGGGTGGTAGAAGTTGACCTTGAGCAGCTCGAACACCGCGCTTTCGTTGATCAACAGCACCTCCTGCTCCCCGCCCTGTACGTACTCCACGCGGGCGTGGCGCCATTGGTCCGGGTCCAGCTTGCGCGACAGGCGTTCGTCGAAGCGGTGGTTGGTGAGGGGGCCGAGGTCCTGGGCGACGAACCAGACCTGGTCGTCGATCAACAGGGCACGCAACGCGCGGTGATGGCGGTGGAAAACCGTGGGGATGTAGCACTCGTAGGACATGGTGAGACTCCTTCCTTGTAGGGGGAGCCCGCCACCGGTTCCTGACTGCATGAGGGTGGCGGACCGTGCGAGGTGTGGAATACCGGGACGATAGGAACCGGTGGGCTTGCGCCCGCCTCGCACGGTCCGCCATAGAAGGCCAGAGGCAACGAACGGAACTTCCATTCGCTGACCCTGCTTATGGCGTACATGCTTACTACCGTCTTCGGGATTCCACTCCCGGCCGCAGTCAGCGCTGCGACGGGGGAGACGCTACGAGCCGAGTGTGTAGGACGGCAATGCCGGTGAGGAGTAGGAATTGTCGGAGGTGCGCGGGATCAGTAAAGGTCCAGACCAGGTGGCCAGTGGGAAAGCGTTCAGTCAGAGGCAGGGCTTTGGCAGACCGGGTGCCTATGGTGAGTCACCGTTGCCTTTCAATTGATGTGGTTAGCGAATACCCGTGCTCGCCATCAGTGCCGGAAAAGTACTACCGAATATCCCGCTGCTCGTAGGACGTGAGGAGCCATTCGAGGGAGTAAACATAAAGCCCCGCAGAAAGCTCGAGAGGCGTACCCACAATGTCTGGCAAACCTGCTGCACGCTTGAGTGACTCCACGATTTGCCCTGTCCCGGGGCATGGCGTCACGCCTGTCCAAACTGGCTCCCCGGATGTGCTGTTCAATAACCTGCCTGCTGCACGGCTGGGCGACGCTGCGGGCTGTGGCCAGGCTGTTTCGGGGGCCGTTTCGGCCAGCGTCCTCATCAACGGGCAGAGCGCTGCCTTGCTCGGCAGCACGCTCAGTCATGGGGGCGCAGTCATTAGCGGTTCTGGCGATATTCTGATCGGCGACACCGTGGTGACTGCGCCCTTTAGTGCGCCGATGCCTTTGGAGAATCGCCCGTGGATCGGCTTTCAGATTCCCGCGGTCGAGAGTTATGCCGGTTGGACGTGCATCGCCCACTTTGATGACGGGACGACGCTCTCAGGTTGTTTCGATACCAATAACACCGTGCTGTTTGCCAACCCCACGGGTTTGGTCTGCACGCGTCTTGAGATGCCCGTGTCGGTGGAGAGCGAGCAGCCTTCTGTCACTGAGTGCCTTCTTTCCATCATTAACGGGGGCATCGCGAATGGCCTCGACTCTTGAGATCAAAGGGCAGTTCAAGTCCAAGAGCCAGCACACCCTAGGCCGTTCGCCCTTGGATGAAGCCATTGCAGGCATGGAAGGTGCAGCCACGCGGTTTGCGCTTGATGCCATTAGCGATGCGAAGACCCGGGCGAGCTACGCGGCCAACATCAAGCGAATTTCCGCTCAGGTTCGCGCCGAAGTTGCTTCTGGAAGAATGAGCAGCAAAGCGGGCGTGGAGTATTGCTACGGAATGCGCAACAAGATCATGGCAGAGCACCGCAAGTTCACGTCGGCAGTGGGGCTGGCGAAAGCCGAGCAGCACAAGAAAACGCCGCCTACTCTGCCGGCGCTACTTGATAAGTACGCCATCGATAAGTTTGGAAAGCCTTACGACGCCCTGACCGTTGAGCAAAAGAGAATGATTCATTACGCGGTGATCGAGTCTTCTGGCAGGGACAACGCAAAAGTCACCAAAGGTACGCGTCGCCTGCAGGTCATGGGCAAGGTTGGCATCCTGGTAACCGCCGCATTCGCGACCTATGAAATCCTCAACGCGGACAACAAGGTCAAGGAAACTGCGCGCCAAGGCATGGTGATAGGTGGTGGTGCCGTCGGGGGCTATGTCGCAGGACTCTTCGGCGTGTCTCTCATTTGTGGGCCTGGTGCCCCCATATGCGCTATCGCCGTGGTGGTGGCCGGGAGTGCGATTGGCGGCATTGCCGGCAGCCTGGCGGCAGATGCGCTGGACGAGGAGTTGGAGGAGTTTTCCAAGTGGAGCGTGCTTTGACACATGAGGAGCAGGTTCAGCTCTGGTCCGCGTTGTCAGATGTCTTTGTCGATAACTCCGTTGATTACGCTGCCGTCGCGCGCAATGTGCGGCGGTTTGACCGAGCTCTGATTGAGTACGCATTTTTCGAGGAGGTTGCGCCTGTCTGCTATCAGAACTTGCAGACGCCAGTGCCTCCGATATGGACGGCGTTTGATAAGGCCTGGATTTCAGCCGCTATTGGTACCCGCCATCAACAGCTACGTGGCTCGGCGATTCGGCGTGTTTTCGATAGAGCGCTGGTTGCTTATTTGCGCCGCTCCTTCAGAGCTGAATGGCGTGAAATAGCCAGGCATCTGAATCAGCAACCAGTTGAGTGAGTGGGTCTGTATGCCAGCCGTTTGTGGCTATCCGGATCTGGTCAGAGGCTTTGCACCGTCCGACACTTCGGAAACCCCGAACACCCCCAAAACCTCTGCCCCGCCTTCGGCCCCGACTTCACCGTACGAATCACCAGCGCATTGCCGCATTTGGGGCATTGCCGCTCGGCGGTCGGGTCGTTGCGGCGCTGGAGGTCCTGCACATGCTCGCGGTGCGTGGCGAGGGTGGGCGCGCGGCGACCGGTTTGCAGGGCGCGGACCAGGGTGGCGACCTGGGCGTCGCTGAACACCGGCTGCTGGAAGGACTTGATATAGCGGATGAAGCCGATGCCCTCGGTGACGTTGGCGGGCATGGCTGTCTTGAAGGTGCTGCCGCCGACGAAGGTGATGACCGAATGCAGGTGCTCGGGGGCGATGCCGAGAGTGGCTTCCAGCGCCTTGAGGTGTTTGTAGTTCTGCCGCAGCGGGTTCTGGAACTTGTAGCTGTGCTTGTAGAGCTTCTGCGTCCACTGGGCCTGCTGTTCGCTGCCGAAGATCCAGCCGCTCATGTTCTTGGTCTCCAGCACGAAGACGCCGTAGCGGGAGAGGAAGACGTGGTCGATCTGGGTGGTGCCGTCCGGGGTATTCAGGGTGACGTTGTGCAGGCGCTGGTAGGTCTGCCTGTCCAGTTGCCAGTGGGCGAAGAGCCGGACGAGGAGTTCGCCGACATAGCCTTTGCCGAGGGGGGATTTGAGCAGGCCGATGAGGATCATCAGCGGGATGAACCAGGCGAAGGTGGTCCAGACCTGGGCGATGAGCGGTGTGAAGTCCATTTCCGTCACTCATGTGTCGTGAGTGGTCGGATAGTAGCGAAAAAAGCCGTGCTGGCACTATGGAATTGCGTGCCGGCCGGGGGCTCCTTTGGTGGGTGGCCTGGGGCCAGAAACGCAAAAGCCGCGCATTGCGCGGCTTTTGGTTGGGTGGGCTCACATGGCTAGTGCAGGCGGCTGTTCTCTGTCCCTACGGTGCGTCGGTCAGTTCACTTCGAGCCTGTAGAGCTGCTCCATGTCCTGTCCGGTGCATTGGGCGCCGAAGGTGTTGCCGTAAATCAGCACCTCGTAGGTTCCGGCTCGGGTGGGCGTGCCCTGAATGACGCCAAGTGGCTCTCGTGCCTGGTGGTTCAGAACCAGGCCATCGGGCAATGGATGAGCCTGTGCTACCAGCAACTTGCTGACGGCGGTATCAGCCCCTCTCACTTCGATGTGGGCAATGTATGGCGCCCCCACTTTGGCTGCCGGCAGCTCTTTGGGCATGAGTTCCGGCGGTGTCCTGCTTGAGCAGCCGACCAGTACGTTGCCCAGCATGATGGCCTCGCAGCCGCACAGCATCAGAGCTCCTGTTAGGAGCGCGCATAGCTTGAACGGTATGCGTAGTTCACGGGATCGAGCCGCCGGACTTTCGCTCATGGTGAGTTTCCCTTGGTCAGGTAAGGGCCGATGTTACTCGGGGTGCCTGCTCTGCTTGTGCTGACCAGGCTGAAGTTGGCGAAGGGGCACTGCTCGTGTGGGGCCTGGGAATTCGCCATCTCGGAAACGCAAAAGCCGCGCATTGCGCGGCTTTTTGTTTGGTGGGCCCACACGGACTCGAACCGTGGACCAAAGGATTATGAGTCCTCTGCTCTAACCGACTGAGCTATAGGCCCTCAGAAGGCGGGCGGATTATACCGGCGCCTTGTCGGGGGCGCCAACCGTTTGACTGGGGCTGAGGAATTGTCGGGCGAAGACGTCGGCGGGGACGGGGCGGCTGACGATGTAGCCCTGGATCTGTTCGCAGCCTTCGGCGCGGAGGAAGGCTTCCTGGGCGGGGGTTTCGACGCCTTCGGCGATGACGGTGAGCTGCATGCTGTGGCCGAGGGCGATGATGGCGCGGGCGATGGCGGCGTCTTCCTGTTCGTGGGGGAGGCCGCGGACGAAGGATTTGTCGATCTTGATGATGTCGAGCGGGAGCCGCTTGAGGTAGCTGAGGGAGGAGTAGCCGGTGCCGAAGTCGTCGATGGCCAGTTGCAGGCCGAGGTCCTTGAGGGCGTGGAGGACGGCGAGGGCTTCTTCGGCCTGACTCATGATGAAGGTTTCGGTGATTTCCAGTTGCAGGCGTTCGGCGGGGACGCCGGCGCTCCTGAGCTGCTGGTCGATGCGCTGGACGATGCCGGGCTGGCGCAGCTGGGCGCCGGCGAGGTTGACGGAGAGGGGGCCGAAGGGGGCGTGCTGGTCCTGCCATTCGCGCATCTGGCGGCAGGCTTCGCTGATGACCCAGTCGCCGAGGGTGAGGATGAAGCCGTTCTCTTCGGCGAGGGGGATGAAACGTTCGGGTGAGATGTCGCCGAAGAGCGGGTGCTGCCAGCGCAGGAGGGCTTCGGCGCCGATCAGGCGGCCGCTGCGCAGGCAGAGCTTGGGTTGGTAGTAGAGGCAGAGTTCGTGGCGTTCGAGGGCGCGGCGCAGCTCGTTTTCCAGGGCCATGCGTTCGGTGGCCTGGAAGGTGAGGTCGCGGGTGTAGAGCTCGACGCGGTTCCGGCCTTTGGATTTGGCCTGGTACATGGCGGCGTCGGCGTTCTTGACGAGGGTGGCGGTGTCGCTGCCGTGTTCGGGGAAGCGGCTGATGCCGATGCTGGCGCTGATGAAGAATTCGTGGTCCTGGGTTTCGAAGGGGGCGTTGAAGCAGGCGAGCAGGCGCTCGGCCAGTTGCTGGGCCTCTTCGGGGTGGCGCAGGTGCGGCAGGAGGATGATGAATTCGTCGCCGCCGAGGCGGGCGACGGTGTCGTTGCGGCCGAGCTGGTTGCCGAGGCGGGTGGCGATGCTCTTGAGGAGGACGTCGCCGATGGGGTGGCCGAGGCTGTCGTTGATGTGCTTGAAGCGGTCGAGGTCGAGGAACAGGACGGCGCCTTCGTGGCCTTCGCGTTCGCAGGCGGCGAGGGCCTGGCGCAGGCGGCTTTCGAAGAGGACGCGGTTGGGCAGGCCGGTGAGGGGGTCGTGGTGGGCCTGGTAGTCGAGGCGGGCCTGGGCTTGCTTGAGCGGTGAGATGTCGGCGAAGACGCCGACGAAGTGGGTGATCTGGCCTTCGGGATTGCGGACGGCGTTGATGGTGAGCCATTCGGGGAAGGTTTCGCCGTCCTTGCGGCGGTTCCAGATTTYACCTTGCCAGTGGCCTTCGCGGTTGAGCTGGTCCCACATGTCGACGTAGAAGCCGCGCTCGTGGTGGTTGGAGGCGAGCAGGCGGGGTGTCTGGCCGAGGGCTTCGTGTTCTTCGTAGCCGGTGATGGTGGTGAAGGCGCGGTTGACGGCGAGGATGCGTTGCTGGGTGTCGGTGATCATGACGCCTTCGGCGGTGCTTTCGAAGACGGTGGCGGCCTGGAGGAGTTCTTCCTGCATCTTCTGCCGGTCGGTGACGTCGCGGGCGATGGTGAGGATGCAGGCTTCGCCGCCGACGGGCAGGGGCTGGGCGGAGAGTTCGCAGATGCGCAGGCTGCCGTCCTTGCTGCGGATGGGGGCGGTGTAGTGGCGCAGGCCGCCTTCTTCGCGGATGGCTTTGACCATGTGGTCGCGGTCGGCGGGGTTGACCCAGATGCCGAGGTCGAGGGTGGTGCGGTGGTCGGCTTCGCCGAGTTCGTAGCCGGTGATGCGGGTGAAGCCTTCGTTGGCTTCGATGAGGCAGCCGTCGGCAAGGCGGGTGATGAGGAGGCCGTCGGGCGAGGCGTGGAAGGCGCGGGCGAATTTCTCTTCGGAGAGGCGCAGGCGCTGCTGGGTTTCCTGCAGGACGGTGATGTCGCGCACGACGATGATGAGGGCGGGGACGCCTTCGACGTCGGTGGGCTGGGCGGAGAGGAGGCCGGTGAAGCCTCGGCCGTCGCTGCGGCGGAAGGCCATTTCGAGGTTGTGCAGGCTTTCGTGCTGGATGCGCTGTAGCAGGCCGGCGGCGAGGCTGGGGTCGGCCCAGAGACCGAGTTCGGTGGCGGTGCGTCCGATGGCTTGTGCGGCTCTGAGCCCGGTCTGTTGCTCGAAGGTCTGGTTGACGTCGAGCAGGCGGCCGTCGCTGCGGCGGGCGAGGGCGATGACGTCGGGGCAGTGGTGGAAGACGGTGGCGAACTTCTGTTCGGAGAGGCGCAGGGCTTCTTCGGTGTGCTTGGCTTCGGTGATGTCGATCATGAGGCCGCGGATGACGGGGACGTGGCCGTGGTGGATGAGGGTGACGATGTCGCGGATCCAGAGGATGCGGCCGTCGGCGGCGAGCATGCGGTAGTCGAAGCTGTGGTCGCGGCCGGCCTGGGTCTCTTGCTGGCAGTAGCAGAAGGCGCGTTCGGCGTCTTCGGGGTGGAGGGTGCGTTGCCAGAAGCCGGGTTGTTTCCATTCGTCGAGGGGGTAGCCGAGCAGGCGTTCGGCGTGGGGGGAGACGTAGGTGAAGCAGTAGTCGTCGAGGTTCATCTCCCAGGCGATGGCGTTGAGGCTTTCGACGAGGCCGCGGTAGTGCTGTTCGCTGTTGCGGAGTTCTTCTTCGAGCAGGGCGCGGCGGTTCATTTCGCCCCGCAGGCGGCGGTTGATGCGCAGGACGAGTACGAGGACGAGCAGGGCGCCGAGCAGGGCGGGGATGACGTAGATGAGCTGGTCGGTCCAGACCGGGCGGCGGTCGATGACGCCGCCGACCCAGCGGTCGTGGATGGCATTCACCTGTTCGGCGGTGAGTTCGGCGAAGACTTTGTCGAGGATGCCGACGAGGATCGGTTCGCTCTTGGGGGTGGCCATCGCCAGTTGGTAGCGGTAGGGCGTTTCGCCGCTGATGAAGAGGCCGTCGAGCTTGAGCTGGCGGAGGCTCCAGACGCTGGAGGCGAGGTCGCTGACGAAGGCGTCGGCCTGGCCGGTGGCGAGAACCTGGAGGGCGGCGGCGACGGTGGGCGCGGTGAGCAGGTTGAGGTCGGGGTTGTGGGTGTGGAGCAGTTCGTGGGGTGCGTAGCTGTCGACGACGACGACCTTGAGGCCGTACAGGTCCTTGAGGGTCTTGGGTCGGGGGCCGTCTTCGCGGGCGAGGATGACGATGGGGAAATCGAGGTAGGGGCGGGTGAAGCTGAGGTAGTCCTGGCGCTCGGGCGTGGACATGATGCCGGGCAGCAGGTCGATTTCGTTGCGTTTGGCCCGTTCGAGCACTTCACCCCAGCTGCCGGGGTCGATGGGCTCGAGGCGGATGTTGAGGCGGTCTTCGATGAGTCGGGCGTAGTCGGCGGCCAGGCCTTGGTAGCGGCCCTGGGTGTCGCGGAATTCGAAGGGGGGCCAGGCGGCATCGGTGCCAAGGCGCAGGGTGGGATGGGCCTGGAGCCAGTCCTGTTCTGCCTGCGTGAGGGTCAGGGCTCCGGATGTGGGAATCCAGAACGCCAGGCACAGCAGGAGAATGGCAGACAGACGCGCCATGAGGGTCCCGTTCCAAGTTGGATACAGGCGTGAGTGTAGTCGGGGGAAATGGGGCTTTGGTAGCGAAAAGAAAGACCCCCGGGCGGGCCGGGGGTCTTGTCTTTTACTCGTCGAGGAAGGAGCGCAGATGCTCGCTTCGCGACGGGTGGCGCAGCTTGCGCAGTGCCTTGGCTTCGATCTGGCGGATACGTTCACGGGTGACGTCGAACTGCTTGCCCACTTCCTCGAGGGTGTGGTCGGTGTTCATGTCGATACCGAAACGCATGCGCAGGACCTTGGCTTCACGGGCGGTGAGGCCGGCGAGGACTTCGCGAGTGGCTTCCTTGAGGCTTTCGACCGTGGCGACGTCGATCGGGGACTGCATGGTGCTGTCCTCGATGAAGTCACCCAGGTGCGAATCTTCGTCGTCACCAATCGGGGTTTCCATGGAGATCGGCTCTTTGGCGATCTTCAGGACCTTGCGGATCTTGTCCTCGGGCATCTCCATGCGCTCGCCGAGTTCTTCCGGGGTGGGCTCGCGGCCCATTTCCTGGAGCATCTGGCGGGAGATGCGGTTGAGCTTGTTGATGGTCTCGATCATGTGCACCGGGATACGGATGGTGCGGGCCTGGTCGGCGATCGAGCGGGTGATCGCCTGGCGGATCCACCAGGTGGCGTAGGTCGAGAACTTGTAGCCGCGGCGGTATTCGAACTTGTCCACGGCCTTCATCAGGCCGATGTTGCCTTCCTGGATCAGGTCGAGGAACTGCAGGCCACGGTTGGTGTACTTCTTGGCGATGGAGATCACGAGACGCAGGTTGGCCTCGACCATCTCCTTCTTGGCACGGCGGGCCTTGGCTTCGCCGATGGACATGCGACGGTTGACATCCTTGATCTCGGCGACCTTGAGGTCGACTTCCTTCTCGAGGTCCACCAGCTTCTGCTGGTTGCGCTTGATGTCGTCCAGCAGCTTGCCGATGGCTTCGGCGTACTTGGCCTTGCCCTTGGCGATGTCTTCTGCCCAGGTCAGGTCGACTTCGTTGCCGGGGAACAGGCGCAGGAAGTCGGCGCGCGGCATGCGGGCGTCACGGACGCACAGCTGCATGATGGCGCGTTCCTGGCCACGGACACGGTCCAGGGCGCCACGGACGCGCTCGACCAGGGCGTCGAACTGCTTGGGCACGAGCTTGATCGGCATGAACAGTTCGGCGAGGGCTTGCAGCTCCTCGGTGGCCTGCTTGCTGTCGCGGCCGTGCTTCTTGAGGGCCTTGCGGGCCTTCTCGAGCTGGTCGGATACCGCGGTGAAGCGGCGCAGGGCCTCTTCCGGGTCCGGACCGCCGTCACCTTCTTCCTCGGTGTCGTCGGATTCGCTTTCTTCGTCTTCTTCGTCTTCATCCTTGGCTTTGGCGGCGCTGTCGCTTTTCAGTTCGACAGGCTCGACTTCCTCGGCCGGCAGGCTGCCGTCGTCGGGGTCGATGTAGCCACTGAGGACGTCGGAGAGGCGGCCACCTTCGGTGGTGACGCGCTGGTATTCGGCGAGGATGCTGTCCACGGCGCCCGGGAAGTGAGCGATGGCGCTCATCACTTCGCGGATACCTTCCTCGATGCGCTTGGCGATTTCGATCTCGCCTTCGCGGGTGAGCAACTCGACCGTGCCCATTTCGCGCATGTACATGCGGACCGGGTCGGTGGTGCGGCCGATGTCGGTCTCCACCGCGGCGAGAGCGGCTGCGGCTTCTTCCGCTGCGGCTTCGTCGGTGTCGGCCTCGGCCAGCAACAGGGCGTCCGCATCCGGAGCACTCTCGAATACGTTGATCCCCATGTCGTTGATCATGCGGATGATGTCTTCCACCTGTTCCGGATCGGAAATATCCTCCGGCAGGTGGTCGTTGACCTCCGCGTAAGTCAGGTAACCCTGCTCACGACCGCGGGCGATCAACTCTTTGAGGCGAGACTGCTGTTGCGCTTTTCCGGACATAACACCCTATCCACTGAAGGTCTTGGCGGGCTAAAAACAAGCCGAGGATTATACCAGAACCGGGGCCTCACGCGCCAGTTGGGCGGGAGGGGGCTGAGGATGGACTACGGCTGAGAAGGTCGCGCAGCTGGTCTTTCTCTTCTGCGCTGAGTTCGCTTTGCTTGGCTTTGCGTAGCAGTTGTTCAAGGCTGCGCTCGCGTTGGCGGGCCGACAACCTAGTTATAGTGTCGAAAAACTGTTGTTCAAGGTTGTCGCTGGAAATCAGCCATTCCTTTTCCGCCAGTGCCTGCAGCAGGCGCCCTTGCTCGGTGCCGTGCCAGCGAGCGATCAGTTGCAGGGAACGCAGCTGGGGATTTTTCTGTACGGCTTCCAGCAGCGACACCATGAGCTGGGCGTAGCTGTCGTCTTCTGCGGCGAAGTGGCTGGCATTCTCGACTTTCTGCGCGAGTTGCGGGTGGTGCAGCAGCGTGCGCAGTGCGGTCAGCGTGGGCGATTCGACATGCACTTCGGTGCGTGGGGGGCGACGCGGTTCGCCCTTGCGATCCCACTTGCGGCCATCCTTCTTCCAGCCGTCCTTTTTCCACTCGCGCTTCGGTTGGGCGACGGGTGGTTCGTAGCTCATCTCCCGCATGGAGTCGCCGTACGCTTCGTAGGCGGGGGCGGCCTCGTAGGCGTAATCCTCCGTGTACGGCATGTGTTCGCTGACGGGGGCTGCCTGCGCCATCTGGCCGATGGCGTCGCCGCTGAGGCCCGTGATCTCGGCCAGGCGCTGGCGCATCAGGGCGCGCAGGTTGGCGCCGGGCACCTTGTCGATCAGTGGTGAGGCGAGCGTCACCAGGTGTGCCTTGCCTTCCAGGGAGCGCGGGTCGGCTTCTTCCTGCAGTTGGTGGAAGAAGTAGTCCGCCAGCGAGTGGGCGTGCTGGGTGATGCGGGCGCGGAAGGCGTCGGTGCCTTCGGCGCGGACCAGGCTGTCCGGATCTTCGCCTTCCGGAAGGAACAGGAAGCGTGCGCGGCGCCCGTCTTCGAGGCTCGGCAGGGTGGCTTCCAGGGCGCGCCAGGCAGCCTTGCGTCCGGCCTGGTCGCCATCGAAGCAGAACAGGATGCTGGGTACGAGGCGGAACAGGCGGCGGACGTGCTCTTCGCTGGTGGACGTGCCAAGGGTGGCCACGGCGTTGCGCAGGCCCTGCTGGGCGAGGGCGATCACGTCCATGTAGCCCTCGACGACCATGATCTCGTCGAGGTTGCGATTGCTCTTGCGTGCTTCGTAGAGCCCGTAGAGCTCCTGTCCCTTGTGGAAGACGGGGGTTTCCGGCGAGTTGAGGTACTTGGGCTTGTCATCCCCCAGTACGCGGCCGCCGAAGGCGATGATGCGTCCGCGGCTGTCGCGGATGGGGAACATGACCCGGTCGCGGAAGCGGTCATAGCGCTTGCCGGTCTCGCTGTTCTCGATCAGCAGGCCGGCGTCGATCATGTGCTTCTGCTGCAGGGCGTCGGCGCCCATGTGCTTGAGCAGGTTGTCCCAGCCGGGCGGAGCGAAGCCCAGGCCGAAGTCGCGGGCGATCTCGCCGGAGAGGCCGCGTCCCTTCAGGTACTCGACGGCCGCCTTGCGGGTCGGATGGCTTTTCAGGGCGCTCCGGTAGTAGTCGGAGGCCGCGCTGAGCAGGGCGTACAGCGGGGAGTCGGTCGGCTGGCGCGGGCGATTGCTGCGGCCGCCTTCCTCGCGCGGGACTTCCATGCCGGCCTTGCGGGCCAGTTCTTCGACAGCCTGGGGGAAGTCCAGGTTGTCGTGGTCCATGATGAAACCCAGCGCGTTGCCGCCGGCGCCGCAGCCGAAGCAGTAGTAGAACTGCTTGTCGGGGCTGACGCTGAAGGAGGGGCTCTTCTCGTTATGGAACGGGCAGAGGGCGCTGTAGTTCTTCCCGGCCTTTTTCAGCTGGATGCGCGATGCCACCACCTCGACGATGTCGGTGCGGTTCAGCAGGTCATCGATGAATCCTTGCGGGATCAGGCCGGCCATAGGGTGCTCAGGAGACGAAAAGGCTCAAAGCATAGGCCCTTGTCGCAATCGCGGCGACGTCGGGTGGACCCGGGCTGTAAAAACGAAAACTCCGATCTTCGCGATGCGAAGCGGAGTGGATTGCGGTGCCCCATTAATGCACTCGCCCGGCCGAGGCCGGGCGATGCTTGAGCGTGCGGCGAAGCCTGTTAACTCAGTACAGGCGCTCGCGGCGACGCTGTTCGCGCTGCACTTTCTTGGCGTGGCGCTTAACGGCGGCAGCGGCTTTGCGCTTACGCTCGGCGGTGGGCTTCTCGTAGAACTCACGGCTGCGGACTTCGGCCAGTACACCGGCTTTCTCGCAGGAGCGCTTGAAGCGACGCAGGGCTACGTCGAAGGGTTCGTTCTCTTTAACTTTGACGGCTGGCATCCAGGTCGTACCTTCACTAATTACCGGGGGTGAACGTGCTCCTGGCTTAGAGTGCGGGAGAACGTCGGTTTTCAAGGGTTGCGGATATTAACCCCTTGCCCCCTGGAATGCAAAGCCTTCAGTCGAAAAGCGCTGGTCGGGGAGGGGGGCGGCGATTATGATGCGCGCCTTCTTCATTGGCTAGTCCTTCAAGGTTCGATCCTCATGCTGGTGCTGGGTCTGGAGACCTCTTGCGACGAGACCGGCGTCGCCCTTTACGACAGCGAGCAGGGCCTGTTGGCCGATGCGCTGTTCAGTCAGATCGATCTCCATCGCGTCTACGGTGGCGTGGTGCCGGAGCTCGCCTCCCGCGACCACGTGAAGCGCATGCTGCCGCTGATTCGCGAGGTGCTGGCAGCGGCCGGCCGCAGTCCGCAGGACATCGATGGCATTGCCTATACCTCCGGCCCCGGCCTGGTGGGCGCCCTGCTGGTTGGCGCGTCCTGCGCCCAGGCCCTGGCGTTTGCCTGGGGTGTGCCGGCGCTGGGTGTCCATCACATGGAAGGGCATCTACTGGCGCCGATGCTGGAGGAGCAGCCCCCGATCTTTCCTTTTATTGCGTTGCTGGTTTCCGGCGGGCACACCCAACTGGTGCGGGTGGACGGCATTGGCCGCTACCAGGTGCTCGGCGAGTCGGTGGACGACGCAGCCGGCGAGGCGTTCGACAAGACCGCCAAGCTCATCGGCCTGGGCTACCCGGGTGGCCCCGAGATCGCCAGGCTGGCGCAGTCCGGCACCCCGGGGCGATTCACCTTCCCCCGACCGATGACCGATCGGCCTGGGCTGGACTTCAGCTTCAGCGGTCTCAAGACCTTCGCCCTGAACACCTGGCAGCAGTGCCGCGACGCGGGCGATGCCGGCGAGCAGACGCGCTGCGACATCGCCCTGGCCTTCCAGCAGGCGGTGGTCGAGACGCTGGTGATCAAGTGCAAGCGTGCGCTCAAGCAGACCGGCCTCAAGCGCCTGGTCATCGCCGGTGGCGTCAGCGCCAACCAGTCCCTGCGCGAGTCCCTCGGGGCGATGCTGGGTGAGCTGGGCGGCGAGGTGTTCTATGCCCGCCCGCGCTTCTGCACCGACAACGGCGCGATGATCGCCTACGCCGGTTGCCAGCGGCTGCTGGCCGGCCAGAAGGATGGCCCGGCCATCGGTGTACAGGCGCGTTGGCCGATGGAGAGCCTGCCGGCCATCTGAGGCTGGAGTGCCCGGAGTCTTCCGGGCATCCACTCCGATTTTCAGAAATGTCGTTCGCGTCCTGCGAAAAGGTCGCGTAGATTCCCCCGGTGCCGCCAGACGATGAGCCCGCACAGCGCGGACATCGGCAGCAGGGCCGCCGGCTGTTGCCAGGCCAGCAAGGGCAGGGTCAGCGGCGTCGCGATGAGCGAGGCGAGCGAGCTGGTGCGGGTCAGGTAGAAGGTGAGTACCCACGCCGACAGTGCCAGCAGCGCTGCCGGTGGGTAGAGCCCCAGGAGCATGCCGGCGGCAGTGGCGACGCCTTTGCCGCCACGAAAGTTGAAGTACAGCGGGTAGAGATGCCCGAGCACGGCAGCCAGGCCGACCCAGGCCTGCTCCTGCAGGTCGAGACCAATCAGGCGGGCGACCAGCACGGGCAGCAGCCCTTTGAGCAGGTCGCCCAGCAGGGTGAGGATGGCGAGGCGCTTGCCGGCCACCCGCAGCATGTTGGTGGCCCCGGGATTGCCCGAACCTTCGGCGCGCGGGTCGGCAGTGCCGAACACGCGACTGAGCAGGATGGCGAAGGACAGCGAGCCGAGCAGGTAGGCGAGGATCGCCAGCAGCCAGAACATTGGTATCCATTCCAGGGCGAGGAAGCCCTGATTCTAGCGGGGCAACACTGACGTGGACACGGTTTTCATCGAGGGCTTGGAAGTCGATACCGTTATCGGTGCGTACGACTGGGAGCGCAGTATCCGACAGTGCTTGCGTCTGGACCTCAGCATGGCCTGGGACAACCGCCCGGCTGCGGAAGGCGACGACCTGAGCAAGGCGCTCGATTACGCCGCCGTGTCCCAGCGTATCCAGGCCTTCGCCAGCGAGGCGACCTTCGAGTTGGTGGAAACCTTCGCCGAGCGCCTGGTGGCGCTGCTGATGAGCGAGTTCGGCATCCCGTGGATCCGCTTGCGGCTGCACAAGCCCGGCGCGGTGTCCGCTGCCAGCAGCGTCGGCGTGGAGATCGAACGCGGATGCCGCTGACCACGATCTACCTGGGCCTGGGCAGCAACATCGATCGGGAACGCCATCTCGTGGCGGGACTCGAAGCCCTCTCCAGTTTCCTGCAGGGCATGCGTTGCTCGCCGGTTTTCGAGAGCTTGCCGGTGGGGATTCGCAGCGGGAATTTCTTCAACCTGGTGGTCGAGGCCCGTACCGATCTGCCGTTGCATGACCTGGATCGCCGGCTCAAGGAGATCGAGGCGGACAACGGCCGCTACGCGCCCGATCGCAAGGGGCTGCCCCTGGACATCGACGTGCTGCTCTACGGCGATCTGGTGGGTGACTTCGAGGGCCTGGTGCTGCCGCGGGCGGAAGTCCTGAAGAATGCCTTCGTGCTTTGGCCCCTGGCGCTGCTGGCGCCGGATCTGCAACACCCCGGCGTGCAGCGTCCGTTCGCCGACCTCTGGCTGGAGGCGTCCATCGATCAGGCGCTGTGGCCGGCCGCCTTCCGTTGGCGAGGCCTGGCGTTGACGCCGGGCGAGCTCCTCCAGGCCTACCCGGCGCCTGCCTGATCCTCAGTCCGCGACGACGATGATCACCACCCGGCGGTTTTCCTTGCGGCCCGCCGAGGTCGCGTTGTCGGCGATGGGGCGGGTCTGCCCCATGCCGCGCAGCTGGATGGCCTGCTTCTGCATGCCGTTTTCCTCCATCACCGTCCCTACGCTGCCGGCCCGGCGCTCCGAGAGTTGCCGGTTGTAGTCCGGCGCGCCGTAGTTGTCGGTGTGGCCTTCGAGGATCACGCCGGTGATGCCCACCTTCAGCAGGGAGCGGGTAATGTCCGCGATGGTCTGGCGACTGGCGTCGGAGATGCGCTCCGAGTTGTTGTCGAACAGCACCTTGCCGGAGAGGCCGAAGGCCCAGCCCTCATCCGTCAGCTTGAAGCCCTTGGCCTTGAGCATGGCCACCTGTTCTTCGCTCAGGCCTGACTTGGGCGGTGCACTCTGGCACCCGGTTATCCACAGGAAGGCGATCAGCAGCCAGGTCAGGTGGAGGCTCGGGTGGATTTTCATGGTGGTTCTCCTGAACAACGGGGGTAAAAGACAGCGTTAACGCAGGGAGGCGGCCTGCCGACCGCTCTGGTTCCTCTTGGCCCTGTACATGGCGGTGTCGGCTTGCTGGAGCAGTTCGTCGAGCGAGCTGGCGTCCTGGGGATAGATGGCGATGCCGATGCTGAGCGAGGCGACGATCTCGCTGCTGCCTGTCAGGGGGATGGGGGGCAGCATGCTGGCGAGGATCTTGTCGGCGATGCGCTGGGCGTCTTCGAGGTCATGCAGTGGCGACAGCAGCACGGCGAACTCGTCCCCGCCCAGGCGGGCCACGAGATCCTCCTCGCGCAATTGGCTGCGCAGTCGTTCGGCGATGCTGATCAGGACCTGGTCGCCAGCCCCGTGGCCCAGCTCGTCGTTGATGGCCTTGAAGCGGTTGCAGTCGAGGAACAGGAGGGCGAAGCGCCCGCCAGTCAGCTTGGCTTGCCGCACGGCGCGGGTCAGCGCCGGTTCGAACTGGCTGCGGTTCGGCAGGCCAGTCAGGGGATCGTGGCTGGCCTGGTGGGCCAGCGAGGCGTTCTCCCGTTGCAGCTGGTTTTGCCAGGCTTCGATCTCATCCAGCAGCTGGTTGAAGTCCTCTCCCAGCTCGTGCAGTTCGACGATGGGGGACGAGGGCACCCGGCGGGCGAAGGTGCGCTCCCGGGCAATGGTGCGGGCCACGGCCGAGAAGGCCCGCAGCGGTGCCATCAGCTCGCGCTGGGTGCGGCGCGAGTAGAGGTTGGCGACCAGGCTGCCGATGGCGAGGCAGAGCAGGAGCGCCAGCGCGCCATTCTGCAGGAAGCGGCTCAGGTTGCTGCCCTGGCTGCTCAGTTGCAGCTCGCCGACTATGCGCCCCTGGTACTGGATGGGGTAGCGCAAGGGCTGGCTGAGCAGCAGGTCGGCCAGGCCGCGTTCAAGCGCGCTCCAGCCATGGGTGGCGGGGCGTTGCCAGTCCACCAGGAGGGATCGCTGGCTGTCCAGTACGCGCACTTCGGCCAGGTCCTCGGGGGCGGCGATCAGCTCAAGGCTTTCCTGCACGGCGGCTGCATCACGGAAGACCACGGCGGCTTCGAGGGTGTAGCCCAGGGAGCGGGCGAGCAGGTGCAACTGGTACTCGGCGTAGTTGCGCAGTGCGAGCACGCCCAGCAGGGTCAGCGTGAGTGCGGTGAGGCTCATGGCCAGCAGGATGCCGCGCAGTTGCGTCCGCCACAGCAGGCGGCTGAGGGTGTAGGCATGAGGGCGGGTGACCTGGCGTCGACGGTTCATGGCTGAGCCCTGTTGCGACGCCCCAGTTGCAGGACCTGGGGATGGATGCGCAGACCGCTGCGGGCGACGGCATCCAGATTAACGGCGAAGCTGACGCGGGTATTCTCGATATCCAGGCAGAACAGGCTGCCATCACTGCAGGCATCGGCGCTTTCGCTGATGGTCAGCACGGGTTTGTCGGCCAGGCGACCCAGCAACCGCTGGCGTGACCCGGGGTCGAGGATGCCGATGTAGAGGGCATCACACGTGGTTTCCAGGTCTGGAGAGTCCTGGAGCAGGCGTCGACTGGAAACGGGAATCTCGTAGTCGCGGCTCACGCCGGCAAGCAGGCGGTCCGCGTATTGGGTCGGGCCGGTGATGCACAGGGCGATCCGGTCCTTGGGCTGCGGCCAGCGGCTGTAGGCCAGGATGCCTTCTACCGCCTGGCGTACTCGCTCACCACGGACCTCGGCCGGATTCGGTGTCGGCTCCTGGGCCGTTGCGCTGAGCGCCAGCAGCCCCAGCAGCAGGCCCAGCTGCCAGGGATGAAGGTTCCACGAGAGCACCTGCAGCCTCCTGGGCTCTCGCTGCGCGCGAGAGTGTTCGCCAAAAAAACGGCGCCAACATCCATTTGATAAATCAAAGGTCTAGATGGGCCAAATATTTGGCAGCCTACCAAGGACAGGCAGGTGTGGCTACTGGCTAGCAGCGGGCTGATGGGCCGAGCGGTAGGCTGCGAGTGCGGCGATCCGTTCCCGTGATAGCGCTTCGCCGAGGGCTGCGCCGCTGAGTCCCTTGGCCATCAGCTCCTTCACACCGACGGCACGGGCCGCCGTCGCGGCACCACGCAGGTAGGTGGCCTGGGGATAGTCCCGGTCTTCCAGGCCGGTACGACCCCGGGCGTCCATCTCGCAGGCGGCGATGAATTCATCGAAGCGCTGCGGGCGGCGATAGACGTCGAAGGCCTGCATCAGCGTGGCCAGGGTACCGGGACGCAGCTCCAGGGCGCGGTGAGCGTGGGTGTGGTACTCGCACACCAGCAGCGCGAGTTCCTGGCAGTCGCGCGGTGCCTTGCAGCGCTCGTTCACCGTCTTGATCGGCGCCAGGCCCCGTTGTTCATGCTGGAGGTGGCGCGGCCACTCTTCCGGCGGAGTCAGGCCCTTGCCCAGGTCGTGCAGCAGGCAGGCCCAGCGCACGGTGAGGGGCTGCTGGTGCTCGGCGCACTGGCGCAGGACTGCGAGGACGTGCAGGCCGGTGTCGACTTCGGGGTGGTGGGCCGGTGGCTGGGGCACGCCGAACAGGGCATCCAGTTCCGGCATCCAGGCCTTCAGGGCGCCGCAGGCGTGCAGGACCTCGATGAACACATCGGGCCGGGGCTCCATCAGGGCACGTGAGACTTCCTTCCAGGTACGTTCGGCTGTCAGCGCATCCAGTTCGCCGGATGCGGCGATCTCGCCCATGAGCCCGAGGGTTTCCTCGGCGACGCGGAAGCCCAGTGGGGCGTAGCGGGCGGCGAAGCGAGCGACCCGCAGGACGCGCAGCGGGTCTTCGGCAAAGGCCGGGGAGACGTGGCGGAGGATGCGTTGCTCCAGGTCGCGCTGGCCACCGTAGGGGTCGACCAGGCGGCCATCGGCGTCTTCGGCGATGGCGTTGACGGTGAGGTCGCGGCGGATCAGGTCGTCTTCGAGGGTCACGTCCGGGCTGGCGTAGAAGGTGAAGCCGCCATAGCCACGACCGCTCTTGCGCTCGGTGCGGGCCAGGGCGTACTCATCGCCGGTGTCGGGGTGGAGGAACACCGGGAAGTCGGCGCCCACCGGTTTGTAGCCAAGCGCCAGCATCTGTTCGGCACTTGCGCCCACCACTACCCAGTCGTTTTCGGTGACCGGTCTGCCCAACAGGCGGTCACGTACGGCGCCGCCCACCTTGTATATCTGCATGCTCATTTCCTCCGAGGCTGCGGAGGATAGCAGCCTGGCCGGCCGTGGCGACCGGTATCTGCCGGACCAGTGCCTCGACGGCGGTCTGCAGCAGTTCGGCACTGTCCCAGGCGGGGCTGAGGCCGGTACTGGCGGTGCCTTCCCAGAGCACCTGGCCTGTCAGGTCGGTAATGCGCAGGCGCAGGGTGCCGGTGGCGTCGCGCAGGCGGTGGATGGCTTGGTAGCCGCCGAGCGGGGTGGGTGGCGCCTCGTCGACGCGGAACTCCAGCGGCGCATCCTGCAGGGCCAGCCAGTAGTAGACGCGCAGCTCCGGCTGCTGGCTTTCGTGGTAGCCGCGCTCAGCTAGTTGCTGGCGCAGCAGCGGGGCGAGCTGCCGGTAGTGGGCGCGGTAGGGGGCTTCGCCCTGCACGGCCTGCTCGGGAGCGATGAGTTCGAAGCTGGCGTGGCCCACCAGCGAAGGGTTGGCCGGATGGGTGACCTGGATGCCGGGGATGTGGCTGGAGCAGGTGGCCAGTGCCAGGCACAGCAGCAGGACGAGGAACAGGCGCATCGACGCTCTCCATGGGCGATGGACCGCATGCTCGGGCGCACCCGGGCAGGCGGTCAACCGATCAAATGGGCGGGATGACCAGATCCAGGCGCGGGTACTCGCCGTCCTCGCCCCGTTCACCCTTTGGGGGCATGTGGAAGGTCCCCGTGATGTTGTCGCCGTTGAGTGTTTCCAGGTGGATGTCGAACCCCCACAGGCGGTGCAGGTGGCGCATCACCTCTTCGGTGGATTCGCCGAGCGGTTTTCGGTCGTGCTGCTGGTGGCGCAGCGTGAGCGAGCGGTCACCCCGGCGGTCGACGTTCCAGATCTGCACGTTGGGCTCGCGGTTGCCGAGGTTGTACTGGGCAGCGAGGGTTTCGCGGATGATCCGGTAGCCGGGTTCGTCGTGGATGGCCGGGACCAGCAGTTCGTCCTTCTGGTCGTCGTCGAGGATGCTGAACAGCTTGAAGTCGCGGATCACCTTGGGCGAGAGGAACTGCAGGATGAAGCTCTCGTCCTTGAAGCTCTTCATGGCGAACTTGATGGTGGAGAGCCAGTCGCTGCCGGCGATGTCGGGGAACCAGCGCTTGTCCTCCTCGGTGGGCTCCTCGCAGATGCGGCGGATGTCGCGGTACATGGCGAAGCCCAGGGCGTAGGGGTTGATGCCGCTGTAGTAGGGGCTGTCGAAGCTGGGCTGGTAGACCACGCTGGTGTGAGACTGGAGGAACTCCATCATGAAGCCGTCGGTGACCAGGCCTTCGTCGTACAGGTCGTTCATCAGGGTGTAGTGCCAGAAGGTGGCCCAGCCTTCGTTCATCACCTGGGTCTGGCGCTGTGGGTAGAAGTACTGGGCGATCTTGCGCACGATGCGCACGATCTCGCGCTGCCAGGGCTCCAGCAGCGGGGCGTGCTTCTCGATGAAGTAGAGGATGTTCTCCTGGGGTTCGGCCGGGAAGCGGCCCTTGTCCTTGTCGTCGGACTTGCCATGGCCCTTGGGAATGGTGCGCCAGAGGTCGTTGATCTGCCGTTGCAGGTGCTCTTCGCGCTCCTTCTGCCGGCGCCGCTCTTCTTCGGCGGAGATGGGGTAGGGGCGCTTGTAGCGATCCACCCCGTAGTTCATCAGGGCGTGGCAGGAGTCCAGTAGGTTCTCCACGGCATCGATGCCGTGCCGTTCCTCGCACTGGTTGATGTACTGCTTGGCGAACACCAGGTAGTCGATGATCGAGCTGGCGTCGGTCCAGGTGCGGAACAGGTAGTTGCCCTTGAAGAAGCTGTTGTGGCCGTAGCAGGCGTGGGCGATCACCAACGCCTGCATGGTGATGGTGTTCTCCTCCATCAGGTAGGCGATGCAGGGGTCGGAGTTGATCACGATCTCGTAGGCAAGGCCCATCTGGCCGCGGCTGTACGACTTCTCGGTGCTGAGGAAGTGCTTGCCGTAGGACCAGTGGTGATAACCCAGGGGCATGCCCACGGAGGCGTAGGCATCCATCATCTGTTCGGCAGTGATGATCTCGATCTGGTTGGGGTAGGTGTCGAGTGCATAGCGTTCGGCCAGGCGGCCGATCTCGCGGTCATAGGCTCGGATGAGGTCGAAGGTCCACTCCGATCCCGTGGAGATCGGCTGCCTTTTCTTCTCTTTCGCGGTCATGGCGCAGCCCTCAGGTAACCAGCCGGCGCTGGAAGAGTTCGCGGAACACCGGATAGATGTCGGACGCCGAGACGATCTGCTGCTGGGCAAAGGTATCGGCGAACGCCTCGCACACCTGCTCGTACTCGAACCACAGCGCCTGATGCTCGCGCGGGGTGATCTCGACGTAGGTGTAGTACTGGACGAACGGCATGATCTGCTTGATGAGGATGTCGCGGCAGATGGGGGAGTCGTCGTTCCAGTTGTCGCCGTCCGAGGCCTGGGCGGCGTAGATGTTCCATTCGTTGATGGGATAACGCTCGGCCATGATCTCCTGCATCATCTTGAGCGCGCTGGAGACGATGGTGCCGCCGGTTTCGCGGGAGTAGAAGAACTCTTCCTCGTCCACTTCCTTGGCGCTGGTGTGGTGGCGGATGAACACCACTTCGATCTTGTCGTAGTTCCGCTTGAGGAACAGGTACAGGAGGATGAAGAAGCGCTTGGCGATGTCCTTGGTCGCCTGGGTCATGGAGCCGGAGACGTCCATCAGGCAGAACATGACGGCCTTGGAGCTGGGGTTGGGCTGTTTGACCAGCAGGTTGTACTTGAGGTCGAAGGTGTCGAGGAAGGGCACCCGCTCGATGCGGGCGCGCAGCCGGGCGATCTCGGTTTCCAGCTCCTGGATGTCGCCGAAGTTGTCCGGCTCCTCCCGCTTGAGGCGCGCAAGCTCCTCCTTTGCCTCCCGCAGCTTGGCGCGGCTGGAGCCGGAGAGGGCGATGCGCCGGGCATGGGCGGAGCGCAGGGTGCGGACGATGTTGATGCGCGAGGGGTTGCCTTCGTTGCTGATGCCGGCGCGCACGGTCTTGAAGGTGTCGGCACCGGTCAGGTGGCGTTTCACCAGGTTGGGCAGTTCGAGGTCCTCGAACATGAAGTCGAGGAACTCTTCCTGGGTGATCTGGAAGACGAATTCGTCCATCCCGTCGCCCTGGTTGCTGGCCTTGCCACTGCCGCGTCCGCCGCCTCCGCCCTGGGGGCGAGGGATGCGTTCACCGGCGGTGAATTCCTTGTTGCCCGGGTGGACGATGGTCTGCCGGCCGCCACGGCCGTGGTGCAGGACGGGCTCGTCGATGTCGCGGCCGGGGATGCTGATCTGCTCGCCGTGCTCCATGTCGGTGATGGAGCGCCGGCTGACGGCCTCCTCCACGGCCTTCTTGATGTGCTCGCGGTAGCGCCGCAGGAACCGCTGGCGGTTCACGGTGCTCTTGTTCTTGCCGTTCAGGCGTCGGTCGATCACATAGCTCATAGATGCCCCTCCGGGGCAGCGTCAGGCTGCCAACCGCAGGCTGCGGCGGGGAGCCCCGCACGCAGCGTGCAGCTGATGACTTGCGGCTGCTGTTATTGCGACTTGCGTACCCGCAGGTACCACTCGGACAGCAGGCGTACCTGCTTCTCGGTGTAGCCGCGCTCGACCATGCGCTTGACGAAGTCGTTGTGCTTTTGCTGCTCCTCTTTGCTGCCTTTGGCGTTGAAGCTGATGACCGGCAGGAGGTCCTCGGTGTTGGAGAACATCTTCTTCTCGATGACCACCCGCAGTTTCTCGTAGCTAAGCCAGCTGGGGTTCTTGCCGTTGTTGTTGGCCCGGGCGCGCAGCACGAAGTTGACGATCTCGTTGCGGAAATCCTTCGGGTTGCTGATGCCGGCGGGTTTCTCGATCTTCTCCAGTTCCTCGTTGAGGGCCACGCGGTTGAGGATCTCGCCGGTCTCCGGGTCGCGGTATTCCTGGTCCTGGATCCAGAAGTCCGCGTACAGCACGTAGCGGTCGAAGATGTTCTGGCCGTACTCGCTGTAGGACTCCAGGTAGGCGGTCTGGATTTCCTTGCCGATGAATTCGATGTAGCGCGGTGCCAGGTACTCCTTGATGTAGCGCAGGTAGCGCTCGCGTACTTCGGCGGGGAACTGCTCCTGCTCGATCTGCTGCTCTAGCACGTAGAGCAGGTGCACCGGGTTGGCGGCGATCTCGTGGGGGTCGAAGTTGAAGACCTTGGACAGGATCTTGAAGGCGAAGCGTGTGGACAGGCCGTTCATGCCTTCATCGACACCCGCCGAGTCACGGTATTCCTGGATCGACTTGGCCTTGGGATCGGTGTCCTTGAGGTTCTCGCCGTCGTAGACGCGCATCTTGGAGTAGATGTTGGAGTTCTCCGGCTCCTTCAGGCGCGAGAGGACGGAGAACTGGGCGAGCATGCGCAGGGTGTCGGGCGCGCAATGGGCCTTGGCCAGCGAGCTGTTGATCAGCAGCTTGTCGTAGATGCGGATCTCGTCGGTGACGCGCAGGCAATAGGGCACCTTGACGATGTAGATCCGGTCGATGAAGGCCTCGTTGTTCTTGTTGTTGCGGAAGCTGTGCCACTCGGATTCGTTGGAGTGGGCCAGCAGGATGCCGCTGTATGGAATCGCCCCCAGGCCTTCGGTGCTGTTGTAGTTGCCCTCCTGGGTGGCGGTGAGCAACGGGTGCAGGACCTTGATGGGCGCCTTGAACATCTCGACGAATTCCATCAGGCCCTGGTTGGCGCGGCACAGGGCGCCAGAGTAGCTGTAGGCGTCCGCGTCGTTCTGCGGGTACTCCTCCAGCTTGCGGATGTCGACCTTGCCGACCAGGGCGGAGATGTCCTGGTTGTTCTCGTCACCCGGTTCGGTCTTGGCCACGGCGATCTGGTTGAGGATCGACGGGTAGAGCTTCACCACGCGGAACTGGCTGATGTCGCCGCCGAACTCCTGCAGGCGCTTGGTGGCCCAGGGCGACATGATGCTGGAGAGGTAGCGGCGCGGGATGCCGTAGTCCTCTTCGAGGATCGCGCCATCCTCGGCGGCGTTGAACAGGCCCAGCGGGGACTCGAACACCGGAGAGCCCTTGATGGCGTAGAAGGGCACTTTCTCCATCAGTTGCTTGAGCTTCTCGGCCAGGGACGACTTGCCGCCGCCCACCGGGCCCAGGAGGTAGAGGATCTGCTTCTTCTCTTCCAGGCCCTGCGCGGCATGGCGGAAGTACGCGACGATCTGGTCGATGCACTCTTCCATGCCATGGAAGTCGGCAAAGGCCGGATAGCGGCGGATCACCTTGTTGGAGAAGATCCGCGACAGGCGTGGATCGGAAGAGGTATCCAACAGCTCGGGCTCGCCGATCGCCATGAGCATGCGCTCTGCGGCGGTGGCGTATGCGCTCCTGTCCTGTTTGCAGAGGTCCAGGTACTCCTGCAGGGAATACTCTTCCTGGCGAGTGGCTTCGAAGCGCTGTTGGAAGTGGCTGAAAATGCTCATTGCGTCACCTCGCTGGATACGGGAGCCGGCGGGATCGGTCACGCGGGTGGGCAGTCGTCCGACGAGTCGGCCGAAGAAAATCCCCCAGTACACCAAATGGTCGCTGCCGATGGCCCGGAACCGGTGTGCCGGCTCTCCTTTTTGGATGGCCTGCCCTAAGAGTAGTTCGGAATCGGCGAGGTCAAGGATGACGGAGTGATAACAGCGTGTTGCCGTTCGTCAGGAAGGTGCGCAAGGCTACGGATGGCGCGGGTTTGCGCCATCCGCAGTTTTTTTACTCTTCGCCGCCTTGTGCTACGTGGGTGGGGTAGGTGGCGCGCCACAGCTCGAAGCCACCGTCGAGGCTGTAGACCTCGGAGAAGCCCTGGCCCACCAGGTAGGCGGCGGCTCCCTGGCTGGAGTTGCCGTGGTAGCAGGCGACGATCAGCGGGGCGTCGAGGTCGGCCTGGGCGATGAAGTCGGCCAGGGAGTAGTTGTCCAGGTGGCGCGAGCCGCTGATGTGACCCTGCGCGAAGCTCTGCGGATCACGGATGTCGACCACCACGGCGCCTTGTTCGCGCAGGGCCTGGGCCCGCTCCGGCGGGATTCGCTGGAATTCACTCATGTCGGGGCTCCTTGCAGTCACAGCTGATGCGCTGGCCGTTGTCGATGTTCAGCAGGGTCATGGTGCCGCCCCAGACACAACCCGTGTCGAGGGCATGCAGGCCGGGTTCATTGCATTTGCCCTCAAGGGCTGCCCAGTGGCCGAAGATGATCTTCTGCCCACGGGTCTTGCGGGACGGGTGGGCGAACCAGGGTCGATAGCCGGGCGGGGCGGTGTCCGCGCCCTCCTTGCTCTTGAGGTCGAGGGTGCCGTCTGCCTTGCAGAAGCGCATGCGGGTGAAGTAGTTGGTGATCACCCGCAGGCGGGTGATGCCGTGCAGGTCGCTGTCCCAGCAGGCGGGATCATTGCCGTACATGCCCTCGAGGAACAGCGGCAGGCGCGCGTCATCGAGCAGCGCCTCCTCCACTTCGGCGGCGCGCTTGAGCGCCTTGGCCAGCGTCCACATGGGGGGTATGCCGGCGTGCACCATGGCGATGTCGCGGGCCTCGTCGTAGTGGACGAGCTTCTGCCGGCGCAGCCAGTCCAGCAGGTCCCCGGCGTCGGGGGCTTCGATGATTTCCCGCAGGGTGTCGGACTTCTTCAGCCGCTCGACATTGTGAGCCACGGCCAGCAGGTGCAGGTCGTGGTTGCCGAGCACGCAGGTGACCGAGTCGCGCATGGCAAACAGGAAGCGCAGTGTCTCCAGGGACTTCGGGCCGCGGTTGACCAGATCGCCTACCAGCCAGAGGCGGTCCCGGGCGGGATCGAAGGCGACCCGGTCGAGCAGGCACTTCAGGGGATCCAGGCAGCCCTGCAGGTCGCCAACGGCATAGGTCGTCATGGCGGGCCTCAGTGCAGTGCGCCGGGTACGGCCAGGCGGAAGGGGGCGATGGGGGCGTCGAAGTGGTGGCCATCCTCGGCCAGCATCTGATAACTGCCCTGCATGGCGCCCACGCGGGTGGTCATGACCGTACCGCTGGTGTAGACGTGCTGCGCGCCCGGCTCGATCAGCGGCTGCTGCCCCACCACGCCGGCTCCGCGCACTTCCTGCACTTGGCCGTCGCCATCGGTGATGACCCAGTGACGGGAGATCAGTCGGGCGGCCACATCGCCGCTGTTGGCGATGGTGATGGTGTAGGAGAAGGCGTAGCGGCTGTCGTCCGGCTGCGACTGCTCAGGCAGGTAGCGGGTGGTGACGCTGACGTCGATCTGGTAGCGGGGTTCGGACACTGGGTGGGCTCTCTCGCGCAATGAAAAAAGTCTAGGAGCTCAGGCGGTGCCTGTCCTGGCGGCAAGCTGGTCGGCCAGACGGACGAACGCGGCCAGGTCCAGTTGCTCGGGTCGCAGGCTGCCATCCACGCCGGCAGCTTCGATGGCTTCGGCGTCCAGCAGGGCCTTCAGGGTGTTGCGCAAGGTCTTGCGGCGCTGGTTGAAGGCTTCGCGAACGATGCGTTCCAGCAGGCGGTGATCCTTGGCCGGATGCGGCAGGGTCTCGTGGGGGACCAGGCGGACGATGGCGGAGTCCACCTTCGGCGGCGGGTTGAAGGCGCCCGGGCCGACGTTGAACAGGTGCTCCACGCGGCAGTGGTACTGGACCATGATCGACAGGCGGCCCCAGTCGCCACCGCCGGGTTCGGCCGCCAGTCGCTCCACCACTTCCTTCTGCAGCATGAAGTGCATGTCACGGATCAGCGGCGCGTTGTCCAGCAGGTGGAAGATCAGCGGGGTGGAAATGTTGTACGGCAGGTTGCCCACGACTCGCAGGGAGCGGGGCTCGGCGCCCAACTGGTTGAAGTCGAACTTCAGGGCATCGCCCTGGTTCAGGCGAAAGCGTGGCTCGGCGCCGAACTTGGCGTTGAGGATGGGGATCAGGTCCAGGTCCAGTTCGATGACGTCCAGTTGCGCGCCACTGCCCAGCAGGCCTTCGGTCAGCGCGCCCTGGCCGGGGCCGATCTCCAGCAGGTGCTCGCCAGGCTTGGCGTGGATCGCACGCAGGATGCGGTGGATGACGCCGGCGTCGTGCAGGAAGTTCTGGCCAAAGCGTTTGCGGGCGCGGTGTTGGTATTCGGACATAGAGAGGCGGCTCCAGGCTTCAAGCTGCAAGCATCAAGCAAGAGCACAAAGCGAAAAAACGAGGTCGCGTAGTTTAAGGCAAAAGCGGCGCTGAGGTGCTGCTCGCCGCTGCCCGGTGGCAATCCGGGCAGCGGCCGGTCGACATCAAGCGGTGCGTTGGCGGCTGGTGGCCATCTGGTAGGCGGTTTCCAGCGCCACCTGCAGGCTGCCACCGTCGATACGGCCGGTGCCGGCAAGGTCCAGGGCGGTGCCATGGTCTACCGAGGTGCGGATGATCGGCAGGCCCAGGGTGACATTCACGGCGGCACCGAAGCCCTTGTACTTGAGCACCGGCAAGCCCTGGTCGTGGTACATGGCCAGGACAGCGTCGCAGTGCTCCAGGTGCTTGGGGGTGAACAGGGTGTCGGCCGGCAGCGGGCCGACCAGGTCCATGCCCTCGGCGCGCAGGCGCTGCAAGCAGGGCTCGATCATCTCGATCTCTTCCCGTCCCAGGTGACCGCCTTCCCCGGCGTGGGGGTTGAGGCCGCAGACGAGGATGCGCGGCTGGCTCAGGCCGAACTTATCCACCAGGTCGGCGTGGAGGATGCGCGTGACCCGTTCCAGGCGCTCGGTCGTGATGGCGGCGGCGACATCCTTCAGCGGCAGGTGGGTGGTGACCAGGGCGACGCGCAGCCCCCGGGTCGCCAGCATCATCACCACCTGCTGGGTGCGGGTGAGGTCGGCGAGGAATTCGGTATGGCCGGAGAAGGCGATGCCGGCGTCGTTGATCACGCCCTTGTGCACCGGGGCGGTGATCATGCCGTCGAACAATCCATCCAGGCAGCCCTGGCCGGCGCGGGTGAGCGTCTGCAGGACATAGGCCGCGTTGGCGGTGTCGAGCTGGCCGGCCGTGGCTTCTGCCCCCAATGGGGTATCCCAGACGTAGAGCGCTCCCGCGGCAGCGGGGACGGTGGGCAATCGCTCGGCTGTGACCTCGATGAGGTTGATATCGACGCCCAGGGTGCGGGCGCGCTGCTCAAGCAGTTGCCGGCTGGCGATGGCAATCAGCGGATGGGGTTGGGCTTCGCGAGAAAGGAGCAGGCACAGGTCGGGACCGATACCGGCAGGCTCACCGGGGGTGAGGGCAAAACGCAGGGGGGGCATCAGGAGGGCTCCGGCGGGGAACTCGGGCGCTCATTCTAGCGCTGGCGAGCCCCCGCCGGTGAAGCGGGTCAGAGCTTGGTTTCGACGTAGGCTTCGTCGCGGATCTGACGCAGCCAGGCTTGCAGCTCTTCGTCGTACTTGCGGTTGCGCAGGACGTTGATGGCCTGCTGCTCGCGCATCTGGTCGCTGCTGTCGGTGGCGCGGCGGCCGAGTACTTCGAGCACGTGCCAACCGTAGGGGCTCTTGAACGGACGGGAGAGCTTGCCGGCCGGGGTGTTTTCCATCACTTCGCGGAACTCGGGCACCAGGGCGTTGGGGTCGATCCAGTTGAGGTCGCCACCGTTGAGGGCCGAACCCGGGTCCTCGGAGAAGTTCTTCGCCAGTTCGGCAAAGTCTTCTCCGGACTGGATGCGCTCGTAGAGGCGCTCGGCCAGCCGCTTGGTGTCGGCTTCGCTGCGGATCTCGCTGGGCTTGAGCAGGATGTGACGCACATGCACTTCATCGCGAACCTGGCTGCTGCCGCCACGTTTGTCCAACAGCTTGAGGATCATGAAACCGCTCGGAGTGCGTACCGGCTCGGTGACCTCGCCTGGCGACAGGGCGCTGATCATGGCATCGAAGGGCGGGGGCAGCTGGGCAGCCTTGCGCCAGCCGATCTCGCCGCCTTCCAGGGCGGTTTCACCGGCAGATCGGGAGATCGCCAACTGGGCGAAGTCGGCACCCTGGCGCAGTTGCTGGTAGAGGTCGCGGGCCTGGCGCTCGGCAGCCTGGATGGTGTCCGGGGACGAGCCGTCCGGAACCGGGATCAGGATATTGGCCAGGTGGAACTCTTCAGACAGCTGCAGCTTGCCCAGGTCGGAGGCCAGGAAGTTCTGCACTTCCTGGTCGGTGACCTGGATGCGCTCGGCCACGCGGCGTTGGCGCACCCGGCTGATGACCATCTCGCGACGGACCTGATCGCGGGCGTCCTGGTAGGACAGGCCATCACGGGCCAGTGCCGAACGGAACTGATCCACGCTCATGCCATTGCGCTGGGCGATGGATTCGATGGCCTGGTTCAGCTCCTCATCGGTGATGCGGATACCGGAGCGGTCGCCGATCTGCAGCTGGATGTTCTCGATGATCAGGCGCTCGAGTACCTGTTGCTGCAGGACGTGCTCCGGGGGGAGCGCGGCACCGCGCTTGGAAATGGTCTGCTGGACCTCATGGACGCGCTGGTCCAGCTGGCTCTGCATGACTACGTCGTTGTCGACGATCGCCACTACGCGGTCGAGGGTCTGAACCTCGGCTTGCGCACCGGTCCCGAGGAGCAGGGCGCCCAGCATCAGCGGGCGCAGACAATCAGAAAGCTTGGTCTTCACGTTCACGGTAACCTTGGATGCCGGTGTCGAGGAAACTTTCAACCTTGTTGCCCATGATCCCGCCGAGGCCCTTCAGGACGATCTGCAGGAAGATGCCACGGTCGGCTTTTTCGTTCAGGTCGGGCGACAGGGTGGTTTCGTCGTAGCTGACCCAGTAGCGGTTGATCAGGCGCAGCTTCCAGCAGCAGCTGTCGTACTCGAAGCCGCCGAAGGCTTCCAGCGTGCGGTTGCGGTTGTAGTCGTACTGCCAGCGTGCGATGGCGGCCCACTGCGGCACGATGGGCCAGATGACCGAGGCATCGTGCTGCTGGATCTTGTAGTAGTCCTTGATGATTTTTTGAGTTACGGGGTCTTTATAGTCGCCACCTTCCTGCCAGGTACCCTCCGTCTGGTTGTAGACCACTGCGTCATTGCGGTAGCGATAGCCGAAGTTGACGACCTTGTTGACTTCGTCTTCCGGCTGGTAGTGGAACATCAAGCTACCAGAGCGGGTTTCTCCAGCGTTGGGGTCCCAGTTGTAATCGGAGCTCAGGCGCCAATCACGATTGAAACGATACAGGTACTCAAGGGCATAGGGCGAAGTACTGGCCTGAGCTGAACGGCGATCCTTGTAGTTGATGCCCGGCAGTTGCACCTTGCGGTCTTCGAAGTAGAAGGCCTGGCCGATGCTGAAGCGTTGGCGCTCGAAGCCATTCGGCTGGATCCAGCGATTGGTCACGCCCAGGGAGACCTGGTTGGCATCACCGATTCGGTCACGCCCGGTGAAACGGTTCTCGCGGAACAGCGAGGCATAGTTGAAGCTGCTCTCGCCGGTGTCGAAGACCGGGATGTTGTCCTGCTTCTCTTCGGGCACGTAGAGGTAGAACAGGCGCGGCTCGAGGGTCTGGCGGTAGTTGTTGCCTAACAGGGTGGCGTTGCGGTCGAAGTACAGGCCGCTGTCCACGCTGAAGATCGGTACGGTGCGGTCAGGGGAGCTGCTAAAGCTAGTGCCTATTTTGGCTAGATCATCTCGTCCTTTAGCATCCAGGTCGACGTCGTACTGGGTGTAGAGGTATTTCACCGAGGGCTTCAGGAATCCGTAGCTCCAATCCAGCGGCAGGCTGACGCCCGGCTCGACATGGATACGGTTGCCATCGGCGCGTGCCAGGCCCTGGATGCGGGTGTCGTTCCAGGCGGTAGTCTTCCCGTCTTCGTCGGTGAAGTCGCCATTACGCAGACTCCGTTCGAAGCGCACGAACTCGGTCGAGTAGTCGAACTTCAGGCCGCCCGCATCTACTGGCAAGGTGCCATCCAGGGTGAGCTGGGGCAGGCGGTTGTACGGGGTGATGTCGGTGACGGTTGCCATTTCATAGGCGTGGGCATTGAGGCGCGCGGTGTAGCTGTCGCCGCGCCAGGTCAGGGTGCCGCGCTGGTTGACGTAGGTGTTGCGCTGCACGTCAAGGTCGGTGGGCAGGTCCTGGAAGTAGTAGGGGTCGCTGATGTCGGTGTAGTCCACCTCGGCCAGCAGGCGGGAGTTCAGGCCGCCGGTGTGTTGCCAGCTGTAGAGCCAGCGCTTGTCCTTGTACTCCGACTGCAGCTTGCGGTCGTCGTTCTCGTCGTTCAGGTAGGCGCCACTGACCTGGCCCTCGCTGCTCTGGGTGAGGTAGCGGAATTCGCCGCCCATCATCAGGCCGCGCTTGGCCATGTAACGCGGGTACAGCGTCGCGTCGTAGTTGGGGGCGAGGTTGAAGTAGTAGGGCGTCAGCAGGGTGAAGCCGGTGTCGCTGCCGCTGCCGATGCTCGGCGGGAGGAAACCAGACTGGCGACGGTTGTCGATCGGGAAGTAGATGTAGGGGGTGTAAAACACCGGTACATCCTTGACCCGCAAGGTGACGTTGGTCGCGGTGCCGAAACCGGTGGCCGGGTTCAGCTTGATGTTGTTGCCCTTCAGGTTCCAGGCATTGTCACCCGGCTCGCAGCGGGTGTAGGTGCCGTCCTTCAGGCGGATGATGGCGTCGTCCTGGCGCTTGGCGTAGAGAGCGCTGCCGCGTACGTGTGACTTGTGCAGGACATACTCGGCGTTATCGATCTTCGCCTCGCCGTTGTCCAGTTGCAGCTCGGCTCGGTCGCCTACTACCAGTGCACCGTTGTCACGCAGGCGGACGTTGCCCACCAGCTCGCCGCGGTTCTCGGCCTGGCGCAGGTTGGCCTCGTCGGCCTCGACCTGCATGCTGCCCTGGCGCATCACCACGTCACCGGCGAGGGTGGCCACTTGCTGCTCCTGCTCGTAGCGCGAGGCCTTGGCAGAAATGTAGGTGGGCGCATCCGCCTTGGGCGTCTTGTCGTTCATGCCCGGGCGGGTCGGCTCGATGTAGGCGCCTGCGCAGTACGGGCCGGTCTCGGCCAGTTGTGCGGCGGTGAGCTTTTCACGCGGGACCCAGTCGAGGTGGCTGTAGTCGGCACTGCGGGAAGCCAGGGCGCGACCACCGGATTCGGTGACCAGCGTCGGCTTGGCTTCTTCGCCGCTGGCTACCTGGCCGTTGCTGCCTGCCTGTGCACTGGCGACACCCACGGTGGAGCTGACGGCGCTCTCGCTGTGGATCGGCCGGGGCGGGAGGTTCGACGCGGAAGCCTTGGGGGTGCAGGCCCAGCCGCCCGTGGTGGACGCCTGGCAGTCGAACTGGTCAGCGGCGACAACGAATGGAGTGGCTACAGGTTGCAGGGCCAGCAGACCGCCGGTGACCAGCAAGGGGAATTTTTTACGAAACGCGGGAGATTTTACTGCCATCTTGTTAGTCCGGGCTTCCTGCGCGCCATCGGCCCGCGGGGGCCGCACGCCTCTCGATGGGCTGAAAAAGATGCTGGATAATAAAGCATGACCCGCGCAACGGCTAGCGCCGTCGGAGACCTCTCGATGCCCCACCAAGATGTACGGCTTCAACAACTTAGCGTTTGGCTGGAGCAGCAGCTCCCCGTTCTTTTCCAGCGTGAGGGCTGGGGCGAAGTGCCCGCGGCGAGCCTGACTCCGGCCAGCAGCGACGCCAGCTTCCGTCGTTATTTCCGCTGGCAGGGCGAGGCCCGCACGCTGATCGTGATGGATGCCCCGCCGCCCCAGGAAGACTGCCGCCCCTTCGTCAAGGTCGCCGGCATGCTGGCCGAGGCAGGCCTGCATGTGCCGCGCATCCTCGCGGCCGACCTTGAGCAGGGCTTCCTGCTGCTGGACGACCTGGGGCGCCAGACCTACCTGGACGTGATCGACGCTGACAACGCCGATGCCCTGTTCGCGGATGCCCTCCAGGCCCTGGTCGCCCTGCAGCGCCGCAGCCTCGATGTGCCGATGCCCTGCTACGACGACGCCCTGCTGCGTCGCGAACTGCAGTTGTTCCCCGACTGGTACCTGCAGCGCCACCTCGAAGTGACCCTGGACGCCACCCAGCAGGCGCTTTGGTCGAAGACCTGCGATCTGCTGGTCGACAGCGCCCTGGCGCAGCCCCGTGTGCTGGTGCACCGCGACTACATGCCGCGCAACCTCATGCTCAGCACGCCCAACCCCGGCGTGCTGGATTTCCAGGACGCGGTCTACGGCCCGGTCACCTACGACGTCACCAGCCTGTTCAAGGATGCCTTCCTCAGTTGGCCCGAAGCGCGGGTGCGTGGTTGGCTGGAGCGCTACTGGAACCTCGCCCGTGAGGCCGGCATCCCGGTGCAGCCGCAGCTCGATGACTTCCTCCGCGCCAGCGACCTGATGGGCGTGCAGCGCCACCTCAAGGTCATCGGCATCTTCGCCCGCATCTGCCACCGCGACGGCAAGCCCCGCTACCTGGGCGATGTCCCGCGCTTCTTCTCCTATATAGAAGCCGTGCTGGCGCGCCGGCCCGAGCTCGCGCCCCTGGCCGAGCTGCTGGCCAGCCTGCCCCGTCATGCGGCGGTGCCCGCATGAAGGCGATGATCCTCGCCGCCGGCAAGGGCGAGCGCATGCGGCCGCTCACCCTGCACACGCCCAAACCCCTGGTCCGTGCGGCCGGTGTTCCGCTGATCGAGTACCACCTCAAGGCGCTGGCTGCAGCCGGGTTCGTCGATGTGGTGATCAACCACGCCTGGCTCGGCCAGCAGATCGAAGACCACCTTGGCGACGGCGCGCGGTTCGGCCTGCGCATCCGCTACTCCCCCGAGGGCGAGCCGCTGGAGACTGGCGGCGGCATCCATCGGGCGCTGCCGCTCCTGGGTGACGAGCCCTTCCTCGTGGTCAACGGCGACATCTGGACCGACTACGACTTCGCCCGTTTGCGTGCCCCTCTCGACGGCCTGGCCCACCTGGTCCTGGTGGACAACCCGGCTCATCACCCGGGTGGCGACTTCCAGCTCCACCACGGTTGCGTCAGCGATGGCGTGCCCGGTGAGCCGGGGCTGACCTACAGCGGCATCGCCGTGCTCGACCCGCACCTGTTCGAAGGTTGCCAGCCTGGTGCCTTCAAGCTCGCACCGTTGTTGCGCGACGCCATGGGGCGCGCTCAGGTGAGCGGTGAACATCACCCAGGCCACTGGGTGGATGTCGGCACCCTGGAGCGGCTGGCCGAGGTCGAGCGCCTGGTCGAGGCGGGGCGCTGAGATGTTCTGGCCCATGACCCTGCTGGGCGCCGTCGCCGGCATGCTCATCGCCAGCATCCCCGGTGCCTTGCTCGGCGGCCTGCTGGGCCAGGTGGCGGACCGGCGCTTCAAGCTCAACTCCTGGTCACGCCTGGTCCAGTGGGTGCGCCGCCGTGACGAGCATGAGCTGCTGTTCCGCCTCCTCGGTCGCCTGGCCAAGAGTGGGGGGCGGGTGCTCGAGGTGCATATCCAGCAAGCCCGTGCCGAGATGCGTCGCCTCGGCTTGGACGACGCGGCCCAGCGCCGTGCCATCGAGGCCTTCACCCGGGGCAAGAACGGCGAGGGCGACCTGCGCCGCCCCCTGCGCCGCTTGCGCCACCAGCGCGCGGCAGGCGAAGCGCTGCTGCGCGCGTGCTGGCAGATGGCAGCGGCCGATGGGCGCATCGGCCGCCAGGAGCGGGAGCTGATCCTGCAATGGGGGCAATGGCTGGGCTGGCCGGCGAACGAAGTGGAAGCGCTCAGCGTCGGCTTCGACAAGCCCAGTGGGGCGCCCGTGCAGCGAGGCGGGGCCTATCAGGACGCGCTGGCGCTACTGGGCGTGGGCGCCGACAGCGAGCCCGCTGTCATCAAGCGCGCCTACCGGCGCCTGATCAGCCAGCACCACCCCGACAAGCTCGCCGGCGCGGGTGCCACCCCGCAGCGGGTGCGCGAGGCCACCGAGCGGACCCGCGAGCTGCACAGCGCCTACAACCTCATCCGCGAGCGCCACGGCTTCCGCTGATCAGATGCTCGGCGTCGCCGGCGCTGCCGGTGGCGTGGGGGCCGTGGCGCCGCTACTTGCGGGGCGCTTTGGCGCGGCGCCTTTCAGGTGGCTGTCCAGCCAACCGCGCACGCGCCGCACCAGTTGCTCCTGCTTGGCATCCTGGCTGGCGGACCAGTCCGCCAGCGGCACCTGCACGTAGTCCAGGTGCTTGACCCGCTTGCTCGCCTGCAAGCGCTTCAGCGCCGATGCGGCAGCGGTGGGCGCCTGCTGGTAATAGAGGTCGCCCACGGCCTGGGGCAGGCGCGGGGCCAGCTCCTCCAGCGGAGGCTCGTAGCCGGCGGGCACTTCGGCCGCCACCATCACCAGATTCTCGACGCCGCTGGACGGTGTATCGGTCAGAAAGCGTGCCGCCCACCAGGCGCCACTGCCGTGTCCCAGCAGGACGATGGTGGTGGCCTGTTGTTGGCGGGCAAAGCCGATGGCCGCCTGGATGCGGGCGGAGATGCGCTCGGTCTGGGTCTTGCGTCGTTCCTCGGCCGTCGGCTGTGGCGGCGCTGGATCGGTGCTGGGCTCCGCCGTGCTGGCCTGTTCTGGCGGGGGTGGTGGATTGGCCGGGTCGGCGCTTTCGGACTTCGGCGGCTCCGCAGGCGTCCCGCCTTCGCTGGCCGCTGGCGGCGGAGTATCCGCCGGCCGCGGTGGCGGCTCATCGCCGGCCGGGTCGGGCAGGGTGAGGCTCAGGGTGTGCCAGCCCACGTCCGGCAGCTTGGTGCGCAGGGGGGCAATCGCCCGGGGCCAGTCCGCAGTTTCGCCATCGCCGGGAATCAGGATCACCACCCCGTTGGGCGTGCCGACGTTGGCCGGTTGCCACAGGGCGAGGAACGGCTCGCTGCCCGCTGTCAGTTGCTGCTGTTCAGCCTGGGGCAGGCGTTGCTCCAGGGCCTTGGCATCCTCCTGGCTGCGCTCGTCGAGTGGCGCGCGCTCCACCGGCTTTTCGGCTGGCTGCCCGGTGCCATCGGCCGGAGCTGCATCGCCTTTCTCGGCGGGTGGGTCTTCAGCCTTGGCGGCGGTGCAGAGCAGGGCCAGGGCGAGGGTCGCAAGGGCGAGCGTGCGGCGGGGCATGGCGGGCGTCCGGGTGGGGCAACAGGCGGAAGCCTATAGGCTGGCTGTTTTTTTGTCAGGCCTGCCTTCGCCTCCAGGGGCGGCGCTGGAGTAAGGTATGTCCGCCCCGATCCCGGGTCGTCGTGGTGTCCCGTCGCATGATTCGCTCGTTGTGCCTGTCCATCCTGTTCGCCTGCTTGCTGCCGGGGCTCTCCCTGGCGCAGCCGTCGCCGAGCTTGTCCCTCGATGACGGCCAGCGCGCCTGGCTCGAAAACCACAATGAGTTGCGCGCCGGCATCGTGCTGCAAGCCCCCTATGCGCAGCTGGACCGCCGCCTGCAGCAGCTGTCCGGCCTCAATGTCGAGTTGATGGAGCGCCTGGCCGCCGAACTCGGCGTGCACCTGGTCTGGCGCAGCTTCAATGAAATGGGCGAACTGGAGCACGCCCTGCGCAACGGGCAGGTGGACATCGCCCCCGGCCTGATCCAGACCCCCGCCGGCCTGCGCCTGTGGCTGTTCTCCGACCCTTACATGCGGGTGCCGCAGCTGATGGTGGGCGAGCGCGCCACCACCACCGGCGCGGTGGACATCGAACAGCTCGGCGCGAACGAACCGGTGGCGCTGCGCTCACCGAGCCCGGTGGCCGACTACCTGCGGGCCACCTATTCCGGCCTGACGCTGCAGCCGGTGACCAGCGAGCGCCAGGCGCTGCGCGCGGTGCTGGAGCAGCAGGTGCGCTACGCCGTGATCGACGAGGCGCAGCTCAGCCGCCTGTCTCGCGAGCAGGAGTTCACCGGCCTGGCCGTGGTGGCGGACATCGGCTTCCCACAATTGCTGCGGGTCGCCACCCGGCGCGACTGGCCGGAGCTGTCGACCCTGGTGGATGTCGCCCTGCGAGCGATCCCGCCGAAGGACCTGGACCAGCTGCATGAGCGCTGGCTGCAGGCGCGCTACCCCCGCGCCAGCGAGTCCCCGGGTTTCTGGCAGAACCTCTGCCTGCTGTTCGGCCTGTTGCTCGCCAGTGCGGGCGCCATCATCTATTGGTTGCGGCGGCAGCAGCGTGCGCTGGAGAAGCGCCTGCTGGAGGCTCGCCATGCGATCCAGTTGCGGGAGGCGGCGGAGGAAGCCCTGCGGCTGACCCAGTTCTCCATCGACCACAGCACCGTGGGCATCCTCTGGGTCAACTGGGACAGCCATGTGCGCTACGCCAACCGGGCAGTGGAGCAGATGCTCGGCTATGCGCCGGGCGCCCTGGTGGACCGCTCCCTGTCGGCCCTGCAGCCGGATCTCACGATGGACCGCTGGCTCAACCTCTGGCGCCGTGCGCGCAACAGCAATGAGAGCGCGCAGAACATCGAGACCCTGTGCCAGCGCGAGGATGGGCGCCTGGTGCCGATGGACGTGTCGCTGAGCTTCCTGCGCTTCGGCACCTCCGAATACCTGGTGGTGTTCCTCACCGACATCACCGAACGCCGCCGTGCCCACGAGGCGCTGGAGGAAAGCGAGGCGCGGCTCAAGGGCATCGCTTCCAACGTGCCCGGCTTGGTGTTCCGCCTGGAGCGGCCCAGTGGTAGCGCCCATGCGGCGTTCGCCTTCATCGGCGCCGGCAGTGAGGCGCTGGTGGGCTACAGCGCCGAGGAGTTGCTGAACACCGGGCGCGGCATTCGCGGGCTGGTCCACCCGGATGACGAGGCCGGCTATTGGGCCAGCCAGATGGCCGCCCTGGCAGAGGACCGCGACTGGCACTGGCAGGGGCGCATCCTCACCCGCGACGGTGAGCAGCGCTGGGCCGACATCAAGGCCAGTGCGCGGATCTTCGAGGATGGCCGCGCGGTGTGGGACGGCGTGGTCTGGGACATCACCGCCAACAAGCGCATCGAACTGGAGCTGGCCGCTTCGCGGGCGCAATTGCGCGACCTGTCGGCGCACCTGGAGAGCGTGCGGGAGGAAGAGAAGGCCCGTATCGCCCGCGAGGTGCATGACGAACTCGGCCAGGTGCTCACCGTGCTCAAGCTGGAAACCTCCATGTGCGAGCTGGCCTACGGTGGCAGCGATGCCGGCCTGGGCGAGCGCCTGAACAGCATGAAGCGCCTGATCGCCCAGCTCTTCCAGCTGGTGCGCGACGTGGCCACGGCGCTGCGCCCGCCGATCCTCGACGCCGGCATCGGCTCGGCTATCGAGTGGCAGGCCCGGCGTTTCGAGGCGCGCAGCGGCATCCCCTGCCTGGTGACGGTGCCCGAGGCGCCGCCGGCGCTGTCCGATGCCAAGGCCATCGGGTTGTTCCGCATCCTGCAGGAAGCGCTGACCAACGTGCTGCGCCACGCCCGCGCGCAGAGCGTCGAGCTGGAGCTGGCCCCGGAAGGCGGTTGGCTGCGGCTTTCCATCAGCGACGACGGCATCGGCTTCGACCCCGATGCCTGCCGTCCGGGGGCATCGTTCGGCCTGGTGGGCATGCGCGAGCGCGTGCTGATGCTGGGCGGCAGCCTGTCCATCCACAGCCAGCCGGGCGAAGGCAGCACCCTGGAGGTGCGCATTCCCCTGGAGAAGGAGACGACCGCGTGATCCGAGTACTGGTGGCCGAAGACCACACCATCGTCCGCGAGGGCATCAAGCAGCTCATCGGCCTGGCCAAGGACCTCTGCGTGGCCGGCGAGGCGAGCAATGGCGAGCAACTGCTCGAAACCCTGCGGCACACGCCCTGCGAGGTGGTGCTGCTGGACATCTCCATGCCCGGGGTCAACGGCCTGGAGGCGATCCCGCGCATCCGCGCGCTGAGCAACCCGCCGGCGGTGCTGGTGCTGTCCATGCACGACGAGGCGCAGATGGCCGCGCGGGCGCTGAAGATCGGCGCCGCCGGATATGCCACCAAGGACAGCGACCCGGCGCTGCTGCTCACGGCGATCCGCAAGGTGGCGTCCGGCGGGCGCTACATCGACCCGGACCTGGCCGACCGCATGGTGTTCGAAGTCGGCCTGACCGACTCGCGACCGCCCCATGCGCTGCTCTCGGAGCGGGAGTTCTCGGTATTCGAGCGCCTGGTGCGGGGCGAAGGGGTGAACGAGATCGCCCAGCACCTGGCCGTCAGCAGCAAGACGGTGAGCACCCACAAGGCCCGCCTGATGCAGAAGATGGCGGTGCATTCGGTGGCGGACCTGGTGAAGTACGCGGTGGAGCACAAGCTGCTCTGAAGCGGCTTTTGCCGGGGATGGAGGGGGCCGGTTTCGACCGGTGAATGCCCGATCTTATCGCTCGGGATTGTAGGGCGATCCCTACAAGCGATCCTCCGCGCCCCTTATAGCAAAGTCTCATAGCGCCCGATTTGCGTGGCCTGCCGGCTTCTCTAGTCTCTCGGCACGGCATAAACAAAAATCAAAAAGGGTGCGGTGATGGCCTCGATTCCGGCGAACGATGTACTGGTCAGCTTCCGTGGCGTGCAGAAGAGCTACGACGGCGAATCCCTCATCGTCAAAGACCTCAACCTGGACATTCGCAAAGGCGAATTCCTGACCCTGCTGGGCCCCTCCGGCTCCGGCAAGACCACCAGCCTAATGATGCTCGCCGGGTTCGAGACCCCGACCAATGGCGAGATCCTCCTGGCCGGGCGCTCCATCAACAACGTGCCGCCGCACAAGCGCGACATCGGCATGGTGTTCCAGAACTACGCCCTGTTCCCGCACATGACGGTGGCCGAGAACCTGGCCTTCCCGCTCACCGTGCGCGGCATGAACAAGACCGACATCAGCGAGCGCGTGAAGCGTGCGCTGTCCATGGTCCAGCTCGACAGCTTCCGCAACCGCTACCCGGCCCAGCTCTCCGGCGGCCAGCAGCAGCGCGTGGCCCTGGCCCGTGCGCTGGTGTTCGAACCGCAGCTGGTATTGATGGACGAGCCGCTGGGTGCGCTCGACAAGCAGCTGCGCGAGCACATGCAGATGGAGATCAAGCACATCCACCAGCGCCTGGGCGTGACCGTGGTGTACGTGACCCACGACCAGGGAGAGGCGCTGACCATGTCCGACCGCGTGGCCGTGTTCCACCAGGGCGAGATCCAGCAGATCGCCCCGCCGCGCGAGCTGTACGAATTCCCCTGCAACACCTTCGTGGCCAACTTCATCGGCGAGAACAACCGCATCAACGGCCAGCTGCTCAGCCGTGACGGCGACCAGTGCGTGGTGGTGCTGCCGCGCGGCGAGAAGGTCCAGGCCCTGGCGGTCAAGGTCGGCCAGCCTGGCGAGCCGGTGACCCTCTCGGTGCGCCCCGAGCGCGTACGCCTGAACAGTGCCAGCGAATCCTGCGCCAACCGTTTCTCCGGCCGTGTGGAAGAGTTCATCTACCTGGGCGACCACGTGCGCATTCGCCTGGAGGTCTGCGGTCATTCCGATTTCTTCGTCAAGCAGCCCATTGCCGAGCTGGACCCGTCCCTATCCGTCGGCGACGTGGTGCCGCTTGGCTGGCATGTGGAGCATGTCCGCGCGCTGGACCCGGTGGCGGTGGACGACTGACGCCCGCCCGAGGCTTAACCCCAACCCTGCACTTGCACTATGGAGAGAACAACAATGTCCAAATCCTTGAAGCTCACTGCCCTTGCGTTGGGGCTGGCATGCGCCGCACAGGCCATGGCAGCCGACCTGACCGTCGTGTCCTTCGGCGGCGCTAACAAGAATGCCCAGGTGAAGGCGTTCTACGAACCCTTCCAGGCATCCACCAGCAACAAGATCATCGCCGGCGAGTACAACGGCGAGATGGCCAAGGTGAAGGCCATGGTCGACACCGGCAGCGTGTCCTGGAACCTGGTGGAAGTGGAGTCCCCCGAGCTGGCCCGTGGCTGCGACGAGGGGCTGTTCGAGGAGCTGGACCCGGCTCAGTTCGGCAAGGCGGAAGACTTCGTCCCGGGGGCCATCCAGCCCTGCGGCGTCGGCTTCTTCGTCTGGTCCACCGTGCTGGCCTACAACGCCGACAAGCTGAAGACCGCCCCCACCGGCTGGGCCGATTTCTGGGACACCAGCAAGTTCCCGGGCAAGCGCGGCCTGCGCAAGGGTGCCAAGTACACCCTGGAATTCGCCCTGATGGCCGACGGCGTCGCGCCCAAGGACGTCTACACCGTGCTGGCCACCAAGGAAGGCCAGGACCGCGCCTTCAAGAAGCTGGACCAGATCAAGCCCAGCATCCAGTGGTGGGAAGCCGGCGCCCAGCCGCCGCAGTTCCTCGCCTCCGGTGACGTGGTCATGAGCTCCGCCTACAACGGCCGCATCGCTGCCGTGCAGAAGGAAAGCAACCTGAAGATCGTCTGGGCCGGTGGCATCTACGACTTCGACGCCTGGGCCATCCCGAAAGGGGCCAAGGACAAGGACGCTGCGCTGAAATTCATCGCCTTCTCGGTCAAGCCCGAGCAGCAGAAGATCTACTCCGAGAACATCGCCTACGGCCCGGCCAACACCCAGGCGGTGCCGCTGCTGGACAAGGCGCTGCTCAAGGACATGCCGACCACTCCGGAGAACATCAAGGACCAGGTCGCCATGAGCGTCACCTTCTGGGCTGACTACGGCGAGCAGCTGGAGCAGCGCTTCAACTCCTGGGCCGCCAAGTAACCGGCCACCCAGCACATCCCCTCCTCCTCGCGGGGGAGGGGAGTACCCAGAGATCCACCGGAGTTCGCCATGGCCACTGTCGTCACCGGCCCGACCCTGAAGCAGCGCCTTGCGCGTGCCGAACGGGTCAACCGCCTGAAGTCCCAGGCGCTGATCCTGCCCTTGCTGCTGTTCCTTCTGCTGACCTTCCTGGTGCCCATCGGCGCGCTGCTCTACAAGAGCGTGAGCAACCCCGAGGTGGTGTCTGCCCTGCCGCGTACCGTGGAAGCCATCGGCACCTGGGACGGCAAGGCCCTGCCCGCCGAGCCGGTCTACAAGGCCCTGGCCCTGGACCTGGTCGATGCGCGCAAGAACCAGACCATCGGTGACCTGTCCAAGCGCCTGAACATGGAACTGGCCGGCTATCGCAGCCTGATGGCCAAGACCGCGCGTGCACTGCCGTTCAAGAGCGAACCGGGCTCCTACAAGGACGCCATGGAAGGGCTCGACGAGCGCTGGGGCGACCCGGCCTACTGGCAGGCCATTCGCCGCAACGCCTCGAACCTGACCCCCTATTACCTGCTGGCGGCCGTCGACCATCGCATCGACGACCTCGGCGAGGTGGCCCCGGCCACGCCGGACCAGGCCATCTACCTGGATATCTTCGCCCGCACCTTCTGGATGGGCGCGGTGATCACCCTGATCTGCCTGGCGCTGGCCTACCCGCTGGCCTACCTGCTGGCGACGCTGCCGACGCGCAAGAGCAACCTGCTGATGATCCTGGTGCTGCTGCCGTTCTGGACCTCGATCCTGGTGCGCGTGGCGGCGTGGATCGTGCTGCTGCAATCCGGCGGCCTGATCAACGGCGCGCTGCTCAAGCTGGGCCTGATCGATCAGCCGCTGCAGCTGGTGTTCAACCGCACCGGCGTGTACGTGGCGATGGTGCACATCATGCTGCCGTTCATGATCCTGCCGATCTACAGCGTGATGAAGGGCATCTCCCCCAGCTACATGCGGGCGGCGATCTCCCTGGGCTGCCACCCGTTCGCCAGCTTCTGGCGGGTGTACTTCCCGCAGACCGTGGCCGGCGTGGGCGCGGGCTGCCTGCTGGTGTTCATCCTGTCCATCGGCTACTACATCACCCCCGCGCTGCTGGGCAGCCCGAACGACCAGATGGTGAGCTACTTCGTGGCCTTCTTCACCAACACCACCATCAACTGGGGCATGGCCACCGCCCTGGGCGGGATGCTGCTGCTGGCCACCATGGTGCTCTACGTCGTCTACAGCTGGCTGGTGGGCGCCGGCCGCCTGCGCCTGGGTTGAGGAGATAAGAAATGCTGAGTCCCTACATGTCCCCGGTCGAGCGCCTGTGGTTCTACACCCTGCGCATCCTCTGCGGCCTGGTGCTGCTGTTCCTGATCCTGCCGGTGCTGGTGATCGTGCCGTTGTCGTTCAACTCCGGCACCTTCCTGGTGTACCCGCTGCAGGGGTTCTCCCTGCGCTGGTACGCCGACTTCTTCAGCTCGGCCGAGTGGATGCGCTCGCTGACCAACAGCATGATCGTGGCGCCCGCCGCGACCCTGCTGGCGATGGTCTTCGGCACCCTGGCGTCCATCGGCCTGACCCGCGGCGAGTTCCGCGGCAAGGCGCTGGTGATGAGCCTGCTGATCTCGCCGATGGTGGTGCCGGTGGTGATCGTCGGTGTCGCCAGCTACCTGTTCTTCGCGCCGATGGGCCTGGGCAACAGCTACCTGTCGCTGATCATGGTCCACGCCGTGCTGGGTGTGCCCTTCGTGATCATCACCGTGTCGGCCACCTTGCAGGGCTTCAACCACAACCTGGTGCGTGCCGCCGCCAGCCTGGGTGCGCCGCCGCTGACCACGTTCTTCCGCGTCACCCTGCCGCTGATCGCGCCGGGTGTGATCTCCGGGGCGCTGTTCGCCTTCGCCACGTCCTTCGACGAGGTGGTGGTGACCCTGTTCCTCGCCGGCCCCGAGCAGGCGACCCTGCCCCGGCAGATGTTCAGCGGCATCCGCGAGAACCTCAGCCCCACCATCGCCGCGGCGGCAACCCTGCTGATCGGCTTCTCGGTGGTGCTGCTGCTGACCCTGGAGTGGCTGCGCGGTCGCAGCGAGAAGATGCGTACCTCCATGCCGGAGTGACTTCCATATAGGGCGGCTCCCTCGTTGTGCTCGTTCACGACGAGGGCGTGGCCCTGCGCTCATGCGCGCTCCCAGGCGCGCACTCACTTCAGCCTGTCGCTGATGTGCCCCTCTTCGATGATCCACTCCGTATCCGGGATGCCGTGAGTGCCGTCCTCAGTCAGAAGAAAATGGCCGCTCGGGTGGATGGTGTAGTCATCGCCGCACGCTACCAAACGTGAAAGCGCCATCACCTGGGATCGGATGTAGGGAATGGCTGCCGTTCTGATCGGCGCACCAAAGAACACGAATCGAGAACCGTTGATCGCTTCGGGTTGAATCATCCAGCCGCCTCGATAAAGCGCTTTCTGATCGTCATTCAGCAGTCTCGCAACGTCTTCCCCTGTGGTCTCAATACACCCTGCGATTTCTTCAGTCGTGAGTGAGTAATCCAGTTCGATCCAGCCAGCCACCGTTGTATAGGCACCCATTCTTCGCTCCTCTGTCTGTCGCATTCAGGACTGAATGTCGCGATTGTCACCGGTGAAAAACGAATGCGGCTACAATCCGCGCCACCGTGATTCTGCACCGAGGTCTCTCATGCAACCCTTCGCCATCGCCCCGTCGATCCTGTCCGCCGATTTCGCACGCCTGGGCGAGGATGTGGACAAGGTGCTCGCTGCCGGCGCCGACATCGTCCACTTCGACGTGATGGACAACCACTACGTGCCCAACCTGACCATCGGCCCGATGGTGTGTTCGGCGCTGCGCAAGTACGGCGTCACCGCGCCCATCGACGTGCACCTGATGGTCTCCCCGGTGGACCGCATCATCGGCGACTTCATCGAAGCCGGCGCCACCTACATCACCTTCCACCCGGAAGCGACCCAGCACATCGACCGCTCCCTGCAGCTGATCCGCGACGGCGGCTGCAAGTCCGGCCTGGTGTTCAACCCGGCCACTCCGCTGGACAGCCTGAAGTACGTGATGGACAAGGTGGACATGATCCTCCTGATGAGCGTGAACCCCGGCTTTGGCGGGCAGAAATTCATCCCCGGCACCCTGGACAAGCTGCGCGAAGCCCGTGCGCTGATCGAGGCCTCGGGCCGCGACATCCGCCTGGAGATCGACGGTGGGGTGAACGTGAAGAACATCCGGGAGATCGCTGCCGCAGGTGCCGACACCTTCGTCGCCGGCTCGGCCATCTTCAATGCGCCGGACTACGCCGAAGTCATCGCCGCCATGCGCGCCGAGCTGGCCCAGGCCTGATGAACGCGCTGCAACGGCTGTTCGACGGCCGCCTGCCGCGTCTGGTGATGTTCGACCTGGACGGCACCCTGATCGATTCGGTGCCGGACCTGGCCGCCGCGGTGGACCGCATGCTGGTCAGCCTCGGGCGTCCACCCGCCGGGGTCGAGCGCGTGCGCGACTGGGTCGGCAATGGTGCGCGGGTGCTGGTGCGCCGGGCCCTGGCCGGTGGTATCGACCACAGCGCCGTGCATGACGAGGACGCGGAGAAAGCCCTGGAGATCTTCCTGGAGGCCTATGCCGACAGCCATGCGCTGACCGAGGTCTACCCGGGCGTGGCGGAAACCCTGAAGTGGTTGCGCAAGCGCAAGATCGAGCTGGCGCTGATCACCAACAAGCCCGAGCGTTTCGTGGCGCCGTTGCTGGACCAGATGAAGCTGGGGCGCTACTTCCCGCTGATCATCGCTGGCGACACCCTGCCCCAGCAGAAGCCGGACCCGGCTGCGCTGCTGCATGTGATGCACATGACCGGGGTCAGTCGCAACGAGGCGCTGTTCATCGGTGACTCGCGCAACGACGTGCTGGCCGCCAAGGCAGCGGGGGTCAAGTGCGTGGCGCTGAGCTACGGCTACAACCACGGTCGGCCCATCGACGAGGAGGAGCCGGCACTGGTGGTGGACGACCTGCGCGAGCTGCTGCCTGGCGGTTGCGCCGCACACGGCGCTGCGCTAATGTCGCCCGACTCCCCAGATCATCTGCCTCATAGAAGAGATAGAAACGTGCTGGTTCCCTGCAAGCTCTGGCTCGAACGAGCCTCCATGCGAATCATCAAGGCCGTGGCCCGTTGGCGCTGGCGCGCCTGATTCCATTCTGGCCGGACCGGTCCGGCGCGCTTGCACACCGACGTCTTTTATCCAGGAGCCCACCTGGGCTCCTCGCCCCACGAGGCAGATCATGACCCGCGATGAATTCCTGCGTTTGGCCGCCCAAGGCTACAACCGCATCCCGCTCGCCTTCGAAACCCTGGCGGACTTCGACACCCCTCTTTCCCTCTACCTGAAGCTGGCCGATGCGCCGTACTCCTACCTGCTGGAGTCGGTCCAGGGCGGCGAGAAATGGGGGCGGTACTCCATCATCGGCCTGGCCAGTCGCACCGTGCTGCGCGCCCATGGCGCGAAGGTCAGCGTCAGCGTCGATGACCAGGTGGTGGAGGCCGTGGACAGCGAAGACCCGCTGGCCTTCGTCGAGGCGTTCAAGGAGCGTTACCAGGTTGCGCCCATCGACGGCCTGCCGCGTTTCAACGGCGGCCTGGTGGGTTACTTCGGCTACGATTGCGTGCGCTATGTCGAGAAGCGCCTGGCCAACTGCCCGAACCCTGACCCCCTGGGCACGCCGGACATCCTGCTGATGGTGTCGGATGCGGTGATCGTGTTCGACAACCTGGCGGGCAAGCTGCACGCCATCGTGCTGGTGGACCCGAGCCAGCCAGACGCTTTCGAGCAGGGCCAGGCCCGCCTCGATGCGCTGCGGCAGACACTCCGCCAGCCGGTGGTACCGCGCCTGGGTGTCGACCCGAGCCTGCCGGTGGAGTTGCAGAGCGACTTCCGCTCCAGCTTCACCCGCGAGGACTACGAGCGGGCAGTGGGCGAGATCAAGGAATACATCCTGGCGGGCGACTGCATGCAGGTGGTGATCTCCCAGCGCATGTCGGTGCCCTTCGAGGCAGCGCCGATCGACCTCTACCGGGCGCTGCGCTGCTTCAACCCGACGCCCTACATGTACTTCTTCAACTTCGGCGACTTCCATGTGGTGGGCAGTTCGCCGGAGGTGCTGGTGCGGGTCGAGGATGGCCTGGTCACCGTGCGCCCCATTGCCGGCACCCGTCCTCGTGGCGCCACCGAGGATGCCGACCGGGCTTTGGAAGAGGACCTGCTGTCCGACGCCAAGGAGCTGGCCGAGCACCTGATGCTGATCGACCTGGGCCGCAATGACGTGGGGCGCGTGTCCGCCACCGGTTCGGTGAAGGTCACCGAGAAGATGGTGATCGAGCGCTACTCCAACGTGATGCACATCGTCTCCAACGTCACCGGCCAGCTGAAGGACGGCGTCTCCGCGATGGATGCGCTGCGGGCGATCCTGCCGGCGGGCACCCTGTCGGGTGCGCCGAAGATCCGTGCAATGGAGATCATCGACCAGCTCGAGCCGGTCAAGCGTGGCGTCTACGGAGGTGCCGTGGGCTACCTGGCCTGGAACGGCAACATGGACACCGCCATCGCGATCCGCACGGCGGTCATCAAGGATGGGCAACTGCACGTGCAGGCTGGCGCCGGCATCGTTGCCGACTCGGTCCCCGCACTGGAATGGGAGGAGACGCTGAACAAGCGCCGCGCCATGTTCCGTGCCGTGGCGCTCGCTGAGCAGACCACCAAGACCGACGCCTGAGGACCCTGCCATGTTGCTGATGATCGATAACTACGACTCCTTTACCTACAACGTGGTGCAGTACCTGGGCGAGCTGGGTGCCGATGTCCATGTGATCCGCAATGACGAGCTGAGCATCGCCCAGATCGAGGCGCTCAAGCCCGAGCGCATCGTCGTCTCCCCGGGCCCGTGCACCCCCACCGAGGCGGGCGTGTCGCTGGAGGCCATCCTGCATTTCGCCGGCAAGCTGCCGATCCTGGGCGTGTGCCTGGGCCACCAGAGCATCGGCCAGGCCTTCGGCGGCGATGTGGTGCGGGCGCGCCAGGCGATGCACGGCAAGACCAGCCCGGTCTTCCACCATGACCAGGGCGTGTTCCAGGGCCTGAACAATCCGCTCACGGTGACCCGCTACCACTCGCTGGTGGTCAAGCGCGAAACCCTGCCGGAGTGCCTGGAGATGACCGCCTGGACCCAGCACGAAGACGGTTCGGTGGACGAGATCATGGGGCTGCGCCACAAGACCCTGAACATCGAGGGTGTGCAGTTCCATCCGGAGTCCATACTCACCCAGCAGGGGCACGAGCTGTTCGCCAACTTCCTCAAGCAACAGGGCGGGGTACGCTGACATGGACATCAAGGAAGCCCTCGGCCGCGTGGTCAACCAACTGGACCTGACCACCGAGGAAATGCAGGCGGTGATGCGCCAGATCATGACCGGGCAGTGCACCGACGCGCAGATCGGTGCCTTCCTGATGGGCATGCGCATGAAGAGCGAGACCATCGACGAGATCGTCGGGGCCGTGTCGGTGATGCGTGAGCTGGCCAGCCGTGTGGAACTGTCGAGCCTGGATCGCGTGGTGGACGTGGTCGGCACCGGCGGCGATGGCGCCAACATCTTCAACGTGTCCTCGGCGGCGACCTTCGTGGTCGCGGCGGCAGGGGGCAAGGTGGCCAAGCACGGCAACCGCGCGGTGTCCGGCAAGACCGGCAGCGCCGACGTGCTGGAGGCCGCCGGCATCTACCTGGACCTGAAGCCCGAACAGGTGGCCCGCTGCATCGAGCATGTTGGCGTCGGCTTCATGTTCGCCCAGGTCCACCACAAGGCGATGAAGTACGCCGCCGGCCCGCGCCGCGAGCTGGGGCTGCGCACGCTGTTCAACATGCTCGGCCCGCTTACGAATCCGGCCGGGGTGAAGCACCAGGTGGTGGGGGTGTTCAGCCAGGCGCTGTGCCGGCCGCTGGCCGAGGTGCTCAAGCGCCTGGGCAGCCAGCACATCCTGGTGGTGCATTCCAAGGACGGGCTGGACGAACTGAGCCTGGCGGCGCCGACCCATGTGGCCGAGCTGAAGGACGGTGTGGTCACCGAATACCAGGTGCAGCCGGAGGACTTCGGCATCAAGAGCCAGAGCCTGATCGGCCTGACCGTGGACAGCCCGCAGCAGTCCCTTGAACTGATCCGCGATGCCCTGGGGCGTCGCAAGACCGAGAACGGCCAGAAGGCCGCAGAGATGATCGTGCTCAACGCTGGCGCCGCGCTTTATGCGGCGGACCATGCGAGCACCTTCAAAGAGGGTGTGCAATTGGCCCACGATGCCCTGCACACCGGCCTTGCCCGCGAGAAGCTGGAGGAGCTGGCCTCCTTCACCGCGGTGTTCCGAGTGGAGAACGAAGCGTGAGCGTCCCGACCGTCCTAGAAAAGATCCTCGCCCGCAAGGCCGAGGAAGTCGCCGAGCGGCGTGCCCGCACGTCGCTGAGCCAACTGGAAGCGCTGGCCCGTTCGGCCGACGCACCGCGCGGGTTCGCCCGGGCCTTGCAGGACAAGGTGGCGCGGCGCGAGCCGGCGGTCATTGCCGAGGTGAAGAAGGCGTCCCCGAGCAAGGGCGTCATCCGCGAGAATTTCGTGCCCGCGCAGATCGCTCGTAGCTACCAGGACGGTGGTGCCACCTGTCTGTCGGTGCTCACCGATGTGGATTTCTTCCTGGGTGCCGACGAGTACCTGAAGGAAGCCCGGGCAGCCTGCTCGCTGCCGGTGATCCGCAAGGACTTCCTCATCGACCCCTATCAGGTCGTCGAGGCCCGTGCGTTGGGGGCCGATTGCGTCCTGCTGATCGCTGCGGCGTTGTCCGACCTGCAGATGGCGGAGCTGGCTGCCACGGCGAAGGACGTGGGGCTGGATGTGCTGGTGGAGGTGCACGATGGCGATGAGCTGGAGCGGGCACTGAAGACCCTGGATACGCCGCTGGTGGGCATCAACAACCGCAACCTGCACACCTTTGACGTGAGCCTGGAGACCACCCTGGACCTGCTGCCGCGCATCCCGCGCGACCGCATCGTCGTCACCGAGAGTGGGATTCTCAACCGGGCGGATGTCGAGCTGATGGAAGTCAGCGAGGTCTATGCCTTCCTCGTGGGCGAGGCGTTCATGCGTGCCGAGGAGCCCGGGACCGAATTGCGTCGCCTGTTCTTCCCGGAGCGTGGGCGGGTCAAGCTGAGCGCCGACCCGAACTGATCGATGTGCACATGGAAAAGCCGGCGTCCTGCCGGCTTTTTCATATGCGCGTCTCAGCGGGTCCCGAAGACCACCATGGTCTTGCCCTTGACGTGCACCAGGCCCTGTTCCTCCAGGCTCTTGAGCACGCGGCCGACCATCTCGCGGGAGCAGCCGACGATGCGGCCGATTTCCTGACGGGTGATCTTGATCTGCATGCCGTCCGGGTGGGTCATGGCATCGGGCTGCTTGCACAGGTCCAGCAGGGTGCGAGCGACACGGCCGGTCACGTCGAGGAAGGCCAGGTCACCCACCTTGCGGGTGGTGTTGCGCAGGCGGTCGGCCATCTGGCTGCCCAGGGCGTAGAGGATTTCCGGGTCCTGTTGCGTCAGTTCGCGGAACTTGGCGTAGCTGAGCTCGGCCACTTCGCACTCGGTCTTGGCGCGGACCCAGGCGCTGCGCTCTTTCTCGGCGCCTTCCTTTTCGAACAGGCCCATCTCGCCGAAGAAGTCCCCGGCATTGAGGTAGGCGATGATCATTTCACGGCCGTCGTCGTCCTCGATGAGAATGGTGACGGAGCCCTTGATGATGAAGAAGAGCGTTTCACAGCGGTCGCCCGCATAGATGATGGTGCTCTTGGCGGTGTAACGGCGGCGGTGACAATGCGCGAGAAGCTTGTCGAGGTTCTTGATCTTTGGAGTGAGGGTAATAGCTACCATGCCCGAGTCCCGAAATATAAATAGATAAGCCCTTGTCCAACAGGCACTTTCTTATTAGTTATCTGGCTAAGTGTGCCAGTTATCCGACGTCAGCTTAACAGACGCACCGTGACCGGTGAGCCGATTTTGAGACGCAGATAACAACTGCCGGGGAACTATTCGACCAGCGTATGTGACGCCGGGGTGCCGCCAGGCGCTGTGATAAGCTGGCGCCCCTTTTTCTCAGAGCCTGGAGTCTGGTGATGAAAGCGCGTATCCAGTGGGCGGGCGAGGCCCTGTTCCTCGGCGAGTCCGGCAGCGGCCATGCGGTGGTGATGGATGGTCCGCCGGAAAGCGGTGGCCGCAACCTCGGCGTGCGGCCGATGGAGATGCTCCTGCTGGGGCTGGGCGGCTGCACCAACTTCGACGTGGTGAGCATCCTCAAGAAGTCGCGCCAGCCGGTGGAAAGTTGCGAGGCGTTCCTCGAAGCCGAGCGTGCCGGCGAGGACCCGAAGGTGTTCACCAAGATCCACGTGCATTTCGTGGTGAAAGGGCGCGGCCTCAAGGAAGCCCAGGTCAAGCGGGCCGTCGAACTGTCCGCCGAGAAGTACTGCTCCGCCTCCATCATGCTGGGGCGGGCGGGCGTCGAGATCACCCACGACTACGAGATCGTCGAACTCGGCTGAGCCATCGACATCCGATCATCATATTGGGGGCGCAAACTCTGGTAGATGGCTTTCGTCATCTGCATAATGCGCCCCCTCGAATTCCAGGGGCCTTCTGCCCCAGAACCGATAACCACAATCGCCATCGCGAAGAGGTGTAAACCGTCCTACGCAGAAGTGTCGTGCGCTTCTGACGGGCATGCTCAACCACGCGGCAGAGCCGCACACGACGAGAGTTCACAAACGGTGAAAAGCAAACTCAAGCTCCACGGGTTCAACAACCTGACGAAGACCTTGAGCTTCAACATCTATGACATCTGCTACGCGGAAACCCCCGAGGACCAGCAGGCCTACGTCCAGTACATCGACGAAGAGTACGACGCCGAGCGCCTGACCCAGATCCTCACCGACGTGGTCGACATCATCGGTGCCAACATCCTCAACATCGCCCGGCAGGATTACGATCCCCAGGGTGCGAGCGTCACCATCCTCATTTCCGAGCAGCCGGTGACGCCCACCGACAGCCAGATCGAGGAATCCCCCGGCCCGTTGCCCGAGACGATCCTGGCCCACCTGGACAAGAGCCACATCACCGTTCACACCTACCCGGAGATCCATCCGGTGGAAGGCATCGCGACCTTCCGCGTGGACATCGACGTGTCCACCTGCGGCGTGATTTCGCCGCTCAAGGCCCTGAACTACCTCATTCACCAGTTCGACTCCGACATCGTCACCGTCGACTATCGCGTGCGCGGCTTCACCCGTGACGTCGAAGGGCGCAAGCACTTCATCGACCACGAGATCAACTCGATCCAGAACTACCTGTCCGACGACACCCGCGACGCGTACCAGATGACCGACGTGAATGTGTACCAGGAGAACCTGTTCCACACGAAGATGCTGCTCAAGGACTTCGAACTGGATAACTATCTGTTCGGCGATGCCACCTCCAACCTGACCGCTGAACAGCGCCAGCAGGTGGAAGAGCGCGTGCGCCACGAGATGCTGGAAATCTTCTATGCCCGCAATATGCCCCGTTGAGGGCAGCGAGCTGGAATGACAAAGGGCGCCGAATGGCGCCCTTTTGTTTTCACGTGCTGTGCCCGGATCAGATCCGGTAAGTGCTCTTGGTCATCACCTTGGACAGCAGCGTCATGCCGAACTTCACCGGGGCGGGGAAGCGCAGGCCGCCGGCTTCCAGGGCGGTGGTGGAGTGGTGTTCCTCGTCGACCCGCATCTGTTCGAGGATGGCGCGGCTCTTGGCGTCCTGCGGCGGGATCTGGTGCAGGTGCTCGTCCAGGTGCTTGCAGACCTGGTCCTCGGTGGCCGCGACGAAGCCCAGGCTCACGCGGTCGCTGATCAGGCCGGCCATGGCACCCACGCCGAACGACAAGCCATAGAACAGCGGGTTGAGCACGCTGGGGCGGCTGCCCAGTTCACGGATGCGCTGCTCGCACCAGACCAGGTGGTCGATCTCTTCCTCGGCGGCGTGCTCCATTGCCTGACGCACTTCTGGCAGCTTGGCGGTCAGCGCCTGGCCCTGGTACAGCGCCTGGGCACAGACCTCGCCGGTGTGGTTGATGCGCATCAGGCCGGCTACGTGGCGCGTATCGTCCTCGTTCATCGGCGCATCGTCCTGCAGGTTGGCGGGGGACGGGCGGTAAGGCTGGCCCTTGAACGGCAGGAGGGTCTTGAGGGCGGCATCGGCCTGCAGCAGCAGGCGGTCGGCGGGAGAGTAGTGACGTTCGGTAGCCATGGGGCACCTCGACAGGCGAAAACTGGCGGAGAGTTTACTCCATTGCTCCCCGCCGGGCTTGATCGGGATCAGTCGCATTCCGGCGCTGCCCGCTGACTCGAGGCTCAGCCCGGGGGCCAGTCCAGCTGGCGTTGCCCGAGCACGTGCATATGGATGTGATAGACCGTCTGCCCGCCCAGTTCGTTGCAGTTCATCACCACGCGGAAGCCTTCTTCGCATCCCTGCTCCCGGGCCAGGCGCTGTGCCGTGAACAGGATGTGGCCGGCCAGCTCACGGTCGTCCTCGGTGAGGTGGTTGAGGGTTTCGATGTGTCGCTTGGGGATGACCAGGAAGTGCACCGGCGCCTGTGGGCCGATGTCATGGAACGCGACAACGTGATCGTCTTCGTACAACGTGCGCGCCGGGATCTGCCCAGCGACGATTTTGCAGAACAGACAGTCCACCTGGATTCTCCGGGCTGATATAAGAATCGCCCGAGTCTAGCGGCGGACCATCGACTCCGGCCAGCAGCGGAACCCCACAAGGAGCCTGTGTGAAGAACGACATCCACGACCTGGGCCTGGTGCTCGATTCCAAGGTCAAGCTCATCGTCATCGAGTCCTGGGATGAGCAGCGCGTGCTGGAGACTCTCACCACCCTCGCGGTCAAGCGGGGCATGAGCCTGTTCACCTGGTCGGTGACCGAGGGCCTGCAGCGTCTCGGCTTCGGCGGCGAGCCCCTGGGGGGCGAGGAGACGGTCGACCCCGAGAAGGCCCTGCGCCTGATCAAGGGTGACCTTCAGTCCAGCCTGTACGTGATGTGTGACTTGCACCCGTTCCTGGAGGACAACCCCCGGCTGGTACGCCTGCTGAAAGAAGTGGCCATGGCCGACTCGCCCCAGCGCCCGACCCTGGTGTTGGTGTCCCACGCCTTGCGCCTGCCGCCGGAGGTGCAACGCTACAGCGCCCGTTTCACCCTGGCGTTGCCCAGTGAGGATGAGTTGCTGGCCATCGTCCGGGAGGAGGCGACCCGCTGGAGCGAGCGCAACCGTGGCGCCCGGGTGCGCACCGACAACCGCACCCTCCAGCAGGTGGTGAAGAACCTGCGGGGGCTCAGCCATGGTGAGGCGCGCTCCTTGGCCCGCAATGTGATCTGCGATGACGGCGCCATCACCCAGGAAGACCTGCCGGAACTGAACAAGACCAAGTTCCAGCTGCTGGATCTGGAAGGCGTGCTCAGTTTCGAATACGACACGGCGCGCTTTGCCGAGGTGGGCGGCCTGGTCAACCTCAAGCGCTGGCTCGGTGAGCGCCAGGGGGCTTTCATCGACGGCAAGGCCGAGGACCGGCCCAAGGGCATGCTGCTGGTGGGGGTACAGGGTGGCGGCAAGAGCCTGGCCGCCAAAGCGGTCGCCGGCCTTTGGGGGCTGCCCCTGCTGCGCCTGGACTTCGCCTGCCTGTACAACAAGTTCTTCGGCGAGACCGAGCGCAACCTGCGGGAGGCGCTGCGCCTCGCCGAGCAGATGGCGCCATGCGTACTGTGGATGGACGAGATCGAGAAGGGCCTGGCCAGCGGTGACCATGACGGGGGCGTGAGCCAGCGAGTGCTCGGGACGCTGCTGACCTGGATGTCCGAGCGCAAGGCGCCGGTCTTCATGATCGCTACCGCCAACGCCATCCATCGCCTGCCGCCGGAGCTGGTGCGCAAGGGTCGCTTCGACGAGCTGTTCTTCGTCGACCTGCCGGACCCGGCGACCCGTGCGGAGATCTTCCGCATCCACCTGTCCCGCCGGGGCATGGACCTTGCCCTGTTCGACCTGTCGGCGCTGGCGTCGGCGTCCGATGGGTTTTCCGGTGCCGAGATCGAGCAGGCCGTTGTGGGCATGTACTACGCCGCCCAGGCAGCGCAGAGTGATGTCAGCCATGCGCTGCTCCTGCAGCAATTGCAGGGGACGGCGCCGCTGTCGGTGATCATGTCGGAAGAGTTGGCGGCCCTGCGAAGCTGGGCGGCCAGTCGCTGCGTGCGCGCGGACTGAGCGGGCGCGTTCAGCCGGCCACGAAGCGGCGATTGATGCGGGCAGTGAGGCGACGTGTCAGCCAGCGCGGCATGAAGCGTGCTGCCTTTGCCGCCAGGCGGTTGCGCCAGCCCGGGATGATGATGGCGCGGTTCTTTTCCAGGGCGCGTACGGTGTACAACGCCACCTCTTCCGCACTCATCAGCAGGGGCGAGCCCTCCAGCTTTTCCCCGGCCATGCGGGCATGGCGGAAGAAGGCGGTGCGCACGGGCCCGGGGCAGAGGACGGAAACCTTCACACCATGGCGCTTCAGCTCCTCGCGCAAGCCTTCGGAGAAGTGCAGCACGTAGGCCTTGCTGGCGTAGTAGTTGCTCATCCAGCCGCCGGGCTGGAACCCGGCAACGGAGGCGACGTTGAGGATCTGCCCTTCGCCCCGCCCGGCCATGGCGCCACCGATCTCATGGCAGAGCCGTGCCAGGGCGAGGATGTTCAACTCGATCAGCTCCTGCTCATGGCCCCACGGTTGCTGGACATAGAGGCCGGCACTGCCGATGCCGGCGTTGTTGACCAGCAGGTCGATCTGGCGACCGCCCTGGTTGAGTTCATGCAGCAGGCCGGATAGCTGGAGAGGTTCGGCGAGGTCACAGGTGCGGTAGAGGACCTCGACGCCAAAGCGTTGGGTCAGCTCATAGGCGATGCTCTCGAGCGCATCACGCTGGCGAGCCACCAGGATCAGGTGGCGACCCCGGCGAGCCAGGGCCTCTGCGAGGGCCAGTCCCAGGCCGCTGGAAGCGCCGGTGATGAGGGCATAGCGGGGCATCGTGAATCTCCTGGTGGGGCCGGGTTGGACAGCGCCGGCCCCGGGAGGTTGCTCAGTTCGACTCGTAGTCGTCCTGTTCAGCCGGTGCTTCGGCTTCCTCGGTCTGGTCGTCCGAGTACTCCGCCTCGTCGGCGGGTGCGGCGGCATAGTCGCTGCCGTCCACGTCGGCCGGCATCTCGTAGCTGCTGTCGGAGAACCTGGAGTCGAGGTCGCTTAGTCCCCCTACACCTATGAACATCAGGAGTACGATGATCAAAAGCGTTCCGAGAACTGCGGAGATAATGGACATCCAGGCCAATATCAGAACTGCGACGCTGTTCGGCGGCTGTATTTGGCCATATCGGTTAGGGCCCTGTGTGCCTGGAACTACCATCATCAGCAATGGGAAGAACGACCCCAGGACTGGCACGAAGTTGAGCAGGTACATCCAACCTGACCAGTCGATGTCGTGTAGGCGCTGGACGCTTATCTGAACGCTAACGACTATCAATGCTATGAATTCCGCCGCAATAAGTATCCCGCCGACCAGCGGAGAGTACTCAAACACGAGACTGCTTAAAAACATAACAGGCATCGCCACTAAGACGAGAACCATTGTCCAGGCGATATAGCGCATCCGGCCGATGCGACCGGTCACTCCAAAGGGACGTAAGTCGCCGAATTCCGGCAGGGGGTCGCCGACCTGGGCCTGGGGGGCAGCATAGGGCGTTGCAGCAGGGGTTACCGGCGCTGCCACGGCCGGCGTGCTCTCGGCGAGCTGGGCCTGACGGGCCAGGAATTTCTCGATGACGATGCCGCAGGCCTGGCACTCGATGGCCTTGGGCTGCGTATGGCCGCACTTGGGGCATGTCATATCGGGTTGGTCTTCCGCTGCCTGGGGCGCGGCGTCCGGGTTGGGGTGATCCTCGGTCTCCACCAGACTCAGCCCGGCGGCGATGTCCGGTTCCTTGCGGACGTTGGCACCGGCACGTTGCAGGGCGGCCAGGTACTTGTCCGCTTCGCCGTCTTCGAGGTCGCGCTTCAGGGCGACGGGGCGACCATTGAACAGGGCGTCGATCTTGTCCGCGTCGCTCTTGAACAGGCGGGCGAGGTTCTCCTTGACCGAGTCCAGTGCCGCACCGGGCATCAGTTCACCTTCGAATACGATCTTGTAGCGAGCGTCGGACATGCGGGCATCCTTGTCGGCTGTAGGGTTGAGGATGGCAAAGCGTACTGGTGGGGGCGCCCAGGTTACAAGCCGGGGAGGCTAGAAAAAGCGGGGGGCTTCACGCTGTGGGCAAGGGTTTCCAGCGTCCGACGAGACGACCGCGTCGCAACAGGCTCATGGAGCCGAACCGGGCCAGCAGGCCCTCGGATACCTGCGGACGGAGAAACACCCAGTCATCGGGCTGCAGGCCATTCGCCGCCGAGCCGATCAGCCGCTCCTGGTTGGCACTGCGGCCATAGAGCGGGTCGTAGGCGAGCCCTGCCGGCGAGGCCGGGATGGCTTGCCAGTCACCGCCATATAGATAGAAGGCCTGTTCGCGATTCGGGTTCCATGCGCTCACAAGGCTCTGGGCGTCCTCGAGGTAGGGCAGGGCGCCGCTCCCTGCCTTGAGCACGGGGGCGGCAATCCAGCAGGCGGCCTGGTAGGCGTCGAGGCTCTCGGCATCGAAGTCCGAGGGCTTGAGCAGCACCGAACCTACGGCGATCTCATTCAGTGGGCTGGGGCCTGTCAGATGGCGTATGCAGGTGAGGCTACCGGCACCATTCAATAACGGTGCTTCTGGCCAGGCCTTCCTGGCGTGCGTGGCCTGTTCCAGGAAGTCACGGTAGCGGGCATTGGCCTGGTCGAAGGCGTCTCCGACCCAGAAGGGGGCGTGGGCCACATGGCCGTCGTAGCCCATCAGCCCACGCAGATCGAGCACTTCGGGGGAGTGCTCGACGAGCGCGAGGCTGGTGGCGAGGCGCTCGGGCGAGCTGTGCCCGCCGCGCCGCAAGCCGATGTCGATCTCCAGGGCGATGGACAGTGGGCGCTGCAGGGCGATTGCCATATCACGGTACTGCACCAGGCGCTCCGGGCTGTCCACCAGCCAGGTGACCTGCCGATCCGGATCGAATGGCGCATTGGCGGCGAGCTGCTGGTAGAAGGCCAGGGCGGCTGCGACCGGCAGTGGCTTGCCGAGCAGCAGGTCGCTGTCGGGGAATGCCTCGGCCAACTGGTTGGCCTGGGGCTGGTGGAAGACCATGAAGCGCCGGGTGCCGAGGCGCTTCGAGAGATAGTCGAGCAAGCCTGTGGAGGCGAGCGACTTGCTCACCAGGCGCAGCTTCATGCCGCCGAGGCGGCTGCTCAGCAAGTCTGCGTTGGCGTCGAGCCGGTCGAGGTCGATGACCAGTTGAGGCACACCGCCGCCCTGTTGGCGCAGCAGCCCCTGCAGCTGTGCGAAGTAGGGGGCATGAGGCGCGCCTTGGTCGGCAGGGCGCGCTGCCCAGAGCCCCAGTGCGCCCAGCGCGCCGAGGCCTGCGAGCAGTTGACGGCGCTTCATCCCAGGTAGGGCTGGGCCAGGCGTGCGCTGTGCTGGAGGGCAGCGCGGTATTCGCGGTCGAGGCGCTCCACCAGCTCGGCGACGGTGGGGAGGTCGTGGATGTCTCCGACGCCCTGGCCCGCCGACCAGACGGTCTTCCAGGCCTTGGCTTCATCGCTCACGGGCTTGAGCTTCTCGCCGTAGTTGACGTCCGCCTTGTCGTTCAGTCGGGCGAGGTCGTATCCGGCGGCCTCCAGGCTCTGGCGCATGAAGCTGGCCGGGACGCCCGAAACGGCCGGGGTGTGGATGATGTCGGCCGCCCGTGCGTCCAGCAGCATTTGCTTGTAGGCGGCGCTGGCCTGGCTTTCCTGGGTGGCGATGAAGCGGGTACCCAGGTAGGCGAGGTCCGCTCCCAGGAGCTGGGCTGCGAGGATCTCGTGGCCGTGGTTGAGGCAGCCTGCCAGGAGCAGGGTCTTGTCGAAGAACTGGCGGATCTCGGCGACCAGTGCGAAGGGGCTCCAGGTTCCGGCGTGACCACCGGCGCCGGCTGCGACGGCGATCAGCCCGTCTACACCGGCTTCTGCAGCCTTTTCGGCATGGCGGCGGGTGGTGACGTCATGGAACACCAGGCCGCCGTAGCTGTGCACGGCGTCCACCACTTCCTTCACGGCGCCCAGACTGGTGATGACGATGGGCACCTTCTTTTCCACGCAGATGGCCAGGTCGGCCTGCAGGCGAGGGTTGCTGCCGTGGACGATCAGGTTGACGGCGTAGGGGGCCGCATCGGCTGTCAGGCCAGCGGCGATTTCATCAAGCCAGGCGGCGAATCCGGCGCTCTCGCGCTGGTTCAGGGCGGGGAAGCTGCCGACGACACCGGCGTTGCAACTGGCCAGGACCATGGACGGTGCCGAGACCAGGAACATCGGAGCGGTGACGAGGGGCAGACGCAGGCGATTCTCGAGCAGGGCGGGCAGTGACATCCGACAGTCCTCTTGGATGGGATCAGAAGGGCTTGACCACGACCAGAATGACGATGGCCAGCAGGAAGAGCACAGGGACTTCGTTGAACCAGCGGTAGAAGACATGGCTGCGGGCGTTCTCGCCACGGGCGAAGCGCTTGAGCATCGCGCCGCAGGCGTGGTGGTAACCGATCAGCAGCACCACGAGGGTGAGTTTGGCGTGCAGCCAGCCTTGGCTGAACCAGCCAGGGTTGAGGTACAGCATCGCGCCGCCCAGCAGGAGGGTGGCAATCATCGAGGGGCCCATGATGCCGCGGTAGAGCTTGCGCTCCATGATGCAGAAGCGCTCTCGGCTGGGTTGGTCCTCCGCTGCGGCGTGATAGACGAACAGGCGCGGCAGGTAGAAGAGGCCGGCGAACCAGCAGACGACGGCGATGATGTGGAAGGCCTTCAGCCAGAGGTAGGGCATGGAAAATGTCCGTTGTGTGAGATCGGTCCGATAGTAGAGGCTCAGGCGGCAGCGCGTCACCCCGGCGGTTGGCCCATGGCGGATCGGGCTTTATCATCGGCGCCTTTGCAATGGGCCGCTCTGGCCAGGTGATTTCGCATGGCTCTTGCCTTCTCTGTCCTGTTCCGATCCCCGGACTGCGCCCGCTGATGGCCAGTTGGGAAGTCCGTGTCAGTGATCCACGTCGTGAACGTCTGCTGAGACTGGTGCTGTGTGTGCTGGTGCTGTCGTTGCCGGCTTCCTTCTTCGCCGGTGGTTGGCAGCAGGCGAAGCGTGCCCGCGAGGCGGTCGAGCAGCGGGACCAGTTGCTGCAGCAGAACCAGGAGCAGGCCAGCGAACTGGAGCAGCTGCGTCAGCGCCAGGCGGTGCTGGAGAGTGGCGAGCGCCTGGGCTTGCAGGCTAATGAACAGAGCCGGCAGGCCATCAAGATGATGGAGGAGCAGGTTTTTGCCCTGCAGCAGGAGCTGGCGGTCTACAAGGGTGTGCTGGCTCCCGAGCGTCAGGCGGATGGGTTGCGTATTCGCGCGCTGGAGGTGCACGGCACGGACACGCCGTCCCGCTACCGCATGCGGCTGATGCTGAGCCGGGTGGGCAAGGACGAGCGTGCGCTCGCCGGGGCTTTATCGATTCGCATCCTGGGTCGCCAGGGGAACAAGGAGACGGCCTTGCTCCTGGCTGATCTGGCGAAGGACCTGCCGAAGGGCGGTGTGCGTTTTTCATTCAAGTATTTCCAGGCCATTCCCGATGCCGGGCGCTTCATCGAACTGGAGTTGCCGGAAGGCTTCGTTCCACGTCGCATCGAGGTGAGCGCGCGGGTGGAGGGGCAGCGTGAGCCGCTGACGCGCACGTTCGACTGGACCGACGAGGAGTCATGAACCTATGTGGAACAAGCAGAAACCCAAGGCAGACCTGCAGCGCTATAGCGGCAAGACCAGCATCATCGCGACAGGGGCCGAGCTGGTGGGCGATCTGCGCTTCCAGGGCGCGGTGCAGGTGGATGGGCGCCTGACGGGCAATTTGTCTGCCGTGGAAGGCATGGTGCGCATCAGCGTGGACGGGTTGGTCCAGGGTGAGATCCGTGCCCCCCACGTCATCATCGATGGTGAGGTGCAGGGTGATGTGTACGCCAGCGAGCACTTGGAACTGGGCGCACGGGCGCGGGTGAAGGGTACGGTGTTGTATGGACTGATGGAGATGGCCATGGGCGCGCAGATCGACGGGCGCCTGGGCCAGATCAAGGAGTCCGCCAAGCCGCTCGAGCTGCCATCGCGGGTCGATGAGGCCGATGCTTAATAGTTGACCAGTTTTCTAGGGTAAGCGGATAATGCGGCGCCATAGCGCAGTATGGCGGCGTCAAGCCGGGAGAGTTGCATCATGAGTGTCGAATCCTTCACCCCTACCGCCCTGATGTTCACCCAGGGAGCCGCAAGCAAGGTGAAGAACCTGATCGATGAAGAAGGCAATCCGCGCCTGAAGCTCCGCGTCTTCGTCACCGGTGGCGGTTGTTCCGGTTTCCAGTACGGTTTCACTTTCGATGAAGACGTGGCGGACGATGACACCATCGTCGAGCGTGACGGTGTGAGCCTGGTAGTCGACCCCATGAGCTTCCAGTACCTAGCAGGCGCCGAAGTGGATTACCAGGAAGGTCTGGAAGGCTCGCGCTTCGTGATCAAGAACCCCAATGCGGCCACTACCTGCGGTTGTGGGCAGTCCTTCTCGATCTGATCGGACTTTGGCTACGAACGCCGTGCTCATGCACGGCGTTTTCGTTTCAGGCGGGGTAGATCGCGCCGAGGATGCGGGGGCCCTGGGCGCCAGTCACGCTTGGGCGATTGGCGGGTATGCCTTCCAGGCAGCAGTGGGCGAGCCAGCCAAAGGCCATGGCTTCCATCCAGTCCGCAGATACGCCGGCTTCATCGGTGCTGCAAACCCGGGTAGAGGGGAGCAAGTCGGCCAATCGCTTCATCAGGGCGCGATTTCGCGCGCCACCGCCGCACACCAGCAGCTCATCAGTGCGCGGCTGAGCCGCCTGCAGGGCGTCGATGACCGTGCGTGCGGTGAACTCCAGCAGGGTGGCCTGGACGTTCGCGGCAGAAGGCGGCGTGTCCATTCGTGCCAGCTTGTCGTCCAGCCAGGGCAGGTTGAAGTGCTCTCTTCCCGTACTTTTGGGGCCTTGAGCGAGGAAGAATTCGTCTGCCATCAGTGCCTGGAGCAGGGCTGTGTCGATGTTGCCGCTGGCGGCCCATTCGCCATCCGCGTCGTAGGGCTTGCCCTGATGGCGGGCTATCCAGGCATCCAGCAGGACATTGCCGGGGCCACAATCGAAGCCGAAGACCGGGCGCTCTGGCTGCAGAAGCGAAAGATTGCTGAAGCCTCCAACGTTCAGAACGGCGCGATGACAGTCGTTGCCGAAAAGGGCTTCATGGAAGGCAGGGACCAATGGGGCGCCTTGCCCGCCTGCGGCCATGTCCCGGCGACGAAAGTCACCGACAACGGTAATGCCGGTCAGCTCCGCCAAGAGCGCACAGTTGCCGATCTGGATCGTGAATCCCCGGCCAGGCTCGTGGCGTACCGTCTGGCCGTGACTGCCTATTGCCCGAATGGCATCGGGGCCGAGCCCTGCTTGCTGGAGGAGTTGCTGGATACCCTGTGCCGCGAGTCGTACCCAGCGTTGTTCCGCCAGGGCTGCACGGGCGAGTTCGTCCTCGCCGGGGGCGCACAGTGCAAGAAGGGCGTCCTTCAGGTCGCCAGGCATGGGGATGTAATGGGAGGCGAGAAGCCGTGGGCGGTTATCTTGCGCAATCAGGGCGATGTCCAGTCCGTCCAGGCTGGTACCGGACATGACCCCGATGTAGTACGGCATGCGTTTACTGCTGCTTGTTCTGGGCAAGCATGGTGGCCTTTTCCTGGTCCATGCGTGCCATAAGCGGTTTGCTCAGTTGCAGGAAGCGCTTCTTCTCGCTGGCGATGAGCGGATCGGCCATGGGGAGCTTCACGCTGAGCGGGTCGACGTGCTCGCCGTTGACCTGGAACTCGTAGTGAAGATGCGGGCCGGTCGAGAGGCCGGTGGTGCCGATGTAGCCGATGATCTGGCCCTGCTTGACGCTCACGCCGGTCTTGATGCCTTTGGCGAAGCCCTGCATGTGCCCATAGAGGGTGCGGTACTTGCCGCTGTGCTGGATGATCACGGCATTGCCGTAGCCACCACGGCGCCCAGCGAGCATGACCTTGCCATCACCCGTTGCCTTGATCGGTGTTCCGCGTGGAGCGGCGTAGTCGACGCCCTTGTGCGCGCGGATCTTGTTCAGGATGGGGTGCTTGCGGCCCAGCGAGAAGCGGGAGCTGATCCGAGCGAAGTCTACAGGGGTACGGATGAAGGCCTTGCGCATCGCGGTGCCATCGTCACGGAAATAGCTGGCGATACCTTGGGCATTGGCAAAACGGACAGCGGTGTAGGTCTTGCCGCGGTTTGTGAACCGCGCTGCGAGGATGGCACCCGAGCCTACTTCCTTGCCATTGACGGTCTTCTTCTCATAGATGACCTCGAACTCGTCGCCTTCTCGAATATCGAGTGCGAAGTCGATGTCGTAGTCGAAGATGTTGGCCAGGTCCATGGTCAGGTTGTGGGAGAGGCCGGCACGTTTGGCGGAAAGAAACAGCGAGCTGTCAATCACACCGTGCGCGTAAGCCGAATGAATATCAGGCTTGGCAATATCGCGCTTGAAGTCGTAACCCTTCTCGGTCTTGGTGAGCGTGATGGCTTCCAGGTCACTCAGCTGGGAATGGAGGCTCTGAAACTCGCCTTCCGGGGTCAGCCGGAATTCGAAGGGCTGACCGACCTTGAGGCGGGTGAGCGACTTGGCATCCTTGCTGCTGTCGAGAATCTCGTGAAGCACGCTCGCCGAGAGACCGACCTTGGCAAACAGCGTGGACAGGGTATCGCCGCTATCGACCTTGACGGTCTTCAGGCCAGGATCGGCAGGTGTGCTCTGGGAGGAGGCTGATGTGGAAGCATCCTGCTCATCCATGCTGGAATCGCTAGCTGCGCTGTCCTTGGCATCCGCGGACGGTTCGATGGTGGCAAAGGGAATGCTTGACTCGCCTTCGCTGGATAGGCCCTGTCGGAGATCGTCCCTCTCCTGAATCAGCGCTTCGGCGCTGTTGTCCATGTCCAGATTGATGTAGGTCTTCTTCGCCTCGACTTCCCGAGACGGGAACACCAGCAAGGCCAGGCTCAGAAGCGCAGCTACACCGCTTGCGGCCAGCAGATGGCTCTTCGGATAGCGCGGCGCTTTGGGAACGTTATGCGTCATGGCGTGTGGTGTTATTAAGAAAGTGATCTAACTGCCTAAAATATAATCAAATAAGCCCTCAGGCAACCTCGGGAACCGACCTTTCGGCGGTCGGTCTGGCTGCGGGCGCAGAACTTGTAATTAGTCAGCGATCTTGTATGTTTGGTTCCCTTTTGTTTTTACGTGGCACGGGGCCTTACATGAAGTCGGTTGAGGAGCAGCTTGCGCTTATCAAGCGCGGTGCGGAAGAAGTACTGGTCGAGGCGGAGCTGATCGAGAAGCTCAAGACGGGGCGTCCGCTGCGCATCAAAGCCGGCTTCGATCCGACGGCACCTGATCTGCACCTGGGGCACACCGTCCTTATTAATAAGCTGCGTCAGTTTCAGGAGCTGGGGCATCAGGTGGTTTTCCTGATCGGGGACTTCACCGGGATGATCGGTGATCCCAGCGGCAAGAGTGCCACTCGCCCTCCGTTGACTCGAGAGCAGGTGCTGGAGAATGCGGAGACCTACAAGGCGCAGGTTTTCAAGATCCTGGATCCCGAACGGACCGAGGTGGCGTTTAACTCCACCTGGATGAATCAGCTGTCGCCGGCTGACTTCATTCGCCTGTCTTCCCAGTACACAGTGGCGCGGATGCTGGAGCGGGATGACTTCAGCAAGCGCTACGCCACCAACCAACCGATTGCGATCCATGAGTTCCTCTACCCGTTGGTGCAGGGCTATGACTCTGTTGCGCTTCGCGCCGATGTCGAGTTGGGCGGTACCGACCAGAAGTTCAACCTGTTGATGGGGCGCGAATTGCAGCGTGCCTATGGGCAGGCGTCCCAGTGCATCGTGACCATGCCGTTGCTCGAAGGGCTCGATGGGGTCAAGAAGATGTCCAAGTCCTTGGGGAACTATGTGGGCATCCAGGAAGCGCCGGGCGTCATGTACAACAAGCTCGTGTCGATGCCAGACAGTTTGATGTGGCGTTACTTCGAGTTGCTCAGTTTCCGCTCCATGGATGAAATTCAGCAGTTCAAGCGTGATGTTGAGGCGGGGGCCAATCCTCGTGACATCAAGATCAAACTGGCTGAGGAGATCGTGGCTCGCTTCCATGGTGAAGAGGCGGCGGCCAGCGCTCATCGCTCGGCCGGCAATCGCATGAAGGATGGTGAGCTTCCGGACGACCTGCCTGAGGTGGAGTTGCTCGCATCCGAGGGTATGCCGGTGTCGTCTGTCCTTAATAAGGCAGGGTTGGTGAAGAACGCTGCTGCGGCGCGTGATCTCTTGGCGGCAGGCAGTGTGCGCGTCGATGGGCAGGTGGTTGATCGCTCGTTCGTGTTCGAGCTGGGCAAAAGTCATGTATGTCAGGCGGGTAAGAAGGCGTTCGCGCGCATCTCGCTGAAGGCGGAGTGATTTTTCGAAAATAGGTGTTGACGCCGTGGCTGAGGTCTCTATAATGCGCACCACTCCCACGGCGGACAACGAAAACTCCTTGAAAATCAATGAGTTAGGTGTTTGAGGTGGGGTGCGGTCCGGAGTGGTTGCGGATTCGCGGTGATTGATCTGCCAGCCAGGTTGATTGCTGAAGAGGGGTGTTGACAGCGAGCTTGAATGCTGTATGATTCGCCTCCCGCTGATGTTGAAGAGTGTTTCGACGGATGCGCAAGTTGTTGAGTAGAAAGAAAAAATTCTTCGAAAAACAGCTTGACAGAAAGAAAGGCTGCTGTAGAATGCGCGGCCTCGGTTGAGGCGAAAGACTTGATCGAAACGCTCTTTAAAA
>NZ_JYFT01000080.1:0-69982 GCF_000931385.1 Pseudomonas sp. FeS53a
ACGCTGGGCATGGATTCTCCTCTCGATCCGTTCAGACGCGATCATCACTGCACCCGGCCCAACCTTGTGAATGCGAGCTCAAGGCTCTGGATACCGTTCGGGCTGTTCGAGTGAGTGTGGAGGGGCGGAGCACTATCTACGTTGCAGGCTCGCGGCCTAAGGGTGGACACGGCTTCCTATCCCTCCCCCGATGATCAGTCGGGGACTATGCCCCTGGGGTGGGGCTGTAGTCGAGATACAAGGGTGGATGGCGCTTTTTCCATCCACCAAAGGCGGCTGGCCCCTTGCCCCGTGGTAAGCCCTCGAACCGTACCCATAAACCGTGTGGCAATGCCTTCGTAGTCCGGGCTTCAGCCCGGGAGGCGGTGGATCGATGAAGCGCGATCCACCCTACGGCTGGGCCGGCTCTGATACCGCCCCACCGCACCGCCCCGGGGCGTTTTCGTGTCTCGGCGCGATGCGCTTCGTGCCTCAGCACATCCTACGGACCACGTGGCGATGCCCGCGTATCCCGGGCGGGTCCGTAGGATGCGGTGAGCTCAGCGAACCGCATCGCTCCCTGCACGGAATCACTGCCCCGGCACGCTCACCCCTGGCGGCTACCACCGCCGATCTGCCACACATAGGGCGGTTCGGTGCCGTTGATGTGCCAGTCGCCGACGATGCGCTCCTTGTAGATCACCGGGTTGTGGGAGGCCGCCGTGCGGGCGTTGCGCCAGTGGCGGTCGAGCTGACGGCTGACGCTGGTGGCCGAGGCGCCGAGGGCGTTGAACAGGTCGCTGGTGGCGCGCAGCACCAGCTCCACAGCGGCCACCTGGGCCTGGGCCGACTCCAGTTCGGCATGCACGTTGGCCAGGCGCTCGGCCTCATCGTCCCCGGCGAAGTGCGCCAGGTAGGCCCGCTGGGCGGCCTCCGCCGCGCGCAGGGTGGCCGCCTCGGCGGCGTAGACCTGGCCGGAGGCCTTGCCGATCACCTGCTGCACCTGCGGGTCCTCGCTCACCGCCGAGGCGTTGCCGTGGCTGAACACCCGGGTACGGCGACTCACCTCGCCGGCGAAGTCCCGCAGGGCGCCACGCCCGGAACCGGCCAGCACCGCCAGCAGCACCAGCTGGTAGAACGCCGTCTGGTAGCGGAAGCGCTCGGCGAAGTCGATCAGGTTGGCTTCCTCCACCACCGCATCCTTGAGCACCGAAGTGCCGCTGCCGGTGGTGCGCTGGCCGAAACCGTCCCAGTCATCCTGCTGCTGCACACCGGCCTGGTGGGTGCTGATGGCGGCGATCACGTCGCGGCCGTTGTCGTCGCGGCGGGCGAACAGGTCGATCCAGTCGGAGAACAGGCTGCCGGTGCTGTAGTACTTGGTGCCGTTGACCACCCACTGGTCGCCCTTGCGGCTGACCCGGGTGACCACGTCGCCGATCTTCACCGCACCCACCTCGGTCCAGGCGCAGCCCACCAGGTCACCGGCGACGAAGCGCTCGAACCACAAGGCCTGGGACGCATGGGCCTGGGCGTTGAGGCGGTCCTCGACGAAGGCGAAGTGGCCACGCAGCGCCTGGGGCACGTTGGAGTCCGCCTCGGCCAGCTCGATCAGCAACTGGAACAGCTGCGGCAGCGAAGCCCCCGCGCCGCCGAAGGCCACCGGGATGCGCACCGCGCCGAAGCCGGCCTCCTTCAGCCAGCGGATGGGTTCGTAGGGCAGGGTGCGCTCGCGCTCGCGGGCCACCGCGCCCTCGGCGATGCGCGCGAAGATCGGGCGGAAGCGCTGGGCCAGCGCCTCGTAGTCTGTACCGGTGGACAGGGCGGCGGGCAGGGTCTTTTGCTGGGCAGTCATGGAAGGGCTCCTGGGGTGACAAGGGACCGTAGCGGTCGTCCACCTCCCTTTTGCAGGGGCCGTGCCGCAGGCTCCAGAGCCCCATGCCCTGTGGCGTTCAGGGTGTTTTCCACAGCTCCGCCGTGGTCACCGGCCTGTTGCCCCGCAGGGCAGGCTGTTGATCGGCTGTTCCACAGCAGGCAGGTGGACGGAACACCGTCGTCATACCCCAGGCACAGGCGGATCCGTAGGATGCGGTGAGTTCGGCGAACCGCATCGGTCCCCGCGAGACCCAAGCCCGGAGACGTGTTGTGAATGGCGGATCAGCGATGGCGCGGAAAGGTGCAAAGGTTCCGTTGTGACGGCCGGCGAGCGTGATAGTGTCGCGACCTTCAGGGAAGCTTTTGGAGCAAGGGATATGCAATGTAAGACCTGGTGTCGACGTGTCGCGCGCCTGTCATTGCGGCTGGTTCTGGGAGGCCTCCTGGGTGCTGGGCTGCTGGCCTGTAGCGAACCCGTGGACCCGTCCTTCATCCAGACATTCATCGATGTGAACAAGCGCGGAGATGACTCCGCCTCGACCGCTCAGTTCGATGCGCAACTCGGGGTGTTGGCTGTAGGGCGTGAGAGCGGGCGTGTGGAAATCTGGAGCACTCGCGAATCCGGGCGCCGCATTGCCGTGCAGGGGCATCCGGCGCGACCGGAGTTCCTGGCCTTTGGCCATGACGATGGCATCGTGCTGAGTGCCTCGCGCTTCGATAACAATGCCATTGACCCGAGCTCCGGCGTTCGTATCTGGGATGCCGCCACCGGAGAGCTGCGTGCAACCGTGTCGGGCCTATGGGCGCCAGGCCCGTTGGCTGCGCTGCCGCAGAAGCACCTCTTCCTGATCAGCGACACGTCTGACCTGCTTCTCTATGACTTCGCTCAGCGGAAAGGAGTGGGTACCCGCTTGTCGTTGAAAACCAGCCTGATCACGGCACTGGCTGTCAACGCCACAAACGGCTTGATCGCGGTGGGTGGTGGCGACGGCAAGGTATTCACCTTGCGTCTGGTCGTGGGCGAAGACGAAGTGCCCAGGCTGGAAGTCATCAAGCAGGCTGACCCCTACAACAGTGCGCCTCGCAGCGATGTGCTCGACCTGGCGTGGTTCGATGACGACCGGCGCTTGGTGGCAGCGAACCGTATCCCGGAAGGTGTCGGGCGGGACGTATTGGGTGAAGTGGTGGAATGGGACCCTCAGGAGCTGAAGCCTCTGCGTCGGTTCCCCATTTCCCTGCAGACCCTCAACTGGGCCTCCCATACCCCTGGTGAGCCCTGGATGGTACTGGCAGGAACCGAGTCGACACGGGGTCGTATCGAGCTGGTAGACCTCCGCAACGGCGTCGCCTGGCGCTACAAGGCCAACACTGAACGCTCCCGCGCAGTCCTGCTTCCGGACGTTCGTGCGGGCCTCATTCTACAAAGCGGAGGCGCTACGCGGATTGCCTACCTCGATCAGGAGTGAGCGGCCCGTGCGCAGGCTCGCAGGGTGCCGCCCATGACTTCCTTGCTGGAGGACTGGTGCGCCTTCTGCGAAGGGCGGGCGTCGTTCGACAAGAGCCACTTTCTCGGCTTGCTCAAGGCATGCCGTGACCCCGAGGCCATTCGCCAGGTATTTCGCTACTTCCCCGACGCGGACGAAATGAGCCGAAGAGCCTGGGACGTCATCTCGTCAGGGACGCTGGAGAATGCGCTCTACCTGCTGCCCCGAAAGGAGAGCCGTCTGGCCGAACGTCTGTCACTCGGAGAGGCTTGGCTGCGCGAGCTGGCGCGGGTATGCGAGGCCTTTGGAGACGAGGAGCTGGCGGCGATCTGCCGTACCGCGAAGGTTGTTGCCGCCACCCGCGACGAGGTTCATGCCGCACGAATGCAGGACATTCCCGAGCTTTGGGTGTTCGACCGGCTCGGGGACGAAATCCGTGCACGAAAGACGCTGCATACCGAGGCGGCCTATGGGCTGCATGAAGCGCTTTATGGGTTGGCCGCCGATTACTACCTGGCCTGGTACATCGCCCAACCCCTTTTCGACCTGGACATCGATCTGGCTCGCTACTTGCGGCTCTGGCGAGCCGGCGGTGTTTGCGCGCTGATGCCAACCCGGCTGCTGGTGAGTTGAAGCCTGTAATCCGGACCGGGAGCCATCGCGGTACCGGTGCGTACCTTGGCGTGATGCGCTTCGTGCCTCAGCACATCCTACGAACCACGTGGCAATGCCCACGTAGCCCTAGGCAGGTCCGTAGGATGCGGTGAGCTCGGCGAACCGCATCGGTCCCCGCGCGGGAGCGTTGCGTGCTTAGGGTGGATGGCGCTCTTCCCATCCACCAATCGCGGCTGAGCCCGTGCTCCCCAAACCCCGTGGTGACGCCCCCGTAGCCTGGGCTTCAGCCCAGGGAAATGGTGGATCGATGAAGCGCAATCCACCCTACGCGGGCCCGGGGGATGCGATTTGGGGATGACGTTTTTTCCATCTACCCGGCCGGCTTCAAAGCCGGCCGATGCGGTCGAGTTCGGCTTGCAGGGCGGGGCGGTCGAGTTGGGCGAAGGGCAGGGCGAAGAAGGCGCGGCAGCGGGCTTCGATGCGTTGCAGGGTGGCGTCGAAGGCGGCGTCTACCTCGGCGTCGCTTCCCTGCACGTCGGACGGGTCGGCCAGGCCCCAGTGGGTCTTCAGCGCCGGGCCGAAGTAGACCGGGCAGGCTTCGCCGGCGGCGTTGTCGCACACGGTCACCACGATGTCCGGCGGGTTGTGTTCGAAGGCGTCGTTACCCTTGCTGCTCAAGCCGTCGGTGGCGATGCCGGCGCGGGCGAGGGTGGTCAGGCTGCGCGGCAGCACCTGGCCTTTGGGGTGGCTGCCGGCGCTCACCGCCTCGAAGCCGTCCGGGGCGAGGTGGTTGAACAGCGCCTCGGAGAGGATGCTGCGGCAGCTGTTGGCGGTGCACATGAACAGGACGCGCATGGTGGGTTCTCGCAAGGTCAGAGCCCCAGGCGCAGGGCCAGGGCGGAGAGGGTGATGAGCAGCACCGGCAGGGTCAGCAGGATGCCCACGCGGAAGTAGTAGCCCCAGGTGATGCGCACGCCCTTGCGCGCCAGCACGTGGAGCCAGAGCAGGGTGGCGAGGCTGCCGATGGGGGTGATCTTCGGCCCCAGGTCGCAGCCGATGACGTTGGCGTAGATCATCGCCTCGCGCACCACGCCCTCGCTGGCGCTGGCCTGGATCGACAGCGCCCCCACCAGCACGCTGGGCATGTTGTTCATCACCGACGACAAGCCCGCCGAAAGCAGTCCGGTACCCAGCGCCGCGCCCCACACGCCGTGTTCGGCGAAGCGGTCGAGCAGGGCGGTGAGGCCGTCGGTGAGGCCGGCGTTCTTCAGCCCGTAGACCACCAGGTACATGCCCAGGGAGAACACCACCACCTGCCAGGGCGCCTCGCGCAGCACCTTGCGCGTGGCGATCACATGGCCCCGCGCGGCGACGATGAACAGCAGCACCGCACAGGCCGCCGCCACCGCGCTAATGGGCACGCCGAGCGGCTCCAGGGCGAACAGCCCGACCAGCAGCACCAGCAGCATCCAGCCGCCGGTGACGAAGGTGGCGCGGTCGCGGATGGCCGCCTCGGGGGCCTTCAGCGCCTCCACCGGGTAGCGCGCGGGGATGTCGCGGCGGAAGAACAGGTACAGCACCGCCAGGGTCGCCGCCACGCTGGCCAGGTTCACCGGCACCATCACCGAGGCGTACTCGGCGAAGCCCAGGCCGAAGTAGTCGGCAGAGACGATGTTCACCAGGTTCGACACCACCAGCGGCAGGCTCGCGGTGTCGGCGATGAAGCCCGCCGCCATCACGAAGGCCAGGGTGGTGGCCGGGGAGAAGCGCAGCGCCAGCAGCATCGACATGACGATGGGGGTGAGGATCAGTGCCGCACCGTCGTTGGCGAACAGCGCCGACACCGCCGCCCCCAGCAGGATGCAGTAGGCGAACAGCCGCGCCCCGCTGCCCTTGGCCCAGCGCGCCACGTGCAGCGCCGCCCACTCGAAGAAGCCGGCCTCGTCCAGCAGCAGGCTGATGACGATCACCGCGATGAAGGTGGCCGTGGCGTTCCAGACGATGGCCCACACGGTGGGGATGTCCTGCAGCGACACCGCACCCACCGCCAGGGCGATCAGCGCCCCCAGGCTCGCGCTCCAGCCCACGCCCAGCCCGCGCGGCTGCCAGATGACCAGCAGCAGGGTGAAGAGAAAGACCGCCAGGGCAATCAGCATGGCCACCTCCTCAGCACGCCGGGCAGCAGGCGGCGGCCTGCCCCGGACGCCCTTCCATGCCGTGCAGCCGCGCCGCGTCCGCCGCCAGCCACTCGGCCGCACCGCGCAGCGCCACCTCCAGCAGCTCGCCCACCCAGGCGGGCAGGGCGGGGTTCAGCCGGTAGTACACCCACTGGCCCTGGCGGCGATCCAGCAGCAGCCCGGCGGCGCGCAGTTGCGCCAGGTGGCGGCTGATCTTCGGCTGGCTGTCCCCCAGCGCGCACACCAGCTCGCATACGCACAGCTCGCCCTCCTGGGCGATGAGCAGCGTCGCGCGGGCCCGCGTCGGGTCGGCCAGGCACTTGAACAGGTCGGGTGGGGCGATCATGGCGGCAGGGTCCGGATATATGGGAGGGCGAATATATGGAAATCCATATGTATCCTGCAATACCCGTCGTGCTCGCCCGCGCTTATGCCCCGTGATTCCCCGCGTTCCTTGAAATTGACGGCACCCGGGGCCGCGCCTAGCGTCTGGGGTTTCCCCCGTGCAAGGACACCGCGATGAAAAAGACGGCTGAGTTCGACCTGATTGTCTTCGGCGCCTCCGGCTACACCGGCCGGCTGGTGGCCGAATACCTCGTGCAGGCCTACGGCAACGACAGCGCCCTGCGCTGGGCCATGGCCGGGCGTGACCTGGCCAAGCTGGCGGCGGTGCGGGACGAGATCGGCGCCCCGGCCGACACCCCCCTGGTGGTGGCCGACACCAACGACGCCGCCAGCCTGCGCGCCCTGGTGGCGCGCACCCGCGCCGTGCTCACCACCGTCGGCCCCTACCAGCTCTACGGCGAGCCCCTGGTGGCGGCCTGCGCCGAGGCCGGGGTGGACTACGTCGACCTCTGCGGCGAGCCGGCCTGGATGCGCCGCATGATCGACGCCCACAGCGCCGCCGCGCAGCAGAGCGGGGCGCGCATCGTGTTCTCCTGCGGGTTCGACTCCATCCCCTTCGACCTCGGCGTGTTCTTCCTCCAGCAGGCCGCCAAGGCGCGCTTCGGCGTTCCGCTGCAGCGCATCAAGGGCCGCGTGCGCCAGCTCAAGGGCACCTTCTCCGGCGGCACCGCCGCCAGCCTCAAGGCCACCCTGGCCGCCGCCAAGGCCGACCCCTCGGTGCTGCAGCTGCTGGTCAACCCCTTCGCCCTGGCCCCCGGCTTCAACGGCCCGGCACAACCGGCCGGGGACCGCCCCGCCTACGACGAAGCCCTCGGCAGCTGGGCCGCGCCCTTCATCATGGCGGCCATCAACACCCGCAACGTGCACCGCTCCAACTTCCTCCTCGGGCATGCCTACGGCGCCGACTTCGTCTACGACGAGATGCTCCTCACCGGCCCCGGCGACAAGGGCAAGGCCATCGCCGAAGCCGTGGCGGCGGACCGCTCCCTGGCCAGCGACAGCGCCCCCAAACCCGGCGAAGGCCCGACCCGCGAGGAGCGCGAGAGCGGCCACTACGACCTGCTGTTCGTCGGCGAAACGGCGGACGGGCGCACCCTGCGCGCCGGCGTCACCGGCCAGCGCGACCCCGGCTACGGCTCCACCTCGCGGATGATCACCGAGAGCGCCCTGTGCCTGCTGCGCGACGCCACCCAGACCCCCGGCGGCATCTGGACCACCGCCCCGGCCATGGGCGAGGCGCTGATCCGGCGGCTCACCGCCCACGCCGGCCTCACCTTCCGCCTCGAGGACTGACCATGGCCGAGCAACTCGACTTCCTCGTCGACCGCCACGACCTCACCCGCTGCCAGTGCCAGGCCAGCCCGCTGGCCGAAGCCCTGGCGCCGGGGCAGGTGCGCCTGCGCCTCGACCACTTCGCCTTCACCGCCAACAACGTCACCTACGCCGCCATGGGCGAGAGCCTGCACTACTGGCGCTTCTTCCCCGCCCCCGAGGGCTGGGGCAAGGTCCCGGTGTGGGGCTTCGCCGAGGTGGAGGCCAGCGCCTGCGACGGCATCGCCGTGGGCGAGCGCGTCTACGGCTACTTCCCCATGTCCAGCCACCTGGTGGTGGAGCCGGCCCAGGTGCGCGAGGGCGGTTTCCTCGACGGCGCCGAGCACCGCCGGCCGCTGCCGGTGATCTACAACCAGTACCTGCGCTGCGCCCGCGACCCGCTCTACGCCACCGGCAGCGAAGCGCTGCAGATGCTGCTGCGCCCGCTGTTCACCACCTCCTTCCTGCTGGACGACTTCCTTGCCGACAACCAGCTGTTCGGCGCCCGTCGCGTGGTGCTCACCAGCGCCTCCAGCAAGACCGCCATCGGCCTGGCCGAACTGCTGCACCGCCAGCGCGAGGCCCGGGGCGGCTACGAAGTGGTGGGGCTGACCTCCGCCGGTAACCGCGCCTTCGTCGAGGGCCTGGGCTGCTACGACCGGGTGATCGGCTATGACGAGGTGGCCGAGCTGGGCGCCGAGGTCCCCACCCTGACCGTGGACTTCGCCGGCAACGGCGAACTGCTCGGCCACCTGCACCGCCTGCTGGGCGAGCAGCTGCGCTACAGCTGCCTGGTGGGCGCCGCCCATTGGGACCAGCGCGGCGGCCTGCCCCGTGACCTGCCCGGCCCCCGGCCGACGCTGTTCTTCGCCCCCAGCCAGGCCGAGAAGCGCCTCAAGGAGTGGGGCGGCCCCGGCTTCCAGGCGCGCCTGGCGGATTGCTGGACGCAGTTCCTCACCTTTGCCGGGCACTGGCTGCAGGTGCAGGAAGGCTCCGGCGCCGAGGCGGTGGAGCAGGTCTACCGCGACGTGCTCGACGGCCGCGCCGACCCGCGCATCGGCCACGTGCTGGCGCTGCCGGCACCCTGAGCCCGGCGGGCCGGCCCTGGTCGCCGGCCCGTCGTTTCAACCGCGATTCAGCCCGCCGCCTCCAGCAGCCCCTCGTAGGTCACCAGCGGCCCCAGCAGCGGCAGCGAGAAGGCCACATGGAAGCGGTAGCGGCCGGCCTCGATGCGCTTGTAGGCATCGGTGCGCGGCAGCAGCGCGCGGGGCAGCGGCAGGCCCCACAGGCGAATGCCCAGGCAGCGCCAGAACCAGCCCCCGTCGATCACGTCCACCGTCAGCAGCAGGCGCAGCGGCCCGGTGGACTCCACCCAGTGGCCGCCCTCGGCCAGGCAGCCCACCGGCGCGAAGTGGGACGTGAGCGGCGCCTGCCCGTCGAAGCTGCGGGACCACAACAGCGCCGCGTCCTGGTGGGCGATGGTCACCTCCAGGCGGTGCGCGCCGGGGCCGGGGAAGCGCATCTTCTTCGCCAGGCGCCGCCCCAGCACCCCCGCCAGCCCCTGGCCGTAGCTGATGGTCACCTCGCCCAGCAGGCGCCCGCCGTGGCTGTGCAGGTGCTGGAGTTGGGGATGCAGCTCACTGAAACGGTCGCCGAACCAGCGGCGGGTCGCGGTGGTGGACATGGCAGGGCCTGGAGAGGGGAGAGGTGCGCAGTCTGGCAGGCCCGCCATACCCTGGGGAGCCCTTTACCAATGGCTCTGTCTGCGTTGCTGTTGTGAACTCAATGCGAAGGCTCAAGTACGGTGCTTCCTGGGGTATTTAAGGCTTCCTGTGATGCCCACTGCGTTTCACCACCCTACGGAGGCCACTGCGCCCCGAAGGTGATGCGCGCACCGATGAAGATTCTGGCGAAGACGTTGGAGCAGCGACCAAACGCCCCTTTCAGGAGGCCGAGCGGAGTCATCGTGGAGGGGGTTGAGCGACATGGATGTCGCGAGAGCGCTGCCGGGCCAGGGATGGCCCGTCAGCGCGGGCCCCTGGAACGATGATGGAGTGAGGGAAGTCTGGCGAAGCCAGACCCGTATGCAGGGGCAAGCCTTTTTGGTTTCTTTTTTGGCGACTGAAAAAAGAAACTCGCCTGGCAAGGCGAAACAGAAACCCTCAGCAAAACTCGGCAATCGGCTTGGCCAAAAACCTCCTGGCAACTCTTAACGCAGATAGAGCCTTACCAATCGGCTGTCGAGAAACGTGAGCGAAGCCGCGGCAGCGGCCACGCAGCCCGTTTTTCACCGGGCGAAGCGCCGCGCCCCGGCCACACAGAGAATCACCGCCACCGTCACCCCCAGCATCGCCGGGCTCACCGCCTCCCCCAGCAGGCCGGCCGCCAGGGCCAGGCCGAAGAAGGGCTGCAGCAGCTGCAACTGCCCCACCGCCGCGATGCCGCCCTGGGCCAGGCCCCGGTACCAGAACACGAAGCCGATCAGCATGCTGAACAGCGACACATAGCCCAGGCTCAGCCAGGCCGGCAGCGTGATGCCGGCAACGCTCGCCGGCAGGCGGTACAGGGCCAGCGCCAGCATCACCGGCAGCGCCAGCACCAGCGCCCAGCAGATCACCTGCCAGCCGCCCAGGCTGCGCGACAGCCGCGCCCCCTCGGCATAACCCAGCCCGCACACCACGATGGCCAGCAGCATCAGCAGGTCGCCACGGGGCGAGGCCGTCAGTCCCTGGGCCACGGCGAAGCCCACCACCAGCAGGCTGCCCAGCACCGAGAAGCCCCAGAACGCCGGGCGCGGCCGCTCGCCGCCGCGCAGCACGCCGAAGGCCGCCGTGGCCAGCGGCAGCAGGCCGAGAAAGACGATGGAGTGCGCCGAGGTCACCGTTTGCAGCGCCAGCGCTGTGAGCAGCGGGAAGCCCACCACCACGCCCAGCGCCACCACCGCCAGCGGCAGCAGCTGGCTACGGGAAGGGCGCGGCGCCCCGGCCGCCAGCAGCAACGCCAGCGCCAGCAGCCCGGCCAGGCTGGCCCGCGCCACGGTGAGGAACAGCGGATCGAACTCCAGCACGGCCACGCGGGTGGCGGGCAGCGAACCGCTGAAGATCAGCACGCCGATCAGGCCGTTCAGCCAGCCGCTGCCGGCCAGGGGACGGGTGGGGGAAGAGGGGGTGACGGTGCGTTCCACGACGGGCTCCTCGCTGTTTGGGCGCCGTCACCGTACGATCCAGTGGTTGATACGCTCAAATAATTGTCATGGATACAGCGCCCATGCCCCGCTCCCGCTACAAGGCCGTCGTCGATGCCCTGGCCCGGCAGATCCGCAGCGGCGAACTGCCGCCCGGCACCCGCCTGCCCACCCACCGCGAGCTGGCCCGGCGTGAAGGCGTCGCCCTGGCCACTGCCACGCGCATCTACGCCGAGCTGGAACAGATGGGCCTGGTGAGCGGCGAGACCGGGCGCGGCACCTTCGTCCGCGAGCTGGCCCTGCCGCCGGGGCACGGGGTGGACCAGCCCGGCGTCTCGGCCGGGGTGGCCGACCTCAACTTCAACTACCCCACGCTCCCCGGCCAGGCCGAACTGCTGCGCACCGCCCTGCGGCAACTGGCGCTTTCCGGCGACCTGGAAGCGCTGCTGCGCTACCAGCCCCACGCCGGTCGCCCCCATGAGCGCGCCGTGGTGGCGCGGCACCTGCAGCAGCGCGGGCTGAGCGTGGAGGCCGCCCAGGTGCTGCTGGTGAGCGGCGCCCAGCACGGCCTGGCGATCAGCCTCATGGCCCGGCTGCGGCCCGGCGACGTGGTGGCGGCGGATGCGCTGACCTACCCCGGCTTCAAGGTGCTGGCCGAAGCCCTGCACCTGGAGGTGGTGGCCGTACCCGCCAAGCCCGACGGGCCGGACCTGGACGCCCTGGCGCAGCTGTGCCGGCGCCGGCCGGTGCGTGCGCTCTACAGCATGCCGACCCTGCACAACCCCCTGGGCTGGGTGTTGCCGCTGGCCACCCGGCAGCGCCTGGTGGCCCTGGCCGAGGCCCATGACCTGCTGCTGATCGAAGATGCCGCCTACGCCTACCTGGCCGAGGACCCGCCGCCGCCCCTGGCCGCGCTCGCCCCGGCGCGCACCCTGTACGTCTCGGGCCTGTCCAAGAGCCTCGCCACCGGGCTGCGCATCGGCTTCGTCGCCGCTCCCGAAGGCTGGGTGCCGAGCCTGGAGCGCAGCCTGCGCGCCACCACCTGGAATACCCCGGGGCTGATCACCGCCCTGGCCTGCGCCTGGCTGGAAGACGGCACCGTGGCCCGCCTGGAGGCGCAGAAGCGTGACGACGCCCGCGCCCGCCAGGCCCTCGCGGCCCAGGCGCTGGCCGGCATCGAGCACCTCGGCCACCCGGCCTCCTACTTCCGCTGGCTGCCGCTGCCGGAAGCGGCGCGGGCCGACCGCATCACCCAGGCCCTGCTGGAGGAGGGCATCGCCGTCTCCACCGCCGAACCCTTCTGCACCGCGCCCCATGTGCCCCACGCCCTGCGCGTGGCCCTCGGCTCGGTGGACCTGGCGACCCTGGAGCGCGCCCTGCGCCGGGTCGCCTGGGTGGTCAGCGCAGCGGGGTGAGGCGCGCGCTCAGCGCTTCACGCAGACGAACAGCGCATTGCCGGAGCGACCGTCCCAGGGGGTGATGCGCTCGTAGTCGTGCTCGAACACCTGCACCTCGAAGCGCGGCGCCAGCAGCTGCTGCAACTCGTCGAAGCCGGTGGCGACCATCGGGTGCTCATCCTCCCAGCGCTGGGTGACGCCGTCGGTGGTCTTCTCGATGCACAGGCGCAGCGCCTGCTGCTCCCCCTCGCCCCGGTAGAACCAGCCGGAACCGAAGGTGAAGGCGCTGCCCTCGTGCTCCACCGAATGGCGCACGAAGGACTGGTTGTCGATCTGCCGCTTGTCCACCGTGTTGAAGCAGAACACCCCGCCCGCCGCCAGCGCCCCGTGCACCTGCTCCAGGCAGGCCTGCAACGGCGCCAGGCCGGGGTTGTAGTGCAGGGAATAGAGGAAGCAGGTGATCAGGTCCTGGGGCGCGTCCACCGTGAAGCTGGCCATGTCCTGCCGGCTGAACCGTGCCTCGGGGCAGCGCAGCCGGGCCAGGTCCAGCATCGGCTGGTTGATGTCCAGGCCGGCGCTGGCGTAGCCGAAATCGAGGAAGTGCCGCACATGGGGCCCCGTCCCGCAGGCCAGGTCCAGGTGCCGCCGCCCGGAGGTGCCGAACAGCTGGTGCAGGCGCCGCACGCAATGGCTCTGGGCCTGGTAGTCGATGTCCGCGCACATCAGGTCGTAGTAGGCGGAGAGGTCGGTGTAGAGCGCGTTGGAAGACATAGGGGCCAGCCGCCAGCAGAACGAAAAGGCGCGCATGGTAACCCAGCGCCGTGCGCAGCCTGTCGGATGGCGCAACGGCGGAGGAGGAGGGGGGATTACTCGGCGGGGGCGGCGGCCTGGGCGTCGTGGGCCGGGCTGGTCTGGCCCTTCTCGGGGATGATCTCGCCACTGGCGAGCCACAGCGCGTACTGCGGGTAGAGCTGCACGAGGGCCGTCATTTCCTGGGTACTGATGCGGGTGCGCTTGTCGTAGCGAACCGTTCTCCAGCGGGTGCCGCTGATGTCCGTCGTTCTCACCAGCTCATCCAGGCCGGTGATGTCGACGAGAGCTCTGATCCGATCGTCTATTGATTCCATATCGATCTATAGCGTGTCATTTGTACTGTACAAAAATACCGTACAAAATGTATTATCCGTTGTAATGTACGCAGGTTCCTGGCTTGTGCCGGGAGCTGCGTACCCCGAAAAGTTGAACATAGTGCAATAAAAGCCATGGGCTGTGGAGGTAAACCCGCCCCTTGCGGGTGAAGGCCAGCCTGGGCGCGTACCCAAGGAGGGATCTCGGATGCAGGCACTTCCCGTGTCCAACGCCGCTGCCGCGCTGGACTATCTCGGCCAGACCGTGGTCATGGAACTGCGCTGGGCCGCCGAGTCCACGTCCACCTGGGGCACCTACCACGTGCTCGGGCTCGTCGTGCCAATGGCCGGGGTGTATGAGAGCGGCCACTTCCTCGTCATGGACGCCGTCAACGGCGGCGACTTCCCGGACGAAATCTTCTGGGACACCATCCGCACCCTGCTGCCCCTGAACCCGAGCGACTGAAGCGCCGGGCGCCCCACGCATTTGTGGCGGCCTGCACGCCGGGCGAAAGCGGGAGCGCATATCCTGCCCTCCCGACCCGGCGCATCCCGCGCCCAAGGACAGCCCCCATGAAACGCGCCTGGTGCCTCGCACTGCTGATGCTGGCCAGCCACCCCCTGCTGGCCGCCACCCTGCACGAAGCCGAAACCAAGAACCTCGCCTACTCCATCAGTGGCGAGCAGACGACTGTCATTACCTTCATCAACCACAGCCGCGCCACCCGCAAGCTGTACTGGCTCAACTACGAAGGCCAACGCGTCCTCTACAAGGAACTGCGCGCCGGCCAACGCCAGCGCTTCGACACCTACCTCACCCACCCCTGGCTGGTCACCGACGCCGACGACAACGCCCTGACGATCTACTACCCGGATACCGAGGCGAGGGTGGTGGAGTTGAGGTAGGGGGCGGGCTACTGGAATAGCCCTTCGAGCGTCCGCAGCGCACTGAGGATCGGAGGGGTTGCAAGATCGGACGTCGGGCCCAACTCGGGCATGGCCTCCCGCACGTATGCCAGCGGAATGACCGGCCCGAATCCCGCCAGGACCTGGGCAGCAGCCGGGAACACCGCCGGGTGCAGCACAAGTACCGACTCATCGATACCTACCCACACACCCGGCCCGAGCCACTCCCACTGGCGAAGGCTCTCGGCCAATGCGTGCTGCCCAATCGCCGCCGCCCCCTGTTCGAGCAGGTGACGGACCAACACGACGTCCACGTCATGCAGGCGAAGGGTGCGGTTGGCGAACTCGAAGAGGTGGTGGGCCATGGATACCTGTTGGGCGGGTGAGCGCGTCGCTATGCGTATACGCAAGCGTATAGAACCGCATAGACGCGCATAGAAAGACGTATATCGCCGTGTATCAATCTGCGCCGGGCAAGGTATAGAAACTCCACCGCCGCTCGCCATGCTTGACCAGCTTTTCCCCCACCATCAGGCGCTTCAGTAACTGCCACGCCTGATCCTCGGAAAGTCGACAAAGCTCCATTACTTCCGCCCGCTTGATCTGCCCATGCTGTTGCACATAGCTCAACACCATCTGTTCCTGCTGAATCGGTGTGAAGCCTACCTGGCGGGTATAGGCGGCCTTGTTTCCCGCAGCTTGTTGGCGGAGACACGGGAAAGGCCGTTTGCTGAGGCAGAGTTTTCGAGCGGGTATTTCGCTTCGGGTTTCGGCGTGCAATCTTGCAATGCTTCGGCGCTAGGGTGGGCGTCGGCGAACCGTTCGCGTTGTTCGATCACGGCCGGGCCGTGGCGCTCGGTCTTGCCGGTGTTGGCCTGCAACGCGTCGCTATCCGCTTCAACCGGGGCCTGCCTTTCAGTGCCGGCCCTGTGGTCGCCACCCTTCAAGGACGTGGTGCCGGACCTGGCTGCGGGCAGCCGCTGGCCCGGTTGGCACCGCATTGAGTGATGCAACGGAGATACCCATGACCACCCTGCTGCTCTACAAGGACATCCAGGCCCTCAACCGCGACGAGCACAAGGCGCTCAAGCTGCGTGCCATGGAGCATTGCGGCTTTGCCGGTTCCACCCACCTGGTCCCTCTGGCCGGCCTGGAATTCTTCCAGGCGGCGCCGCACTACCCGATCCTGTTCATCGGCGAAGGCGAGCGCCTGGTGCCCATCGCCCTGCTCGGCCTGAAGGAAGGCACCAACAGCTACCTCGACGCGCAGCAGCGCTGGCAGGCGGACACCTACATCCCGGCCTTCGTGCGGCGCTACCCGTTCGTGCTGGCTCAGGACGATGCCCACAATTTCACCGTGTGCTTCGACGCGGCCTATGAAGGCTGGAACGAGGGTGAGGGCCGTGAGCTGTTCGTGGAGGAGGGCGGCAACAGCGCGTTCCTCGACGAGATGATCGACTTCCTGCAGAACTTCTCCGCCGAGATGGAGCGCACCCGGCTGTTCGTCCTCAAGCTCGAGGAACTGGGCCTGCTGGCCAAGCGCACCCTGCAACTGACCCACTCCAGCGGGGAGACCTTCGTGCTGTCGGACTTCCTGGCGGTGGACGAGGAGAAGTTCCTCGCCCTGGACGATGCCCAGGTGCTGGAGCTGCACAAGACCGGCTTCCTCGGCTGGATCTATGCCCACCTGATGTCCCTGGGCAACGCCAACCGCCTGTTCACCCGCATGGTCACTTCCCGTGGCGAGGCGGCCCTGCACTGAGTGCCGGCGGGCGGGGCTCCGCGCCCCGTCCGTGCTGGTGGATGCGGGCTTGAAAAAAGACGTCCTCGGACGTCTTTTTTTGTGGGCGGGCAGGGGAGGCTGTGGTCAGGCTTGCGCCTGGGCTGCGCGCCTTGAGGCTGTTTCCCGGGCTACGGCCTTCCAGGTCTTCTGCTCCGGCTCCAGCTCGGGATAGGCCTTCACCGCCGGGTTGATGAGGTCCATGACGATCATGCCCATGGCTTTGCCGGTGATCCGGGTCAGGTCGTCCTGCTGCGCCTCCGTCAGGTGCGGGAGTGCCTCCTGGAGCAGGTCGTTCAGCGCCGCCAGCGCATCGATCCCGCCGTCCCGTATGGCCTTGGCGGCATCCAACGTCAGTGTCATGGGGCATCTCCATCCTGGGAATTGGGAGCGGCAGTATGGCAAAAGCTAGTCGAGGGCCCAAAGAAAAAGCGGGATCAGTGCAAGCGCAGTAAAGGATGTTCTGATGTAAAAAGTTGCTGCACGAGTTATGTGACTCGGATAACCCGTGGTGAAAGGTGCCAGAGAATTGCCTGATGAAACCACGACGGTTCCGAACTGTATTTGATGAGTCGTAGCCTAGTTCTCATATGCTTTGAACTCGGCTACCGCGATCCTCTTTTGACGCTGGTGCCTTCTCCTGCCTATGCCGCTATAGTTTGAGGCCCGATCGGTTCACTGCCGTGCCAAGGAATGCAACCATGAAATCCGGTGCCCTATCCATACTAATATTCACAATAGTTGGCCCAATCATCGGTCTGTTGATCTTATTTCGAGGCAGTCTTGAAGCTCTGGTATTCCCTTTTACTCTTATGGCGGCATTCATGATGGGAGGGCCTGTGGCCGCTCTAACTGGTGTGATTTTTGTTATTTTTCAAGCCATAACAGTCAGATTAAGCAGCCTTACTTATATGTGGTGGGGGATGGGCGCGATCCTCGGGGGAGCAGCCGGAATCACTGCGGCAATCGCTTCAAAACTACTGCTGAGTGACTTTAATAATGCTTCAAATATTTACTGGTTTTGTGGGGTTGTAGGTGCAATTTGCGGAGCTGTTCGATATGCACTTCCAACTGATCATTAGCATGTTCGAGTCGTTCTCTTTCGGTCATGGCCACGCCGAGCGTGGTGGTCAAATCCGATGCAATCGGTGGTCAAGGGCAATGCTATTCCGCAACCAATAGCAGTGAACTCTGCGCCCGCGGCGCCTGGGTGCTTCTAGTCGAGCCAGTCGCTACACGCTCATAGATCAACTTCCCGCCTCGCCTAGCTGTATGACTTGCATGGTCTGGGGCGATTCACAGCGCTTCGAAGCAACTTGCCGTGCCAGGGTTATCGAGGCCCCTTCGTGGACACCCAAACCGAAGGATCGTCGCCGGCTCTCTGAGTTGATCAGCCTCTGGTACAACCTGCACGGGCACTCACTCCGGGACGGAAAGCGTCGTCTCTCCAAGCTGGAGCAGGTGGCTGTTCGTCTGCGTAACCCGATTGCAAGGCATCTCGACGCTTCAGACTACTCCGCCATGCGGCGTAAACGTCTCGATGCGGGTGTGTCACCGAAGACGATGAACAACGAACTCGGCTACATCCGCGCCGTGTTCAACGAACTGCGTGACCTGGGCCAGCTCGACTATGACAACCCACTCGCAAGCGTGAAGCCGCTCAAGCTGCAAGAGCGTGAATTGTCCTAGCTCACTCAGGACCAGATAGGCGAACTGCTGGACGCCATTTGCACCGGCTGCGAGAACCCCCACACAGAACTGGTGACACTGCTTTGCCTCGCCACGGGGGCCAGATGGTCGGAGGCCGAAAAGCTCCGCCCAAACCGCCTTAAGGGGAATGTTGTCACCTATGCCGGCACCAAGTCAGGCAAGGTCCGTTCTGTCCCGATATCCAGGGAGCTGGCGGATCGGATCAGGAAGCACTGGCGCACACACGGGCAGTTCACGTCGTGCATCACATCCTTCCGCTGGGCCTTGAAGCGAACCACCATCAAGCTCCCCAAAGGGCAGGCCGCCCACGTCCTGCGCCACACCTTCGCCAGCCACTTCATCCAGAACGGCGGCAACCTCTTCACCCTTCAGAAAATCCTTGGGCACTCCACCGTCGCCATGACGATGCGGTATGCGCATCTGGCGCCTGAGCATCTGCGAGACGTCCTTCGATTCGGACCACTTACAAGCGATTCCGCTCAACACAACATGTAGTGCCGTATTTTTGTTGGTCAAAAAACGCTCAAGTGGGTGGCGAAAAAAAAAGCTCATCTAGAAGCCTAGTGCCTCAAGGGCTTGAGCCTTATGGCCTCGAAATTTTCGCGCACAACTTATCCACAGCTTGTTCAGTGCTCCTCACCTTGCAATGCAGTAAATGGGGGCATATCTTGTGTCCACGTCGATGCGACATGGCAATTTAATGGCGCTTCCCGAAGGTATTCGGACCGAGCCTGTAGGTAAAAGGCTCGTGCGATGTGAGGAAATGCTTGACCGGCTCTTACGAGTCTCGATAGCATTTAAATTGCTGGATTTATATCCAGTAAAAAGAACGCCCTCGCTACCTTACGGTAGCAAGGGCATCATCCGGCGCAGAGACAGTCAGGTCTGGAAAACTAAGTCTGTCAAAACGCCTACGCTCAAGCCCTTCAGGACTGGAGGTGGGGTCTTACTATACGCATCTGAATAAACGCGCACAATCTCTTGTAGGCCTGGATGGCCTCAGTGGTCAAGGGGTTGGTAGGTAAAAACTCACCTCGGTCTTGAGGGGCTTCCTTTTATAGGAAACGCCCAACATGCAAGAACCTACTGATGAGTTTGAGTACGTGTACTGCCGCTATCGGCGGTGCGGTAAGCGCCTCTTGGACGCGCATGCCTATGGTTTGAAAGCCTGGCGCTTGCGCATCCGCCGTAAGAAGGAGAAGTGATCATGACTACTTCTCGTCGGCGGTCTGGAAATCGCTTCCGCACGGTGTATGTCCACCAGTACAAGCGGCGCCGTTTCGGTAAGTGGGAGGATGTTTGTGCCCACTACCGGAGTCATCCGGGGCAGCTCAAATTCGACTTCTGATGCTTTGTTTTGGAGGGTGGCTTTGCCACCCTCCTTTTTGTGTTCGGCTTGTGTTTTTCGACACTTTTTCGACACCCAAAGAAAAACCCCTGAATTTCTCTAGGAAAATCAGGGGTTTATTTGGTGGAGCCGGGGGGATTTGAACCCCCGTCCGCCAGTTCTCCGCTTTCGGGACTACATGCTTAGCCTGGTCTACTGAGTTAGCTCATTGCCGCCCGACAGGCAGGGTGCTTTGAGCGAGCTGTATAAGTTTTAGCCGTTACGTCTACAGCGAACTTGGCGGCGATCCTGTTCTATCTGACAGTCGTTTCGGGTTTACAGGCATCCCCTAGCGACTGCTGGCGCATTAAGCAGCCAGAGCGTAGTTGTCGTCGTTGGCAACTATTAAAGTGCAGCAACTGATTTACGAGGTCTGCTGCCAGCTCGGCATGCCCCTAGAGTTTTGTTACCGGCGTCGAATCCTAATCGGCCCCGATGCTCGCTCTAGAGCAGGGGCGCATCGTACGCCAAAACCCGGGCAACGTCGACAGTCCCGCGATAATTGGGGGCGGGCTGGCCGCATGACATATGATTGCCAGCTATCGTCAGGGTGTCCCTTACAGAGAGCGTCCCATGCTGCGTTCACGTCATCCCCTTCGCCAGTGGATCTGGCGGGCGTTCGTGCAGAGCGCGCTGATTCCGCTGATCCTCGTGGAGTCGGTGCTGATCGCCGTCTACCTGCTGACCAACGGCGCCATCCGTGATGCGCAGGTGGACTACCTGCAGCGCAGCGCGCTGGAGGACCTGAGCAGCGCGGTGGTGCGCGAGGGCAAGATCATCGACGGGCGCCTGCACAGCATCGAGGTGCTGACGCGGATGTACCGCGACGCCGCCTACCGCGCGCTGCACCACGAGGACTTCCGCCCCGACGCCCTGGAGCGCCAGCGCCACGCGCAGACCCCGGACGGGGTGTTCTACACCCGCAGCGACGACGGTCGTGCCGCCTCCTTCTATGCCAACAGCACCCCGCCGGCGCAGCAGGACCGCGAGAAGGTGATGCGCCTGTCGCAGCTGGACCCGCTGATGAAGTCCATCCGCGAATCCGACCCGCTGATGGCGGCGGTATACTTCAACACCTGGGACAGCTACAACCGTATCTACCCCTTCTTCATGACCCCCGAGCAGTATCCCCATGACATGGTGATACCCGACTACAACTTCTATTACCTCGCCGACGCCACCCACAACCCGCTGCGCCGCGTGGTCTGGACCGACGTCTACCTGGACCCGGCCGGGCAGGGCTGGATGATGTCCGCCATTGCTCCGGTGTACACCGGCGACTTCCTCGATGGCGTGGTGGGCCTCGACATCACCGTCGACAAGATGCTCAAGGAGATCGGCGGCCTCAAGGTGCCGTGGCAGGGCTACGCCATGCTGGTGAGCCGCGACAACAGCATCATGGCGCTGCCCGAGGCCGGCGAGCGCGACTTCAGCCTGCGCGAACTCACCAGCTACTCCTACGAGGAGGCGGTGCGCCGCGAGATGCTCAAGCCGGCGGACTTCAAGCTCGACCGCTTCCCCGAGATGCGCCCGCTGCTGGCGGCCATGAGCGGTGACAAGGGCAACGTGCAGGAAGTGGTGCTGGGCGGGCGCAAGCAGATGGTCGCCTGGGCCGAGATCCCGCAGACCGGCTGGCGCCTGATGATGGTGGTGGACGAGGCCAACATCTACAGCGAGACCAACCGCCTGGCCGCGCGCTACCAGCAGATCGGCTACCTGCTGATCGCCGGCCTGGCCTTCTTCTACGCGCTGTTCTTCGCCTGGATGTGGTCGCGCTCGCGGCGCCTGTCCAACGAGCTGTCGGTGCCCATGTCCGGCATCGTCGAGATGATGAGCAGCCTGGGCCGTGGCGATTACCACCCCGCCGCGCCGCAGAGCGGCATCCAGGAGCTGGCCGACATGGCCGAGGCAGTGCAGCACACCGGTGCCCAGTTGCAGGCCAGCGAGCAGGAGCGTTTCCAGGCCCAGCGCAACCTGGAGCTGGTGCTGGAGAGCACCACCGAGAGCATCTGGGAGACCGACCCGCAGGCCCACACCATCCGCATCAGCGGGCGCTTCGCCCGGCGCTTCGGGCTGCCCAGCGACCACCTCAGCCTGGCCGACTTCAACAAGCGCGTGCACCCCGACGACATCGAGCGGCTGCGCCAGCTGCGCACCCAGTTCTCCGCCGGTGAGCAGGAGAACTTCGACGCCGAGTACCGCTTCGCCGACGCCAATGGGCAATACGCCTGGCTGCTCAGCCGCGGCAAGGTGCTGGAGCGGGATGCCGACGGCCACGCCAAGCTGGTGGCCGGCACCCACGTGGACATCACCCGCCTCAAGGAGGTGGAAGAGGAGCTGCGCCGCGCCACCCGCGAGGCCCAGGCCGCCAGCCAGGCCAAGAGCCGCTTCCTCTCCAGCATGAGCCACGAGCTGCGCACCCCGCTCAACGCCATCCACGGCTTCGCCCAGCTCATCACCCTGGATGCCGAAGGCCGCGAGGAGCGCCGGGAGGAGGGCGAGTACGCCCAGGAGATCGTCAACGCCAGCCGGCACCTCACCTCGCTGGTGGACGACATCCTCGACCTGTCCAGCATCGAGAGCCGTCGCCAGCAGCTGCAGCTCAAACCGGTGGACATCGGCCCGCTGCTGACCAGTTGCGCCGAGCTGATCCAGCCCGAGCTGCAGTCGCGCCAGCTGCAACTGCAGATGATGGCCGCGCCCGAATCGGCGCTGTTCGTCATGGCCGATGCCCGCCGCCTGCGCCAGGTGCTGCTCAACCTGCTGTCCAACGCGGTCAAGTACAACAGTCCCCAGGGCATGGTCAGCCTCGGCTACGAAGTGCGCGCCACCGGCGTGCGCCTGTGGGTGGCCGACACCGGCTCGGGCCTCAGCGAAGAGCAGCAGGCCATGCTGTTCCAGCCGTTCCAGCGCCTGGGCCGGGAGAACTCCACCATCCCCGGGACCGGCATCGGCCTGGTGCTGTGCCGCGAGCTGGCGGAGCTGATGGGCGGGCACATCGGCTTCAGCAGCACCCCCGGCGTCGGCAGCCGCTTCTGGATCGACCTGCCCAGCGCCGCCGCGCCCCAGCCCCAGGGCTCGCTCAACGAGCACATCGGTGCGATCACCCTGCCGGAAGTGCTCTGCGTCGAGGACCACCCGGCCTGCCTCAAGGTGCTCAAGGAAGGGCTGCGTGAAGTGGCCGACGTGCGCGGGGTCGGCTCCATCGGCCGCGCCCTCGCCACCCTCGACCAGATGACCCCGGCGCTGCTGGTGCTGGATCTGGACCTGCCCGACGGCGACGGCCTGCAGGTGCTCGACCAGGTGCGCCGCTCCGCCCACCTGCAGGGCATGCCGGTGATGGTGGTCAGCGCTGCGGCTGACGACGCCCTGCTGGCCGAGGCGCGCCGCCGGGGCGCCGATGCCTGCATGACCAAGCCGGTGGACCTGCAGCAGCTGCGGCAGCTCGCCGTGTCCCTGCTGGAACGCGCCGCCCGCACCAACGAGTAAGCCCCGCGCGGGCGGGGCCTTACCGTCTCTGCGGCCCGGCGTACTGCCGGGCCGCCTTTTCGCAATCTTTCTACCTGCCGCTACTGCGACGCGCCGGCGCTGCCGCCGTCGGTGTTGGGGCGCTGCAGGCGTTGCAGGGCCATGTTCGAGGCGCTGATGCAGCCTTCGGTGTCGCCGTGGGTCTTGGCCTGTTCGGCCTTGGCGCGCAGGTCCTGAACTTCCTGCTTGAGCGGATCGCCGAGGGTGGTGGCGGTGGCGAGCTGGTCGCTGATCTTCTGCAGGTTGAGGGTGCAGAGGTCGTCGGCGAAGGCCAGGGGGGACGCCAGCAGGGTGGCGCCGAGCAGCAGGGCAGTGCGTTTCATGGGGTGGTCCTCTCTTCGTTCTGTGGCACTCGGAGGGGCCTTGCGGGAAGGCCGGGTGGAGCACGGATGTCCGAGATGGGCGAGCCGGCGCGAAGCGGGCTCATGAAGGTGGACAGGGTGGCGGGGAGGGCGGTTCAGGTTTTCTGCTGGGGGACCTGTCGCCGCCCCACCATCCCACGCTTGGCAACACTGCGGCGTGCGCACACACGTTGCTGTCGGGAATCGCAGTTGCAGGGCGGTGAAGAACCATAAAAAAGCCCCGCTCGAGGCGGGGCGCAATCCGTGCCGGGCACGGCTCTTGAGGTTCAGTCCGCGCGGGGGCGGGTAACCCGGTCCACCAGGTAGACCAGGCCGTGGTAGTCGATGCCGCTGTGGTGGCTGAGGCCGATCTCGCAGGTGCGGCTGGTGGAGACGCCTTCCTCGCAGATCTGCACGGCGTCCTTCAGGCTGCGCAGGGCGTGGCCGTTGAGTTCCGGGGTGGTGAAGCCCTTGTCGCCGGCGAAGCCGCAGCAGTGGATGCCCTCGGGGACGACCACCTGGCGAGTGCAGCGGCTGACCAGGTCGATCAGCGCCTGGGATTCGCCCAGGTGCTGGGTGCTGCAGGTGACGTGGACGGCCACCGGCTGCTCCTGGGGGGTGAACTCCAGGCGGTCGAGCAGGTGGGTGCGGATGAATTTCACCGGGTCGTGGATCTTCAGCCGGGGGTCGTCCAGGTCCTGCACCAGGCGCAGGGTGCAGGGGCTGGTGTCGCAGTAGACCGGGTCGAGGCCGCCGCGGCTGGCGCGCAGCAGTTCGGCCAGCAGTTCGTCGCGCTTGTCGTCGGCCTGGCGGGCGTAGCCCTTGGAGGCGAAGGGCTGGCCGCAGCAGAGGTTGTCGGCGTTGTCGGGGAAGACCACCTGGTAGCCGGCCTTCTCCAGCAGCTGGCGGGTCTTGTCCATCAACGGCATCTGCTCGTCGGCACCGGCGGCCGGGCCCATGGCGCGGGAGACGCAGGCGGTGAGGTAGACCACGCGCGGGCGCTCGCCCACGGGGCCGGCGGCCGGTGGGTCGAAGCGCACCGGTTGCGGCATGGCCGGGGTCCACTGGGGCAGGCGTTCGCCACTGGCGCGGTGCAGGGCACCGCTGAGGCGCGCCAGGCGCGGGGCGCCGAGCACGGCTCGGGTGAGGTTGGCGGTGGCCAGCAGCAGGCGCGCGCCCTTGAGGGTGGTAGCGAAGTTGCGCGCGAGCCAGGTGGCGGTGCCGGGGCGGTGGGCGTGTTCGCCGCGCAGCTTGCGCACCAGGTCGCCGGTGTTGATGCCGACGGGGCAGCGCTGGGCGCAGAGGCCGGTGGCGGCGCAGGTGTCGACGCCCTGGTAGGCGAAGGCCTCTTCCAGCTCGCGGGTGTCGATGCCGGCGCGCTTGCGGGCCTGGATGTCGCGCCAGATGACGATGCGCTGGCGTGGGCTGAGGGTCAGGCCCTTGGAGGGGCAGACCGGCTCGCAGAAGCCGCATTCGATGCACTTGTCGACGATCTCGTCGGCGGCGGGCAGCGGCTTGAGGTTCTTCAGGTGCAGTTCGCGGTCGTCGCTGAGGATGACGCCGGGGTTGAGGATGCCGGTGGGGTCGAGCAGGCGCTTGAGCTGCCACATCAGCTGGTAGGCGTCGTGGCCCCATTCCAGTTCGACGAAGGGCGCCATGTTGCGGCCGGTACCGTGCTCGGCCTTGAGGGCGCCGCCGAATTCGACGGCGACCAGTTGGGCGACGTCCTGCATGAAGGCGTCGTAGCGGGCGACCTGTTCGGGGCTGTCGAAGCCCTGGGTGAAGACGAAGTGCAGGTTCCCTTCCAGGGTATGGCCGAAGAGGATCGCTTCGTCGTAGCGGTGCTTGTCGAACAGTTCGATGAGGCGGTTGACGCCGGCGGCGAGCTGTTCGACGGGGAAGGTGACGTCTTCGATGATCACCGTGGTGCCGGTCTGGCGCACGGCGCCGACGGCGGGGAAGGTGTCCTTGCGGATCTTCCATAGCTGGTTGTAGACGACCGGGTCTTCGCTGAAGTCGACCTTCTGCTCCACCGGGAAGTCGGCGATGGAGGCGGTGATGCGGGCGAGCTGTTCGTGCAGCAGGCTGGCGCTGGCGGCGCGGGATTCGATCAGCAGGGCGCAGGCGCTGGCGGAGAGACCCTTGACCCAGGTGGGCATGCCGGGCTTGTCCTGCACGGAGCGCAGGCTGCGGCGGTCCAGCAGTTCGACGGCGGAGACCGGTTGCTGCTTGAGCACGGGGACGGCGCGGCAGCAGGTTTCCACGTCGGGGAAGACGATCAGCGCGGAGGCCTTGTGCGGGTGCTCGGGCACGGTGTCGTAGGTGACGGCGCTGATGAAGCCGAGGGTGCCTTCGGAACCCACCAGCAGGTGGGTGAGGATGTCCAGCGGCTGGTCGTAGTCCACCAGGGCGTTGAGGGACAGGCCGGTGGTGTTCTTCAGGCGGTACTTGTGGCGGATCTTCGCGGCCAGTTCGGTGTTGGCGCGGGTCTGCCGGCCGAGTTCGGCCAGGCGCTCCAGTAGCTCGCCGTGGCTGGCCTGGAAGGCGGCGACGCTGGCCGGGTCTTCGCTGTCCAGCAGGGTGCCGTCGGCCAGCACCAGGCGCAGGCCGGCGAGGGTGTGGTAGCTGTTCTGGGCGGTGCCGCAGCACATGCCGCTGGCGTTGTTGGCGACGATGCCGCCGATCTTGCAGGCGTTGATGGAGGCCGGGTCGGGGCCGATCTTGCGGCCGTAGGGGGCGAGCCAGGCGTTGGCCTGGGCACCGATGACGCCGGGCTGCAGGCGGATCTGCGCGCCGCCCTGGCGGATGTCGCGGCCGTTCCAGTTGTCACCGAGGACGATCAGTACCGAGTCGCTGATGGCCTGGCCGGAGAGGCTGGTGCCGGCGGCGCGGAAGGTGACGGGCACCTGTTCGGCGTGGGCGGCCTTGAGCAGGGTGATGACTTCGGCTTCGCTCTCGACCCGCACCACCAGCTTGGGGATGAGGCGGTAGAAGCTGGCGTCGGTGCCGAAGGCGAGGGTGGAGAGCGCATCGTCGAAGCGCCGGTCGCGGGGGATCAGGCGCTCGACGGTGTGCAGGAAGGCGGCGGGCAGGCTCATCGGTCAGGTCCTGTCATCAACGGTGGGGTGCGGGCCGCTTGGGCGGCCTCGTCTTGGATGGGCGCCGTTCAGCGGGGCAGGTCGCGCACCAGTGAGTCGGCGTTGATCTCGGCGATGGACTTGGCGCCGGTGAGCACCATGGCCACGCGCATTTCCTTTTCGATCAGGTCCAGCAGGTTGCTCACGCCGGCGCCGCCGGCGGCGGCCAGGGCGTAGACGAAGGCGCGGCCGAGCATGACGGTGTCGGCGCCGAGGGCGAGCATGCGCACGACGTCGAGGCCGGTGCGGATGCCGGAGTCGGCGAGGATCTTCAGCTCGCCCTTCACGGCGTCGGCGATGGCGGGCAGGGCGCGGGCGCTGGAGAGCACGCCGTCGAGCTGCCGGCCGCCGTGGTTGGAGACGATGATGCCGTCGGCGCCGAAGGTGACGGCGTCACGGGCGTCCTCGGGGTCGAGGATGCCTTTGATGACCATGGGGCCTTGCCAGAAGTCGCGGATCCATTCGAGGTCCTTCCAGGAGATGGAGGGGTCGAAGTTGGCGCCGAGCCAGCCGATGTAGTCGGCCAGGCCGGTGGGGTTGCCGCGGTAGGTGGAGATGTTGCCGAGGTCGTGGGGCTTGCCCAGCAGGCCGACGTCCCAGGCCCAGGCGGGGTGGGTCATGGCTTGCAGCACGCGGCGCAGCGGGGCGTTGGGGCCGCTCATGCCGGAGTGGGCGTCGCGGTAGCGGGCGCCGGGCACGGGCATGTCGACGGTGAAGACGAGGGTGGTGACGCCGGCGGCCTTGGCGCGCTCCAGGGCGTTGCGCATGAAGCCGCGGTCCTTGAGCACGTAGAGCTGGAACCACATGGGCCGGTCGATGGCCGGGGCGACTTCTTCGATCGGGCACACCGAGACGGTGGAAAGGGTGAAGGGGATGCCCTTGGCCGCTGCGGCCTTGGCGGCCTGCACTTCGCCGCGCCGGGCGTACATGCCGGTGAGGCCGACGGGGGCGAGGGCGACGGGCATGGCGAGGGTTTCGCCGAACAGCTGGGTTTCGAGGCTCAGCTCGGACATGTTCCGCAGCACGCGCTGGCGCAGGGCGATGTCGGCCAGGTCCTGCACGTTGCGGCGCAGGGTGTGCTCGGCGTAGGCGCCGCCGTCGATGTAGTGGAACAGGAAGGGCGGCAGCTTGCGTTGGGCGGCGGCGCGGTAGTCGGTGGAGGCGGAGATGATCATGGGCTCTTCCGTTTTGGCAGAAAACGTGGATCGGGCGCGCTGGAGCGATACAGGGCGGAAATGGCCGGGGGAGCCGAGCCTACCTATGTAGGCGAGCCTCCCCGAGGCCATTCCCTTGCTGCATCGCCGACGCGCAGCCGGCCCTGGTCAGTGAACCAGCATGCCGGTGAAGACATAGGCCTGCGCCAGGGTGATCAGACCGACCATGGCGGCGAACAGCAGGCTGTGCTTCAGGGTGAAGCGGAACAGGTCCGATTCCTTGCCGACCATGCCGGTGGCGGCGCAGGCCACGGCGATGGACTGCGGGGAGATCATCTTGCCGGTGACGCCACCGCTGGTGTTGGCGGCGACCAGGAGGGTGTCGTTGACGCCGATCTGGTGGGCGGTGGTGGCCTGCAGCGAGCCGAACAGGGCGTTGGAGGAGGTGTCGGAACCGGTGAGGAACACGCCCAGCCAGCCGAGGAACGGCGAGAAGAACGGGAAGGCCGCGCCAGTGCCGGCCAGCACCAGCGCCAGGGTAGTGGACATGCCGGAGAAGTTGGTGACGAAGGCGAAGGCCAGCACCATGCCGATGGAGAGGATCGGCAGTTTCAGCTCGACGAAGGTTTCACCCAGACTGGTCAGACCATTTTTTAAGTTGATCTTCAGGACCAGCATGGAGACCACGGCGGAGAGGAAGATCGCGGTGCCGGTGGCGGAGATCGGGTCGAACTTGTAGACGGCCGGAATCGCGGTGGCGGTGGTGACGATGGGGGCGCCTTTCATCACCAGCTGGTCCAGGTGCGGGATGGCGCACATGAAGACGAAGTGCTCCAGCGCGCCACCCGGGGCGAACAGGGCCTTGAACGGCTTCAGGGTCCAGATGGTCACCAGCACGGTGAGGATCAGGAAGGGCGACCAGGCCTTGAGGATCTCGCCGAAGCTGTAGGGCGACGGGGTGGTGCTGCGCGGGCCGCCGAAGCCGCCCATGACGGCTGCACCGCCGGAGACGCCGACCACTTCGCGGTCTTCGGCGCGCTTGGGCTGCCACACCTTGAGGAACAGGGTCAGGGACACCAGGCTCACCAGGGCAGAGGTGATGTCGGGCAGTTCCGGGCCGATGAAGTTGGAGGTGAAGTACTGGGTGATGGCGAAGCTGGCACCGGCGACGAGGGCGGCCGGCCAGGTTTCCCTGATGCCGCGCCAGCCATCCATCATGGCCACCAGCCAGAACGGCACGATGATCGACAGGAAGGGCAGTTGGCGGCCGGTCATGGCGCCGATCTTGAAGGCGTCGATGCCGGTGACCTGGCCCGCGACGATGATCGGGATGCCGAGGGCGCCGAAGGCCACCGGGGCGGTGTTGGCGATCAGGCACAGGCCGGCGGCGTAGAGCGGGTTGAAGCCCAGGCCCACCAGCAGCGCGGCGGTGATGGCCACGGGGGCGCCGAAGCCGGCGGCCCCTTCGAGGAAGGCGCCGAAGGAGAAACCGATCAGCAGCACCTGCAGGCGCTGGTCGTCGGTGATGGACAGCACGGAGCTGCGGATCACTTCGAACTGGCCGCTCTTGACGGTGAGTTTGTAGAGGAACACCGCGGCGACGATGATCCAGGCGATCGGCCAGAGGCCGTAGGCGAAGCCGTAGCCGGCGGCGGCGAAGGCCATGTCGACCGGCATCTTGAAGGCGAAGATCGCGACCGCGAGGGACAGGGCCAGGGTGATGGTGCCTGCGATGTAGCCCTTCATGCGGAACACGGCGAGGGCGAGGAAGAAGAACACGATGGGGATCAAGGCGACCAGCGCGGACAGGCCGAGGCTGCCGAGCGGGGTGTAGATCTGTTGCCAAGCTTGCATTCGGGTGGCTCCCTGATTGTTTTTGGAGTGCCTGTTGGCCTTCCGGAGTCGTTGCGCTCGTGGCGCAGCAGCAGGCAATTGCTCTCCGTTCGGCGTTTTCGTCGAATTGGTATTACCAATTTACAAAATCGACGGCTCAGGGTAAAAGCCCTCCCATTGACCTGTCAATTTCGTGTCCTACAACTTTGGTCGAGCGCATGGGGCTCATCTGCGCCTTGTGGATGGCGATGGCGCTGGTTAGGCTGCCGCGCTGAATGAGCTGGGCTGCCAAGGCAGGCGGCTGGAACGGGAACGGAACGGTGGTTCGGGAGGGGTATGGGATTCGGTCAGGTGCGTCAGCGCCGTCTGTCGGATGACATCGTCGATCACCTTGAGGCGATGATCCTCGAGGGGACCCTGAAAGCAGGCGAGCGACTGCCGGCGGAGCGTGTGCTGGCCGAGCAGTTCGGGGTGTCGCGTCCGTCCCTGCGGGAGGCGATCCAGAAACTGGTGGCCAAGGGGTTGCTGGTGAGCCGGCAGGGCGGTGGCAACTACGTGTCGGCGGAGCTGGGGTCGACCTTCAGCGATCCGCTGCTGAAGCTGCTGGAGGGCAACCCCGACGCACAGCGCGATCTGCTGGAGTTCCGCCATACGCTGGAAGGTTCCTGCGCCTACTACGCGGCGTTGCGGGCGACGGCTGTTGACCATGAGCGCCTGGGCGAGGCTTTCGAGGCGCTGCAGGCCTGCTATTCGCCGGGCAGCCAGGCGACCCGGGAGGAGGAGGGCGCCGCCGATGCGCGCTTCCATCTGGCGATTGCCGAGGCCAGCCACAATGCGGTGCTGCTGCACACCATCCGTGGGTTGTTCGATCTGCTCAAGCACAACGTGGTGACCAACATCGGCGGGATGTACCTGCAGCGCAGCGAGACCCGCGACATGCTGATGGCTCAGCACCGGGCGCTGTACGAGGCGATCATCGAGCGGCGTGCGGAGGAGGCGCGGGAGGTGTCCCATCGCCACATCGACTACGTGCAGGAAGTGTTGGCCGAGGGTCGGCTGGAGGCGGTGCGCCTGGAGCGGGCGCAGCGGCGCCAGGGCATCTGAGTCGTCAGTGCGCGCAAACGAAAACGCCGGGCAATGCCCGGCGTTTCTGTCTGGCGAGGATCACTCCTTGCCTTTGGTGCGCATGGCGCGCTCGATCTCGCGGTCGGAGTCGCGTTCCTTCTCCGTGGCGCGCTTGTCGAATTCCTTCTTGCCCTTCACCAGGGCGATCTCGCACTTGATCAGGTGGGCCTTCCAGTACAGCGAGAGGGCGACGCAGGTGTAGCCCTTCTGCTGGACGGCGCCGAACAGCTTGCCCAGTTCACGCTTGTGCAGCAGCAGCTTGCGGGTGCGCACGGGATCGGCGATGACGTGGGTGCTGGCGGTCTTCAGCGGGGTGATGTGGCTACCGAGCAGCCAGGCCTCGCCGTCCTTCAGCAGTACGTAGCTGTCCACCAGTTGGGCCTTGCCGGCACGGAGGCTCTTGACCTCCCAACCTGCCAGGGCGAGACCTGCCTCGAAGCGCTGCTCGACGAAGTAGTCGTGCAGGGCCTTCTTGTTCTGTGCGATGGAGCCTTGGGATTGTTTCTTTTGCTTAGCCATAGGCGCGGCATTATAGGGAGTCGCTCGCCAGCCCGCTACGGCGGCGTAGGCTTGAGCGCGTTGGGCGAATCCCCGACAATGCGCGCTCTTTTTTTGACCAGCCGTGTTGCCCCTGCTGCAGCCGACTGACTGACGTTCAGAGGCTCCGATGTCCACGCATATCCAGCGTTCCGCGCTGCTCCCCTATCCCGCCAAGGCGCTCTACGACCTGGTCAACGATGTGGTGCGCTACCCCGAATTCCTGCCCTGGTGCGCGAGCAGCGAGGTGCTGGAGTCGAGCGAGTCGCACATGGTGGCCAGCCTGGGCGTGGCCAAGGGCGGGATCAGCCAGCGCTTCGTCACCCGCAATGCGCTGGTGGAGGGGGCGAGCATCGAGATGAACCTGGAGGAAGGGCCGTTCACCGAGCTGCATGGGGTTTGGCACTTCAAGGCGCTGGGTGAGAAGGCCTGCAAGATCAGCCTGGACCTGTCTTTCGACTACGCCGGGCCGATCGTCAAGGCGACCCTGGGGCCGTTGTTCAACCAGGCGGCGAATACCTTGGTGGATGCTTTCTGCCAGCGGGCCAAGCAGCTGTATGGCTGAGTCGCTGATCACCGTCGAGGTGGTGTGCGCGCTGCCTGATCGTCAGCGTCTGGTGCGGCTGGAGGTGCCGGCCGGCACGACGTTGCGCCAGGCCGTACTGATGGCGGGGCTGGCGGATGCGTTTCCCGACCTGGACCTGGCGGCTGCGCCGCTGGGTATCTTCGGCAAGGCGGTGCAGGGCGCCGAGGCTCGGCAGGTCGAGGCGGGGGATCGAATCGAGGTCTATCGCCCCCTGGTGGCCGATCCGAAGGAGGTGCGCAAGGCGCGTGCCGCGCGTGCGGCCCAGGCCAGGGGAGAGGGTCGGGGCGATTGATCGGCGTCTGAGGACGCTGCGGCTGTCGGCCCTTCTGGATCAGTCAGGTACAAAAAAGCCCGGAACCAGTCCGGGCTTTTTCATGTTCGCTGCAGTTATTGCGGCGTGGTGTCCAGGGGTTCCGGGATCGGGACCGGTACGGTTTCCACCTGGTCCACTTCCTTCTGGATCTGCTCCAGCAGCGAACCGGGCTTGGCTTTCTCTTCCGGCTTCTGCTGGGAGGGTTTGTTCGGGGTGACCTGGTTGTTGCCGTCGCTGCCGAGGATCGCCTCGTCGCGGCTGACGCCAGGCATGAAGTCACCGCCCAGGCCGATCAACTGGTCGTTGCCGTCGAACAGCAGGGTGACGCGCTCCTGCTGACGCTGGCCGCCGCCGGGCTGGATGCTGTAGAGGTAATCCCAGCGATTGGCGTGGAAGGTATCGAGAATCAAGGGGTTGCCCATGATAAACCGCACTTGGCGCCGGGTCATTCCGGGCTTCAACTGGTCTATCATGTCCTGCGTTACGACGTTGCCTTGCTGGATGTCGATCTTGTAGACACCGGGAAACGAACAACCGGCGAGTGCGAGCAGGCCTGCAAATGAGAGGCTGGTCAGCAGGAGCTTGGTGTTTTGCATCGGTGGGTGACTTCCACTATCTTGGCTGGGCAACGAAAATCCGATCATACCCGCATTGAGGGAAGCTGCGAAGCAGCATCCACGAGAAAGCTGACCATGGTTGAAAATAACGAACTTCGCAAAGCCGGTCTGAAGGTCACCCTGCCTCGGGTGAAGATCCTTCAGATGCTCGACTCCGCCGATCAGCGTCACATGAGTGCCGAGGATGTGTACAAGGCACTGATGGAAGCCGGCGAGGACGTAGGCCTTGCGACGGTCTACCGCGTGCTTACCCAGTTCGAGGCTGCCGGCCTCGTCGTCCGCCACAACTTCGATGGCGGCCATGCCGTGTTCGAACTGGCTGACAGTGGCCACCACGACCACATGGTCTGCGTGGACTCCGGTGAGGTCATCGAATTCATCGACGCCGAAATCGAAAAGCGGCAGAAAGAGATCGTGAAAGAGCATGGCTTCGAGCTCGTCGATCACAATCTGGTGCTGTACGTGCGCAAGAAGAAGTGATTTCCGCTCCATGAAAAAGGCGACCTCGGGTCGCCTTTTTCATGCCTGCGCGAATCAGTGGCGGGCGCTGGTGACCATCTTGCGGGCGTGGGCGATGGACTCTTCGGTGAGGTCGACGCCGCCCAGCATGCGGGCGATCTCCTCTACGCGCGCCGCGTCGTCGAGGTTGGCGACGGCGGTGCGGGTTTCCTTGCTGCCGCGCTTCTTGTGCACGAAGAGGTGGTGATGGCCCTGGGCGGCCACCTGGGGCAGGTGGGTGACGGTGAGGACCTGGCCGCGTTCGCCCAGGCGCCGCAGCAACTGGCCGACCACTTCTGCGGTGGGGCCGCCGATGCCCACATCCACTTCGTCGAACACCAGGGTCGGTACCCGCGAGGTCTGTGCGGTGATGACCTGGATGGCCAGGCTGATCCGGGACAGCTCGCCGCCCGAGGCGACCTTGGCCAGGCCCTTGAGGGGCTGCCCCGGGTTGGCGCTGACCAGGAACTCCACCTGTTCCTGCCCGTTCGGCTGGGGTTCGTCGCTTTCGATACTGCGCAGCTCGATGCTGAAACGCCCGCCAGGCATGCCCAGGCGTTGCATCTCCGTCTCCACGGCCTTGGCCAGCTTGCCGGCCGCTTTGCCGCGCAACTGGCTCAGCTCGGCGGCTTTTGCTTGGTAGTGACGGGCATAGGCCGCCAGTTCGTCCCCGAGGCGCTCCACGGCCTCGTCATCGGCATTGAGCGCTTCGATCTCCTCCAGCAGCGTGTGCTGCAGGTGAGGCAGTTCGCTGGGATGGATGCGGTGCTTGCGGGCCAGTGTGTAGAGCGTATCGAGGCGTTCTTCGACCTCCTGCTGGCGGTGAGGATCGGCATCGAAATGGTCGATGAAGCGGTTGATCTCGCCGACCGCTTCTTCCACCTGGATCTGGGCGCTGGCCAGCAGGTTGACGGCTTCGGCAATGGGGCCCTGCTGGGCGTTGAAGGCCGTCAGGCGGTTGAGGCTGGAGGTGAGGGCGCTGAGGACGTTGCCAGCATCGCTCTCGCTGCACATGTCCAGTACCTGGCGGCAGCCGGCCAGCAGGCCTTCGGCGTTGGACAGGGTCTTGTGCTCGGCTTCCAGTTGCTCCAGTTCGTTGTCGCCGAGGGCCAGTTGCTCCAGCTCTTCCAGCTGGTAGCTGAGCAATTGGTGGCGGGCGCGCTGCTCCTCGCTGTTGCGTGACAGGCGCTGGAGCTCCTGGCGGGTCTGGCGCCAGCGCTGGGCGGCGAGCTGGACCTGGCGGGCCAGGTCGCTGGCGCCGGCAAATTCGTCCAGCAGGCGCCGATGGGTGTCCGGCTTGAGCAGCGACTGATGTTCATGCTGGCTGTGGATGTCGATCAGCAGTTCGCCCAGTGCCTTGAGATCGCCCTGGGGGCAGGGCGTGCCATTTATATAGGCACGGGAGCGTCCTTCCGCAGTGATGACCCGGCGCAGGATGCACGAGCCGTCGGTTTCCAGGTCCCGCTCGGCGAGCCAGGCGCGGGCTTCGGGGATGTCGCTCAGGTCGAAGCTGGCGAGGACGTCGGCCTTCTCCGCGCCGGGGCGGACGGCGCCGCTGTCGGCGCGGTCGCCCAGGGTCAGGCCGAGGGCGTCGAGCATGATCGACTTGCCCGCGCCGGTCTCGCCGGTGATCACGGTCATGCCGCCTTCGAGCTCAAGATCCAGGTGCTCGACGATGGCGTAGTTGTGGACTGAGAGGTGGACCAGCATGGTGGGGACTCCCCTGGGCTTAGGCTGGCTATTTATACAGTGTTTGTTTTCCGGCTGACAATCGCCTCCTGCCCTTGAAGCGACAAATTGCGACCCCATATAGGCGGACAGATCGGCGGGTCATTCCCCGCCACCGTTTCAGTAAGGAGGAAGGCATGGCAGACGAACAGAACCTGGATACCCAGAACCCCGAGGTGAGCGCACCGGCTGACGTGGCGGGCGAGGACCTCGTGGCCCGCGTCCAGGCGCTGGAGGAGCAGCTGGCTGCGGCCCAGGACCAGTCCCTGCGTACCGCCGCCGAGCTGCAGAACATCCGCCGCCGTGCGGAGCAGGATGTCGAGAAGGCGCACAAGTTCGCCCTGGAGAAGTTCGCCAACGACCTGCTGCCGGTGGTCGACAGCCTGGAGCGTGGCCTGGAGCTGACCAGTGCCGAGGACGAGGCCGTTCGCCCTGTACGTGAAGGCGTCGAGCTGACCCTGAAGCTGTTCCACGACACCCTGAAGCGCTTCCAGGTCGAGGCCGTCGACCCCCATGGCGCTCCGTTCAACCCGGAGCATCATCAGGCGATGGCAATGGAAGAGAGCACCCATGTCGAGCCGGGTAGCGTCCTGAAGGTCTTCCAGAAGGGCTACCTGCTCAACGGCCGCCTGCTGCGCCCGGCCATGGTCGTGGTCAGCAAGGCCCCGGCCGAAGCGCCGCCGTCCATCGACGAGCAGGCTTGAAATCCGGCTCAGGGCCCCCATCTGGTAGTCCAAGCGTTCACATGCTGATGCGGCCCCCAAGCGAGCGGGGCCGTAAAGAAATCAAAGTTTCGGGAGAGAGAATATGGGCAAGATCATCGGTATCGACCTGGGTACCACCAACTCCTGCGTTTCCATTCTTGAGAATGGCAACGTCAAGGTGATCGAGAACGCCGAAGGCGCGCGTACCACCCCCTCGATCATCGCCTACACCAACGACGGCGAGATCCTGGTCGGCCAGTCCGCCAAGCGCCAGGCCGTCACCAACCCGCACAACACCCTCTACGCCGTGAAGCGCCTGATTGGCCGCCGCTTCGACGAGGATGTCGTGCAGAAGGACATCAAGCTGGTTCCCTACAAGATCGCCAAGGCCGACAACGGTGACGCCTGGGTGGAAGTGAAGGGCCAGAAGATGGCGCCTCCGCAGATCTCCGCGGAAGTGCTGAAGAAGATGAAGAAGACCGCCGAAGACTACCTCGGCGAGCCGGTGACCGAAGCTGTCATCACCGTACCGGCCTACTTCAACGACAGCCAGCGCCAGGCCACCAAGGACGCCGGCCGTATCGCCGGCCTGGACGTCAAGCGCATCATCAACGAGCCCACCGCGGCTGCGCTGGCCTACGGCATGGACAAGGCCAAGGGCGACCACACCGTGATCGTCTATGACCTGGGTGGCGGTACCTTCGACGTGTCGGTCATCGAGATCGCCGAAGTGGACGGCGAGCACCAGTTCGAAGTGCTGGCCACCAACGGCGACACCTTCCTGGGTGGCGAGGACTTCGACATCCGCCTGATCGACTACCTCGTCGACGAGTTCAAGAAAGAGTCCGGCATCGACCTGAAGGGCGACCCGCTGGCCATGCAGCGCCTGAAAGAGGCTGCCGAGAAGGCCAAGATCGAGCTGTCCTCCAGCCAGCAGACCGACGTCAACCTGCCGTACATCACTGCAGACCAGACCGGTCCGAAGCACCTGAACGTGAAGATTTCCCGCGCCAAGCTGGAAGCCCTGGTGGAAGACCTGGTTGCTCGCACCATCGAGCCGTGCCGCATCGCGCTGAAAGATGCTGGCCTGGACGTGGGCGATATCCACGAAGTCATCCTGGTCGGTGGTCAGACCCGCATGCCGCTGGTGCAGAAGCAAGTCGCCGACTTCTTCGGCAAGGAAGCGCGCAAGGACGTCAACCCGGACGAAGCCGTCGCCATCGGTGCGGCCATCCAGGGCGCCGTACTGGCCGGTGACGTGAAGGACGTGCTGCTGCTCGACGTGAGCCCGCTGACCCTGGGTATCGAGACCCTGGGCGGCGTGATGACTCCGCTGATCGAGAAGAACACCACCATCCCGACCAAGAAGTCCCAGGTGTTCTCCACTGCCGACGACAACCAGTCCGCCGTGACCATTCACGTGCTGCAGGGTGAGCGCAAACAGGCCGGCCAGAACAAGTCCCTGGGCAAGTTCGACCTGGCCGAGATCCCGCCGGCTCCGCGTGGCGTGCCGCAGATCGAAGTGACCTTCGACATCGACGCCAACGGCATCCTGCACGTGTCCGCCAAGGACAAGGCCACCGGCAAGCAGCAGTCCATCGTGATCAAGGCCAACTCCGGCCTGTCCGAGGAAGAAATCCAGCAGATGGTGCGTGACGCCGAAGCCAACGCCGAGGAAGACCGCAAGTTCGAAGAGCTGGCCGGTGCCCGCAACCAGGGCGATGCGCTGGTTCACGCCACCCGCAAGATGATCACCGAAGCGGGCGACAAGGCCACTGCTGAAGAGAAAGCGGCCATCGAGAAAGCTGTAGGCGAGCTGGAAGTTGCCGTGAAGGGCGATGACAAGGCCGAGATCGAAGCCAAGATGAACGCGCTGTCCCAGGCTTCCGCTCCGCTGGCGCAGAAGATGTACGCCGAGCAGGCCAAGGCCGGCGAGGGTGCTCCCGCAGGCGACGACAAGGCTGCCGACGATGCCGTCGACGCCGAGTTCGAAGAGGTCAAGGACAACAAGTAAGCGCCACGCTTGCTTGCGCTCCTGCCCCGAGCCGCTCGGCTCGGGGTGATTCGCCACGCGGGGGCTTGCTCCCGCGTCGGCGTGTCTGGAGGGCGCGAAACTTTCAGAGTGCAGAGAACCAATGGCTAAACGTGACTTTTACGAAATCCTCGGTGTGGAGCGTGGCGCCAGCGAGGCCGAGCTGAAGAAGGCCTATCGTCGCCTGGCCATGAAGTACCACCCGGACCGCAACCCGGGGGACAAGGAGTCCGAGGAGAAATTCAAGGAGGCCAACGAGGCCTACGAAATCCTCTCGGATGCCAGCAAGCGCGCGGCCTACGATCAGTACGGCCATGCCGGCGTCGATCCGCAGATGGGCGGCGGCGGTGGGGCGGGATTCGGTGGCGCCAGCTTCTCCGACATCTTCGGCGACGTGTTCAGCGACTTCTTCGGTGGCCAGCGCGGTGGCCAGCGTGGCGGTGCCCAGCGCGGCAGCGACCTGCGCTACACCCTTGAGCTGGATCTCGAAGAGGCGGTTCGCGGCACGACCGTGACCATCCGTGTGCCGACCCTGGTCAACTGCAAGACCTGCGATGGCTCCGGTGCGAAGAAAGGCACCAGCCCCGTCACCTGCACCACCTGTGGTGGCATTGGGCAGGTGCGCATGCAGCAGGGCTTCTTCTCCGTCCAGCAGACCTGCCCGCGCTGCCACGGCACCGGCAAGATGATCAGCGACCCGTGCGGCAGCTGCCATGGCCAGGGGCGTGTGGAAGAGCACAAGACCCTGTCGGTGAAGGTGCCGTCCGGCGTGGACACCGGCGACCGCATCCGCCTGTCCGGCGAAGGCGAGGCGGGCGTGATGGGCGGTCCGCCCGGCGACCTGTACGTGGTGGTCAACGTGCGTGAGCACCCGATCTTCCAGCGTGACGGCAAGCACCTGTACTGCGAGGTGCCGATCAGCTTCGCCGATGCGGCGCTGGGCGGTGAGCTGGAGGTGCCGACCCTGGACGGCCGCGTCAAGTTGAAGATCCCCGAGGCGACCCAGACCGGCAAGCTGTTCCGTCTGCGTGGCAAGGGCGTTGCCCCTGTGCGGGGCGGTGGCGCGGGCGACCTGATGTGCCGCGTGGTGGTCGAGACGCCGGTGAACCTGGACAAGCGCCAGCGGGAACTGCTGGAAGAGTTCCGCAAGAGCCTGCAGAGTGACGGCTCCCATTCGCCCAAGGCCAGCACCTGGTTCGAAGGCATGAAGCGCTTCTTTGGTGATCTTTGACGCAGGGCGCCAGGCGGCGCACGGCAGGCTTGGCCTGGTCGTGCGCGGGGCCTGGCGCTTCTAGCTTGGAGCTTTGTTCGTTATGCGACGTATTGCAGTGATGGGCGCCGCCGGGCGCATGGGCAAGACCCTGATCGAAGCGGTCCAGCAGAACCCGGGTGCCGGCCTGACCGCCGCCATCGATCGGCCCGACAGCACCCTGGTGGGGGCTGATGCGGGTGAGCTGGCTGCGCTGGGGCGTATCGGTGTGCCGCTCTCGGGCGACCTGGCCAAGGTGGTGGACGAGTTCGACGTGCTGATCGACTTCACCCACCCGTCGGTGACCCTCAAGAACCTGGAGGTCTGTCGCCAGGCGGGCAAGGCCATGGTCATCGGCACCACCGGTTTCACCGCCGAGGAGAAGGCGCTGCTGGCCGAGGCGGCCAAGCAGATCCCCATCGTCTTTGCCGCAAACTTCAGCGTCGGGGTGAATCTCTGCCTCAAGCTGCTGGACACCGCTGCGCGGGTGCTCGGCGACGAAGTGGACATCGAGATCATCGAAGCCCATCACCGTCACAAGGTGGATGCCCCCTCCGGCACCGCGCTGCGCATGGGTGAGGTGGTGGCCGAGGCCCTGGGGCGCGACCTGTCGAAGGTGGCGGTTTATGGCCGTGAAGGGCAGACGGGCGCTCGCGAGCGCGAAACCATCGGCTTCGCCACCGTGCGTGCAGGTGATGTGGTCGGCGACCATACCGTCCTGTTCGCGGCCGATGGCGAGCGCGTCGAGATCACCCACAAGGCGTCCAGTCGCATGACGTTCGCCCGTGGCGCCGTACGTGCCGCGCTGTGGCTGGATGGCCAGGGTGCCGGCCTGTACGACATGCAGGATGTGCTGGGTCTGCGCTGATTGTTGGTCGCGGAATGCAGTTTGGTGATGTCTTTCCTGTGGACCGAAATGACGCATTCCTGTAAGCTGCAGCTTTAGTGTGTCCACTAAAAGTTACGCAGAAATGGCTCAGATAAAAAAGCGGGGTGACGGTATCAACGTCATCCCGCTTTTTTACAATCTGCGTTTGCTTCAGCCTTAGATACGGGAGGTCTTCTTGACTAAGCCAGCCATACTCGCGCTTGCCGACGGCAGCATTTTCCGCGGCGAGTCCATCGGGGCCGACGGCCAGACCATCGGAGAGGTGGTGTTCAACACTGCCATGACCGGCTACCAGGAAATCCTCACCGATCCTTCCTATGCGCAGCAGATCGTCACCCTGACCTATCCCCACATCGGCAACACCGGCATCACGCCGGAAGATGCCGAGTCCGACCGCGTCTGGGCCGCCGGCCTGATCATTCGCGACCTGCCGCTGCTGGCCAGCAACTGGCGCAGCAAGCAGTCCCTGCCGGAATACCTGCAGGCGACCGGTACCGTTGCGATCGCGGGGCTTGATACCCGCCGCCTGACCCGCATCCTGCGTGAGAAGGGCTCCCAGAACGGCTGCATCCTCGTCGGCGCCGATGCCACCGAGGAAAAGGCACTGGAACTGGCACGCAGCTTCCCGGGCCTGAAGGGCATGGACCTGGCCAAGGAAGTGACCTGCGAGAAGCCTTATGAATGGCGCTCCAGTGTCTGGAACCTGGAAAGCGACAGCCACCCCGAGATCGCTGCTGCCGAGCTGCCCTACCACGTGGTGGCCTATGACTACGGCGTGAAGCTGAACATCCTGCGCATGCTCGTCGCACGTGGTTGCCGCCTGACCGTGGTGCCGGCCAAGACCCCGGCCAAGGACGTGCTCGCCCTGAATCCGGATGGCGTCTTCCTGTCCAACGGCCCGGGTGACCCGGAGCCTTGCGACTACGCCATCGCCGCCATCAAGGAAATCCTTGAGACCGACATCCCGGTGTTCGGTATCTGCCTGGGCCACCAGTTGCTGGCCCTGGCCTCCGGTGCTCGCACCATGAAGATGGGCCACGGCCACCACGGTGCCAACCACCCGGTGCAGGACCTGGATTCCGGCGTGGTGATGATCACCAGCCAGAACCACGGTTTCGCCGTGGACGAGTCCAGCATGCCGGCCAACCTGCGTGCCACCCACAAGTCGCTGTTCGACGGCACCCTGCAGGGCATCGAGCGTACCGACAAGGTGGCCTTCAGCTTCCAGGGGCACCCCGAGGCGAGCCCCGGTCCGCACGATGTGGCTCCGCTGTTCGATCGCTTCATCGAAACCATGGCCAAGCGCCGCTGATCCTCGCCGACTGACCCAAGGATTCGAGTAAGACCATGCCAAAACGTACAGATATCAAAAGCATCCTGATCCTCGGCGCCGGCCCCATCGTCATCGGCCAGGCCTGCGAGTTCGACTACTCGGGCGCCCAGGCCTGCAAGGCCCTGAAGGAAGAAGGTTTCCGCGTCATCCTGGTGAACTCCAACCCGGCCACCATCATGACCGACCCGGCCATGGCCGACGCCACCTACATCGAGCCGATCAAGTGGCAGACCGTTGCCAAGATCATCGAGAAGGAACGTCCTGACGCCCTCCTGCCCACTATGGGCGGCCAGACCGCGCTGAACTGCGCCCTGGACCTGGAGCGCCATGGCGTCCTGGAGAAGTTCGGCGTCGAGATGATCGGTGCCAACGCCGACACCATCGACAAGGCCGAGGACCGTTCGCGCTTCGACAAGGCCATGAAGGACATCGGCCTGGCCTGCCCGCGCTCCGGCATCGCCCACAGCATGGAGGAGGCCTATGGCGTCCTCGAGATGGTCGGCTTCCCCTGCATCATCCGTCCGTCCTTCACCATGGGCGGCACCGGTGGCGGCATCGCCTACAACCGTGAAGAGTTCGAAGAGATCTGTGCTCGTGGCCTGGACCTGTCCCCGACCAACGAGCTGCTGATCGACGAGTCCCTGATCGGCTGGAAGGAATACGAGATGGAGGTTGTCCGCGACAAGAAGGACAACTGCATCATCGTCTGCGCCATCGAGAACTTCGACCCGATGGGCGTGCACACCGGTGACTCCATCACCGTGGCGCCCGCGCAGACCCTGACCGACAAGGAATACCAGATCCTGCGCAACGCCTCCCTGGCGGTGCTGCGCGAGATCGGCGTGGAGACCGGCGGTTCCAACGTGCAGTTCGGCATCTGCCCGAACACCGGCCGCATGGTCGTGATCGAGATGAACCCGCGCGTATCCCGCTCCTCCGCCCTGGCTTCCAAGGCCACCGGCTTCCCGATCGCCAAGATCGCCGCCAAGCTGGCTGTCGGCTACACCCTGGACGAACTGCAGAACGACATCACCGGCGGTCGTACCCCGGCGTCCTTCGAGCCGGCCATCGACTATGTGGTGACCAAGGTTCCGCGCTTTGCCTTCGAGAAGTTCCCCAAGGCTGACGCCCGCCTGACCACCCAGATGAAGTCCGTGGGCGAAGTGATGGCCATCGGTCGCACCTTCCAGGAGTCCGTGCAGAAGGCCCTGCGTGGTCTGGAAGTCGGCGTTGCCGGCTTCGATCCCAAGCTGGACCTGGCCGACCCCGAGGCCGAGAGCATCCTCAAGCGCGAGCTGACCGTGCCGGGCGCCGAGCGTATCTGGTACGTGGCTGATGCATTCCGCGCCGGCAAGACGGTCGAAGAAGTGTTCGACCTCACCCGCATCGATGAGTGGTTCCTGATCCAGATCGAAGACCTGGTGAAGGAAGAGCAGCAGGTGCAGACCCTGGGTCTGTCCGGGATCGACTACGAGCTGATGCGCCGCCTCAAGCGCAAGGGCTTCTCCGATGCGCGCCTCGCCAAGCTGCTGGGTGTCACCGAGAAGAACCTGCGGGCCCATCGCCACAAGCTGAAAGTGCTGCCGGTGTACAAGCGCGTCGACACCTGTGCTGCCGAGTTCGCCACCGACACCGCCTACATGTACTCGACCTACGAGGAAGAGTGCGAGGCGAACCCGTCCGGTCGCGACAAGATCATGATCCTGGGTGGCGGCCCCAACCGCATCGGCCAAGGCATCGAGTTCGACTACTGCTGCGTACACGCCGCGTTGGCGATGCGCGAAGACGGCTACGAGACCATCATGGTCAACTGCAACCCGGAGACCGTCTCCACCGACTACGACACCTCGGATCGCCTGTATTTCGAGCCGGTGACCCTGGAAGACGTACTGGAGATCGTCCGCGTCGAGCAGCCCAAGGGCGTCATCGTGCAGTACGGCGGCCAAACCCCGCTGAAGCTGTGCCGCGCCCTCGAAGAGGCCGGCGTGCCGATCATCGGCACCAGCCCGGATGCCATCGACCGTGCCGAAGACCGCGAGCGCTTCCAGCAGATGGTCCAGCGTCTCAACCTGCGCCAACCGGCCAACGCCACGGCCCGTAGCGAAGACGAAGCCCTGGCCCTGTCCAAAGGCATCGGCTACCCGATGGTGGTGCGTCCGTCCTACGTGCTGGGCGGCCGTGCGATGGAAATCGTCTACCAGGAAGAAGAGCTCAAGCGCTACATGCGTGAGGCCGTGAAGGTCTCCAACGACAGCCCGGTGCTGCTGGATCGCTTCCTCAACTGCGCCATCGAGGTGGACGTGGATGCGGTGTGTGATGGCGAAACCGTCGTGATCGGCGCGATCATGCAGCACATCGAGCAGGCCGGCGTGCACTCCGGTGACTCCGCGTGCTCGCTGCCGCCGTACTCGCTGCCGAAGCACATCCAGGACGAGATCCGCGAGCAGGTCAAGAAGATGGCCCTGGAGCTGGGCGTCGTCGGCCTGATGAACGTGCAGATGGCTGTGCAGGGCGAGGACATCTACGTGATCGAGGTGAACCCGCGCGCGTCCCGTACCGTGCCGTTCGTCTCCAAGTGCATCGGCGAGTCCCTGGCCAAGGTGGCCGCACGCGTCATGGCAGGCAAGAGCCTGGCTGAGGTCGGCTTCACCCAGGAGATCATCCCGCCGTTCTTCAGCGTCAAGGAGGCGGTGTTCCCCTTCGCCAAGTTCCCGGGCGTCGACCCGATCCTCGGCCCGGAAATGAAGTCCACTGGCGAGGTCATGGGCGTGGGTGATACCTTCGGCGAGGCCTTTGCCAAGGCCCAGCTCGGTGCCAGCGAGATCCTCCCGAACTCCGGTACTGCCTTCATCAGCGTGCGCGAAGACGACAAGGCCGAGGCCGTTCAAGTCGCTCGTGACCTGGTGGCGCTGGGCTTCGAGGTCGTGGCGACTGCCGGTACCGCGCGTGTCATCGAGGCCGCCGGCCTGCCGGTACGCCGGGTGAACAAGGTGACCGAAGGTCGTCCCCATGTGGTCGACATGATCAAGAACGACGAGGTCACCCTGATCATCAATACCACCGAGGGGCGTCAGTCCATTGCCGACTCCTACTCGATCCGTCGTAACGCCCTGCAGCACAAGATCTACTGCACCACCACCATCGCGGCGGGGCAGGCGGTCTGTGAGGCGCTCAAGTTCGGTCCCGAGAAGACCGTGCGCCGCTTGCAGGATCTCCATGCAGGAATCAACGCATGACCAAGTTTCCGATGACCATCCAGGGCGCTCAGGCCCTGGAAGACGAACTCAAGGCGCTCAAGATCGAGCGCCCGAAGATCAGCCAGGCCATTGCCGAGGCGCGTGAGCTGGGCGATCTCAAGGAGAACGCCGAGTACCATGCTGCCCGTGAGCAGCAGGGCCTGGCCGAGGCGCGCATCCGCGACATCGAGGCCAAGCTGTCCAACGCCCACATCATCGACATCACCACCATCCCCCACAGTGGCAAGGTGATCTTCGGTGTGACCGTGGACATCGCCAACGTCGAGACCGACGAAACCGTGACCTACCAGATCGTGGGTGACGACGAGGCCGACATCAAGCGTGGCAAGCTCTCGGTCAGCTCCCCCATCGCGCGAGCGCTGGTGGGCAAGGTCGAGGGTGATGTGGTGGTGGTGAAGACGCCCAGCGGTCTGGTCGAGTACGAGATCGTCGAGGTTCGCCATATCTGATCGACGCTCGTCCCGTGCGGCGGTAGCCGGGTGGCAGCTGGCCCAGACATTCTGGGTCGGCGGCCTCTGGCTGCTGCACTTCGTGGTTCTGCCAGCCTTGGAGCGAGTGGGATTCGCGCCATTGTTGGTGGAAGAGCTGTCTCGCAGCCTTTCCCCGCTGTTGGTGGGGTTTGCGGCGTTCTGTGGCGTGCTTCAGTTGGGGCTGCTGGCCTGGCTGGAGGGCGCGCGCAGTGTGTTGCGGGATTCGCGAGGGCAGTTGCTGTTGGTCATCCTGCTGGCGGCAATGATCTTTCTGGTCGTCAGCTTCTGGAAAGCCGAGTTCGCTCGCCTGTTGGCATTCAGCTACATGGTGTTGACGCTGTGTGGTGCGTTGCTGGTCGTGCAGCCCGTGCCGGGCAGTGATCGCCGCAGGGCGCGCTAAGTGGCGCCCCGTCGGCTTCAAGGCATCAAAGGCCGCTGAAGCGGCTGATGTTGGAGAGGTTGCGGTTGGGCTTGGGATTGCGGCGGTAGATCAGCGCCATCTTGCCGATGACCTGAACCAGTTCGCACTTGCCGGCTTCGCAAAGCTCGTCAATCAGTGCGCGCCGATCCTCGCGTTCGGTGATGCGGAACTGCACCTTGATCAGTTCGTGATCGTTGAGCGCACGATCCAGTTCGGCCAGGACCCCTTCGGTCAGGCCGTTCTCGGCCACGATCAATACCGGTTTCAGGTGGTGGCCTATAGATTTGTATTGCTTCTTGTGCTCCTGAGAGAGCGCCATAATCAGACCCCTGCGAAAAAAGGCTGCTAGTTTACCCGAGTGACTTCGGGGCGCACAGCCGAACACGAGGTATCCCGTGGCCCGTTCCAAGACTAGCCATCGTTGGCTGAAAGAACATTTCGATGACCCATACGTCAAGATGGCGCAGAAGGATGGTTATCGTTCGCGTGCCAGCTACAAGCTGCTGGAGATTCAGGAGAAGGACCGCATTCTTCGACCCGGCATGACCGTGGTCGACCTCGGGGCTGCGCCGGGCGGCTGGTCCCAGGTCACCAGTCGGGTGATCGGCGATCGAGGGCGGCTCATCGCGTCGGACATCCTTGAAATGGACAGCATTCCGGACGTCACCTTCATTCAGGGGGACTTCACCGACGATGTGGTCTTTGCCCGGATCCTCGAGGCGATCGGCGAGCACCCGGTCGACCTTGTGATTTCCGACATGGCCCCCAATATGAGTGGTGTCAGGGCGGCCGATCAGCCGCGTGCCATGTACCTGTGCGAGCTGGCGCTCGATCTTGCGGTGCGAGTCCTGACGCCGGGTGGCGATTTCCTGATCAAGATATTCCAGGGTGAGGGATTTGACCTCTACCACAAGCAGGTCAAGGAAATGTTCGACAAGGTGCTGATGCGCAAACCGCTTTCGTCGCGTGATCGCTCCCGTGAGCAATACCTGCTCGCGCGCGGCTTCCGCGGGGAATAGACTGCGACAGACAGGTGGTTCGCGGGTCTCATGGAGTGGGACCGCCGTCACGGCGAGCGCCAGGCATCATAAAGGGTTACAGACGGCGCCTGCCGGCCGGCAGGGGTTGTGGTGTAAGTTAGGCCGGTTGATAACCAGCCGTCATGCGGGGCACGTTCCGTGACGGAGCCTGCTCCAGAGGGTAGCTAATTGAACGACATGGCAAAGAACCTGATCCTGTGGCTGATCATCGCCGCCGTACTGGTCACGGTGATGAACAACTTCTCCAGCCCCAGCGAACCGCAGACGCTGAACTATTCCGACTTCATCCAGCAGGTGAAGGACGGCAAGGTCGAGCGCGTCACCGTCGATGGCTATGTCATCACCGGCAAGCGCAATGACGGCGATACCTTCAAGACCATCCGGCCTGCCATTCAGGACAACGGCCTGATCGGTGACCTGGTCAACAACAACGTGGTCATCGAGGGGCGCCAGCCTGAGCAGCAGAGCATCTGGACCCAGTTGCTCGTTGCCAGCTTCCCCATCCTGGTGATCATCGCGGTCTTCATGTTCTTCATGCGTCAGATGCAGGGCGGTGGCGGTGGCCGTGGTGGCCCGATGAGCTTTGGCAAGAGCAAGGCCCGCCTGCTGTCCGAGGACCAGGTGAAGACCACCCTGGCCGACGTCGCGGGTTGCGACGAAGCCAAGGAAGAAGTCGGCGAGCTTGTCGAGTTCCTGCGTGACCCGGGCAAGTTCCAGCGCCTGGGCGGTCGCATTCCCCGTGGCGTGCTGATGGTCGGCCCGCCCGGTACCGGCAAGACCCTGCTCGCCAAGGCGATTGCGGGCGAAGCCAAGGTTCCGTTCTTCACCATTTCCGGTTCTGATTTCGTCGAGATGTTCGTTGGCGTGGGCGCCTCACGTGTACGCGACATGTTCGACCAGGCCAAGAAACACGCCCCCTGCATCATCTTCATCGACGAGATCGACGCCGTCGGTCGCCATCGCGGCGCCGGCCTGGGTGGTGGTCATGACGAGCGCGAGCAGACCCTCAACCAGTTGCTGGTGGAGATGGACGGTTTCGAAATGAACGACGGCATCATCGTGATCGCCGCCACCAACCGTCCGGATGTGCTCGACCCGGCGCTGCTCCGCCCGGGCCGCTTCGATCGCCAGGTGGTTGTAGGTCTGCCGGACATCCGTGGGCGCGAGCAGATTCTCAAGGTGCACATGCGCAAGGTGCCGGTTGGCGACGATGTGGATCCTGCTGTCATCGCCCGTGGCACGCCCGGTTTCTCGGGGGCTGACCTGGCGAACCTGGTCAACGAGGCTTCGCTGTTCGCTGCCCGTGTGAACAAGCGCATCGTCGAGATGCGTGAGTTCGAACTGGCCAAGGACAAGATCATGATGGGCGCCGAGCGCAAGACCATGGTCATGTCGGAGAAGGAGAAGCTTAATACCGCCTACCACGAGGCCGGTCACGCGATCGTGGGTCGCATCGTTCCGGAGCATGATCCGGTCTACAAGGTTTCGATCATTCCGCGTGGCCGGGCGCTGGGCGTCACCATGTTCCTCCCTGAAGAGGATCGCTACAGCCTGTCCAAGCGCGCGCTGATCAGCCAGGTCTGCTCGCTGTTCGGCGGCCGGATCGCCGAGGAAATGACCCTGGGCTTCGACGGCGTGACCACGGGCGCGTCCAACGACATCATGCGTGCGACCCAGATCGCGCGGAACATGGTGACCAAGTGGGGCTTGTCCGAGAAGCTCGGTCCGCTGATGTATGCGGAAGAAGAGGGTGAGGTCTTCCTGGGGCGCAGTGCTGGTAGTCAGCACTCGAATGTATCGGCGCAGACCGCGCAGCTCATTGATCAGGAAGTGCGCAGCATCATCGATCACTGCTATGCCACCGCCAAGCAGATCCTGGTGGATCACCGCGACAAGCTCGACATGATGGCCGAGGCGTTGATGAAATTCGAAACCATCGACGCCGACCAGATCGACGACATCATGGCTGGGCGCCAGCCGCGCGAGCCCAAGGATTGGCAAGGTGGCTCGGGTACCTCCGGCAAGTCCGCTCCGCGTGAGGAGTCGCCTCGCCCGGAGAATCCGATCGGTGGGCCCGCTGGCGAACACTAAGGATTCTTGATGAGTTCCATGCAGTACCCGACCCGGTTGCCTTGCGGCAACCGGGTTCTTGATTTGGGGCGCCCGCATGTCATGGGCATCCTTAACGTAACTCCCGACTCCTTTTCCGATGGCGGTCGCTTCAGTCAGCGCGACGCGGCGCTGCGTCACGCCAGCGCCATGGTGGCGTCCGGAGCGACGCTCATCGATGTCGGCGGGGAGTCGACTCGGCCTGGCGCTCGCCCGGTCTCGCCTACCGAGGAGCTGGAGCGAGTCGCGCCAGTGGTCGAGGCGATTGCGCGCGAGCTGGATGTCATCATCTCCCTGGATACGTCCACCCCTGCCGTGATGCGGGAAGGCGCCAGGTTGGGCGCGGGCCTCATCAACGATGTGCGAGCCTTGCGCCGGGATGGAGCGCTGGATGCTGCCGCGGACAGTGGTCTTCCCGTGTGCCTGATGCACATGCGTGGAGAGCCCGGCAACATGCAGGATGCGCCTGCCTACGACGATGTCGTCCGGGAAGTCGGTGATTTCCTGCAGGAGCGCATGAGAGCCTGCAGCGAAGCCGGTATTCCTGAAGAGCGAATCGTGCTCGATCCCGGGTTCGGCTTTGCCAAGAGTCTCCAGCACAATCTCGTGCTGTTTCGTCATCTGGCTGAGCTGGGGGGGCTTGGTCGTCCCCTGTTAGTCGGTGTGTCGCGGAAAAGCATGATCGGTCAGGTGCTGGGGCGTGATGTCGACCAGCGCCTGTACGGCAGTCTTGGGCTAGCAGCCCTGGCCGTCTCAAAGGGCGCGTGCATCCTGCGGGTACACGATGTGGCCGAGACGGTTGATGTCATCAGAATGATCGCCGCAGTCGAAGCGGCGGAGTAGGAATCGCGGAGCAGTAGATGAGCAGAAAGTACTTTGGCACCGACGGCATTCGTGGGCACGTTGGGCAATTCCCTATCACTCCGGACTTCATGCTCAAGCTCGGCTGGGCGGCGGGCATGGCGTTCCGCAAGCAGGGCAAGTGCCGAATCCTCATCGGCAAGGACACGCGGATCTCCGGCTACATGTTCGAGTCCGCCCTGGAGGCTGGTCTCTCTGCCGCCGGTGCCGACGTGATGCTGCTGGGTCCCATGCCCACGCCGGCGATTGCCTACCTGACGCGCACCTTTCTGGCGGATGCGGGCATCGTGATCAGCGCATCCCACAACCCCCACAGCGACAACGGCATCAAGTTCTTCTCCGGCCAGGGTGTGAAGCTCTCCGATGAAGTCGAATTGATGATCGAGGAGCTGCTCGACCAGCCGATGCAGGTGGTGGAGTCGGCCAACCTCGGCAAGGTTTCCCGGATCAACGACGCGGCGGGGCGCTACATCGAGTTCTGCAAGAGCACGGTGCCGATGAGCACGGACCTGGGCGGCATGAAGATCGTCGTCGACTGTGCCCATGGTGCGACCTACAAGGTGGCGCCGAGTGTGTTCCGTGAGTTGGGGGGCAACGTTTCGGTGCTTGCGGCGCAGCCCAACGGCCTGAACATCAATGACAAATGCGGCTCCACCCACATGCAGGCCTTGCAGGCCGAGGTCGTGGCCCAACATGCGGACATCGGTATTGCCTTCGATGGCGACGGCGACCGCGTGCTGATGGTCGACCACACAGGCGCCATCGTGGACGGGGATGAGCTGCTGTACATCATTGCCCGCGATCTCCAGGAGCGGGGCAAGCTCAGCAATGATGGCGTCGTGGGTACGCTCATGACCAATCTTGGTCTGGAGCTGGCGCTTGCCGAGATGGGGATTCCCTTTACTCGTGCCAAGGTCGGCGATCGCTATGTGATTGCCGAGATGCATGAGCGTGGCTGGACCCTGGGCGGGGAAAATTCCGGACACATCCTTTGCAGCTACTTCACCACCACCGGCGATGCCTTGATTGCGGCGCTGCAGGTGCTGCTGGCCCTGCAGCGCCGTGGCCAGTCGCTGGCGGAGGCTCGCCAGGGCATGCGCAAGTGCCCGCAGGTTCTTCTCAATGTCCGCTACAGCGGGGAAGGCCTGGATCCTGTCGAGCACCCGGCCGTTAAGGACGCTTGTGCCAGGGTCACCGAACGCATGGCGGGGCGCGGGCGAGTACTGTTGCGCAAGTCCGGGACCGAGCCGCTGGTGCGTGTGATGGTGGAAGGGGACGACGAAAAGCAGGTCCGCAGTTACGCCGAGGAGCTCGTGAAGGTTGTTTCCGAGGTATGTGCTTGATTTCGCTTGCTAGTTGGAAAAACCTCGGATAACATCTGCGCCCACTTTGATCGACGAGGTACGGCATGCGTCGCCCTTTGGTAGCTGGTAACTGGAAAATGCACGGTACCCGCGCCAGCGTCGCAGAGCTGATCAAAGGTCTTCATCGGCAGGTTGTGCCGGCTGATGTCGATGTGGTGGTCATCCCGCCTTCCCTTTACATCGCTCAGGTTGCTCAAGTACTCGATGGTGGCTCCATTTCCATTGGTGCCCAGGATTGCGCGATAGAGCCCATGCAGGCTGCCCTTACCGGGGAGATTGCTGCGGTTCAACTGGAAGATGCAGGTTGCAAGTGGGTCCTCGTTGGTCACTCCGAGCGTCGTTTGATTCTTGGTGAGCGTAATGATGTGGTGAGTCGCAAGTTTGCTGCGGCTCAGGCGTGCGGTCTGGTTCCGATTCTCTGTGTCGGCGAGACCCGCGAGCAGCGTGAGGCAGGCGAAACCCTGCGTGTGGTTGGTGAGCAGATTGGTAGTGTCATCGAGGAGTTGGGTGTTGGTGCCTTCTCTTCTGCGGTGATCGCGTATGAGCCTGTCTGGGCCATCGGTACCGGGTTGACGGCTTCTCCTGCTCAAGCGCAAGAAGTTCATGCTGCGATCCGTTCGCAATTGTCGGCCGAGAGTGCCGAGGTGGCGGCGGGTGTGAGGATTCTGTACGGCGGCAGTGTGAAGGCTGCCAGTGCGGCTGAGTTGTTCGGGATGCCGGATATTGATGGGGGGCTTGTGGGTGGGGCCTCCCTGAATGCAGATGAGTTCGGTGCGATTTGTCGTGCCGCAGGAAGCTGACGAGATGCTTGAGACTGTCGTTATCGTGGTGCACCTGCTCGTCGCCATCGGCGTTGTGGTTCTGGTGTTGCTGCAACATGGTAAAGGCGCGGATGCAGGCGCTTCGTTTGGTGCAGGTGCTTCGGGTACTGTCTTCGGAAGCCAAGGTTCTGCTACCTTTCTGAGTCGCTTTACTGGTATACTCGCCGCGGTTTTTTTCATTACCAGTCTGGGTTTAGCATTCTTTGCTAAGCAAAAGGCTGAGGCTCTGAGTCACGTTGGTCTGCCGGATCCGGCCGCCATTGAGGTTCAGCAGCAAAAGCCGGCATCTGATGATGTGCCGGTGCTCGAAGAGCAGAAGCCCGCAGGATCTGCAGGTGACGTTCCGCAAGCTCCAGAGCAGAAGTAAGGCAAGTTTTGCCGAGGTGGTGGAATTGGTAGACACGCTACCTTGAGGTGGTAGTGGCCATAGGCTGTAGGGGTTCGAGTCCCCTCCTCGGTACCATGCAAGACAAGGAAGCCCGCAGTAGCGGGCTTTCTTGCTGGAGGAGTGTCAGGTTGACCAGGCGTCTGTCTGGTCGTATACTCCGGGCCCAGCTTTGACGCGGGGTGGAGCAGTCTGGTAGCTCGTCGGGCTCATAACCCGAAGGTCGTTGGTTCAAATCCAGCCCCCGCAACCAGTTCAAGCAGAGCCCCTTTTAAGGGGCTTTTTGCTAGCTGGATCACTTTGCCATCGGTTCCGGATGGCTTTCATGATGGGCGTTACGCCCATTTTTTATTTCTACGGCATGCGAGGGCAAACAGGTGTCGAGCAAGCTAGAACAGTTGCAGGCCTTGCTGGCCCCGGTGGTCGAGGCGCTCGGCTATCAGTGCTGGGGTATCGAGTTCCTGTCCCAGGGGCGCCATTCGCTCCTGCGCGTCTACATCGATCATGAGAACGGCATCCTCATCGACGACTGCGAAAAGGTCAGTCGTCAGATCAGCGGCGTTCTTGATGTGGAAGATCCCATCTCCAGCGAATACACCCTTGAGGTGTCCTCGCCCGGCATGGATCGTCCTTTGTTCAGACTCGAGCAGTTCGCGGCCCATGCCGGAGAGCTCGTGAAAATCAAGTTGCGTTCTCCCTACGAGGGCCGGCGCAACTTCCAGGGTCTCCTCCGCGGGGTGGAGGAACAGGATGTGGTGGTTCTCGTCGAGGATCACGAGTACCTGTTGCCGATCGACCTGATCGACAAGGCCAACATCATTCCCCGTTTTGACTGAGACGCGGATCCCGCGGGTCCAATGGATTGCGAAAGGCGAGGCGTACGATGAGCAAAGAAGTACTGCTGGTTGTAGAGTCGGTATCCAACGAGAAAGGGGTGCCGGCAGGTGTGATTTTCGAAGCGCTGGAGCTGGCACTGGCCACCGCTACCAAGAAGCGCTTCGAGGACGAGGTTGACCTGCGTGTGTCCATCAACCGGCACACCGGTAGCTATGACACTTTCCGCCGCTGGGCGGTGGTGGACGACGAGAACTTCGAGGATCCGGCCATCCAGCTGACCCTCGACCAGGCCCAGGCCCGTGACGAGAACGCCAAGATCGGCGACGTCATCGAAGAGAAGATCGAATCCATCGAGTTCGGCCGCATCGCTGCCCAGACCGCCAAGCAGGTCATCGTGCAGAAGGTGCGCGAAGCCGAGCGTGCACAGGTGGTCGAGGCCTATCGCGAGAAGCTGGGCGACATCATTTCCGGTACGGTCAAGAAGGTCACCCGTGACAACGTGATCGTCGACCTGGGCAACAACGCCGAGGCGCTGCTGGCCCGTGAGGACATCATCCCCCGTGAGACCTTCCGCGTCGGCGCCCGTGTCCGGGCCCTGCTGAAGGAAATCCGCACCGAGAACCGTGGTCCGCAACTGATCCTCTCGCGCACCGCGCCGCAGATGCTGATCGAGCTGTTCCGCATCGAAGTGCCGGAAATCGCCGAAGAGCTGATCGAAGTGATGGCCGCCTCCCGTGACCCGGGTTCGCGCGCCAAGATCGCCGTTCGCTCCAAGGACAAGCGCATCGACCCGCAGGGCGCCTGCATCGGCATGCGTGGCTCCCGCGTCCAGGCTGTTTCCGGCGAACTGGGCGGTGAGCGTGTCGATATCGTCCTGTGGGACGACAACCCCGCTCAGTTCGTCATCAACGCCATGGCTCCGGCCGAAGTGGCGGCGATCATCGTCGACGAAGATGCCCATGCCATGGACATCGCCGTTGCCGAGGACAACCTCGCCCAGGCCATCGGCCGTGGCGGCCAGAACGTTCGCCTGGCCAGCCAGCTGACCGGCTGGACCCTGAACGTGATGACCGAGGCGGACATCCAGGCCAAGCAGCAGGCCGAGACCGGCGACATCATGCAGTCCTTCGTCGATGAACTCGGCGTGGATGAAGAGCTGGCTCAGGTGCTGGTGGAGGAAGGTTTCACCAGCCTCGAAGAGATCGCCTACGTGCCCATGGAAGAGATGCTGAGCATCGATGGGTTCGACGAGGACATCGTCAACGAGCTGCGCGCCCGCGCCAAGGATCGCCTGCTGACCAAGGCGATCGCGACCGAAGAGAAGCTGGCCGATGCCCAGCCCGCCGAGGACCTGCTGGAACTCGAGGGCATGGACAAGGAGCTGGCGGTCGAACTGGCGGTGCGTGGCGTAATCAATCGCGAAGACCTGGCCGAGCAGTCGATCGATGACCTGCTCGACATCGACGGCATGGACGAAGAGCGTGCCGGCAAGCTGATCATGGCCGCCCGAGCCCATTGGTTCGAGTAAGCAGTGCGGCCTGAGGAGAGAAGTGCATGACGCAAGTCACGGTGAAAGAACTGGCCAAGGTGGTCGATACACCGGTGGAGCGCCTGCTGCAGCAGATGCGTGAGGCAGGCCTGCCTCACAGCAGCGCCGACCAGGTGGTGACCGACAGTGAAAAACAGGCGCTGCTCGCGCACCTGAAGAGCAGCCATGGCGAGCGCCTGGAAGAACCCCGCAAGATCACGCTGCAGCGCAAGACCACGACCACCCTGAAGGTGGCGGGCAGCAAGACCATCAGCGTCGAAGTGCGCAAGAAGAAGACCTACGTCAAGCGCAGCCCTGACGAGATCGAAGCCGAGAAGCAGCGCGAGCTGGAAGAGCAGCGTGCCGCCGAAGAGGCCGCACGCGCCAAGGCCGAGGAAGAGGCCAAGCGCCGCGCCGAGGAAGAGGCCCGCCGTGAGGCGGACGCCCGTGCCAAGGACGCTGCTCGCAGCCCCGAGGCTCCGGCCGCAGTGGCTGCTGCTCCCGCAGCCCAGGCGGCTCCGGCTGCCGGCGCCGCTGCTGCGGCACCCGCCGCAGCAGGCGCTGCCGACGATCGCCGTCGCGAAGAGCCTCGCCGTCCGGAACGCGCCCGTGACGAAGACGACCGTCGCGACCGCAAGCAAGCCCAGCACCGTCCCTCCGCCAAGGAGAAGGAAAAGGTGCCGTCGCCGCGTATTGCTCCGCGCAGCACCGAGGAAGAGAGCGACAGCTACCGTCGCGGTGGCCGTGGCAAGTCCAAGCTCAAGAAGCGCAACCAGCACGGGTTCCAGAGCCCGACGGGGCCGATCGTGCGAGAAGTCAGCATCGGTGAGACCATCACCGTGGCAGAGCTGGCGGCCCAGATGGCCGTCAAGGGCGCCGAAGTGGTCAAGTTCATGTTCAAGATGGGCAGTCCTGTCACCATCAACCAGGTGCTCGATCGCGAGACCGCGCAGCTGGTCGTCGAGGAGATGGGCCACAAGGTCAAGCTCGTCAACGAGAACGCCCTGGAAGACCAACTGGCCGAATCGCTGAAGTACGAAGGCGAGTCGTTCTCCCGTGCACCGGTCGTGACCGTCATGGGCCACGTCGACCACGGCAAGACCTCGCTGCTCGACTACATCCGTCGCGCCAAGGTGGCGTCGGGCGAAGCCGGTGGCATCACCCAGCACATCGGTGCCTACCACGTGGAAACCCCGCGCGGCATGGTCACCTTCCTCGACACCCCCGGTCACGCCGCGTTCACCGCCATGCGTGCCCGTGGTGCCAAGGCCACTGACATCGTCATCCTCGTGGTGGCGGCTGACGACGGCGTGATGCCGCAGACCCAGGAAGCGGTCCAGCACGCGAAAGCTGCTGGCGTGCCGATCGTGGTCGCCATCAACAAGATGGACAAGCCGGAAGCCAACCCGGACAACATCAAGAACGGCCTGGCCGCGCTGGATGTGATCCCAGAGGAGTGGGGCGGCGACACCCAGTTCGTGCCCGTTTCGGCCAAGGCCGGTACCGGCGTCGACGAGCTGCTGGAAGCTGTCCTGCTGCAGGCCGAGGTACTCGAACTCACCGCCACCCCGTCCGCTCCCGGTCGTGGTGTCGTGGTCGAGTCCCGCCTGGACAAGGGCCGTGGCCCGGTGGCCACCCTGCTGGTCCAGGACGGTACCCTGCGTCAGGGCGACATGGTCCTGGTGGGTGTCAACTACGGTCGCGTTCGCGCCATGCTCGACGAGAACGGCAAGTCCATCAAGGAAGCCGGTCCGTCGATCCCCGTGGAAATCCTCGGCCTCGACGGCACCCCGGATGCGGGTGACGATATGACCGTGGTGGCCGACGAGAAGAAGGCCCGTGAAGTGGCCCTGTTCCGTCAAGGCAAGTTCCGCGAGGTCAAGCTGGCCCGTCAGCACAGCTCGAAGCTGGAGAACATCTTCGAGACCATGGGCCAGGACGAGAAGAAGACCCTCAACATCGTGCTCAAGTCCGATGTGCGTGGTTCTCTGGAAGCCCTGCAGGGTGCCCTGTCCGACCTCGGCAACGACGAAGTCCAGGTGCGTGTGGTCGGTGGCGGCGTCGGTGGCATCACCGAGTCCGATGCCAACCTGGCGCTGGCCTCTAATGCCGTTCTGTTCGGCTTCAACGTGCGTGCCGACGCCGGTGCGCGCAAGATCGTCGAGCAGGAAGGCATCGACCTGCGCTACTACAACGTCATCTACGACATCATCGAGGACGTCAAGAAGGCCCTCACCGGCATGCTTGGCAGTGATGTGCGCGAGAACATCCTGGGTACCGCCGAGGTACGCGACGTGTTCCGCTCGCCGAAGTTCGGCGCCATCGCCGGCTGCATGGTCATCGAGGGTACTGTCCATCGGAACCGCCCGATCCGCGTACTGCGCGACGACGTGGTGATCTTCGAAGGCGAACTGGAATCCCTGCGCCGCTTCAAGGACGACGTGTCCGAAGTGCGGAACGGCATGGAGTGCGGTATCGGCGTGAAGAGCTACAACGACGTGAAGGTCGGCGACAAGATCGAGGTCTTCGAGAAGGTCCAGGTGGCCCGCTCGCTCTGAGTGGCCACTGACCAGAAGCTGGGAGCCGGGTGCTGCGCGGGGTGATTGACACCGCCAGTTCCAGCTCCCGGCTTTTTGGTTTTTGAGTGAGTACCGATTTATGCCAAAAGAATACAGCCGCACCCAGCGCATCGGTGACCAGATGCAGCGCGAACTGGCCCTGCTGATCCAGCGTGAGGTCAAGGATCCGCGCCTGGGCATGGTCACCATCACCGGCGTCGAAGTGGCGCGGGATCTCGGCCATGCCAAGATCTTCATCACCGTGATGGGCCAGGACGACAACGCCGAGGTCATCCGTCTCAACACCGAAATCCTCAACGACGCCGCCGGCTACCTGCGCATGCTGCTGGGCAAGTCCATGAAGCTGCGGAGCGTGCCCCAGCTGCACTTCCACTACGATGCCAGCATCCGCCGTGGCGCCGAGCTGTCCGCGCTGATCGAGCGTGCGGTCGCCGAAGACCGCCGGCATCAGGGTGATGAGGACTGACGGTGGCCCAGGTCAAGCGTATCCGCCGTGATGTGAGCGGCATCCTCATCCTCGACAAGCCCCGTGGCATGAGCTCCAACCAGGCCCTGCAGAAGGTCCGCTGGCTGCTCAATGCGGAGAAGGCCGGCCACACCGGCAGCCTCGATCCCCTGGCCACGGGCGTGCTGCCCCTGTGCTTCGGTGAGGCCACCAAGTTTTCCCAGTACCTCCTGGACGCCGACAAGGGCTACGAGACCGTTGCCCAGCTGGGCGTCACCACCACCACCGGCGATGCCGAGGGCGAGGTACTCGAACGGCGCGACGTGACCGTTGGTCGCGACGAGCTGGAGGCGGCCCTGGGGCGCTTCCGTGGTGAGATCCAGCAGGTGCCGCCGATGTACTCGGCCCTGAAGAAGGACGGGCAGCCCCTCTACAAGCTGGCACGTGCCGGCGAAGTAGTGGAGCGCGAGGCGCGTTCTGTTACTATTGCGCGCCTGGAACTGCTGGCCTTCGATTCCACCAAGGCCACGCTTTCCGTCAGTTGCAGCAAAGGCACCTACATTCGCACCCTGGTCGAGGACCTTGGCCAGGTGCTGGGGTGTGGTGGCCACGTCGCTGAACTGCGTCGCACCCAGGCTGGTCCCTTCAACCTGTCCCAGGCCATCAGCCTCGAGGAACTGGAGAAGGCCCACGCCGAAGGTGGCAACGAAGCGCTCGACCGCTTCCTGCTCCCCTCCGACAGTGGCCTGGAGCACTGGCCCCTGGTGCAACTGAGCGAACACAGTGCCTATTACTGGCTGCACGGGCAGCCGGTAAGGGCTCCCGAAGCGCCGAAGTTCGGCATGCTGCGGGTGCAGGATCATACCGGTCGCTTCATCGGCATCGGTGAAGTGAGCGATGACGGGCGCATAGCGCCACGTCGACTGATTCGGTCGGAATGACCGATTCGAGGGTGGCTGTTAATAGGCACGGTCACACCTCTTTTTAAAACACGGGATTCGTTCCCGGCCTATTACTCTCAGAGGAAGCCCATCATGGCACTGAGCGTTGCTGAAAAAGCCCAGATCGTTAACGAGTACAAGCAAGCTGAAGGCGATACCGGTTCTCCGGAAGTGCAGATCGCACTGCTGACCGCCAACATCAACAAGCTGCAGGATCACTTCAAGGCCAACGGCAAAGACCACCACTCCCGTCGTGGTCTGATCCGCATGGTTAACCAGCGTCGCAAGCTGCTGGACTACCTGAAGGGTAAGGACACCACTCGTTACAGCGCCCTGATCGGTCGTCTGGGTCTGCGTCGCTAAGACGCATTCGAGCTGGAAGCTGGAAGCCGGAAGCTGGAAGCAGGACATCGCGCTTGCTTCCAGCTTCTGGTTTCCAGCTTCAGGCTTTTTGAGGAAGACGGCGGGTCCGACTCCCGCGCCTTTCGCAGATTTCCCCCAAGGCAACAAAAGAGAAGGAAAACACCGTGAACCCGGTAATCAAGAAGTTCCAATTCGGTCAATCGACCGTCACCCTCGAGACTGGCCGTATCGCCCGTCAAGCCAGCGGCGCCGTTCTGGTCACCGTTGATAACGATGTCACCGTCCTGGTGACCGTGGTCGGTGCCAAGCAGGCCGACCCGGGCAAGGGTTTCTTCCCGCTGTCCGTGCACTACCAGGAAAAGACCTACGCCGCCGGCCGCATCCCCGGTGGTTTCTTCAAGCGTGAAGGCCGGCCCTCCGAGAAAGAGACCCTGACCTCCCGCCTGATCGACCGCCCGATCCGCCCGCTGTTCCCCGAAGGTTTCCTCAACGAAGTGCAGGTCATCTGCACCGTCGTCTCCACCAACAAGAAGACTGATCCGGACATCGCCTCCATGATCGGTACTTCCGCTGCCCTGGCCATCTCCGGCATTCCGTTCGCCGGCCCGATCGGCGCGGCCCGCGTGGCTTACCACGAGAGCACCGGTTACCTGCTGAACCCCAACTACGAGCAGCTCAAGGCCTCCAGCCTCGACATGGTCGTGGCCGGTACCCAGGACGCCGTGCTGATGGTCGAATCCGAAGCCGACGAGCTGACCGAAGACCAGATGCTGGGCGCCGTGCTGTTTGCCCACCAGGAATTCCAGGCTGTGATCAATGCCGTCAAGGAATTCGCCGCCGAAGCGGGCAAGCCGACCTGGAACTGGACCGCTCCCGCCGAGAACACCGCCCTGCTCAGCGCCATCAAGGCCGAGTTCGGCGAGGCTATCTCCCAGGCCTACACCATCACCATCAAGCAGGACCGCTACAACCGCCTCGACGAGCTGCGCGACCAGGTCGTCGCCCGCTTCGCTGGCGAGGAAGCCGGCCAGTTCCCGGCGGGTGAAGTGAAGGATGCCTTCGGCCTGCTGGAATACCGCACCGTTCGCGAGAACATCGTCAACGGCAAGCCGCGTATCGACGGCCGTGACACCCGCACCGTCCGCCCGCTGAAGATCGAAGTCGGCGTGCTGGACAAGACCCACGGTTCCGCCCTGTTCACCCGTGGCGAAACCCAGGCCCTGGTCGTTGCCACCCTCGGCACCGCCCGTGACGCCCAGCTGCTGGACACCCTGGAAGGCGAGCGCAAGGACGCCTTCATGCTGCACTACAACTTCCCGCCCTTCTCGGTCGGTGAGTGCGGTCGCATGGGCAGCGCCGGTCGCCGCGAAATCGGCCACGGCCGCCTGGCCCGTCGTGGCGTCGCCGCCATGCTGCCGAAGGGCGACGAGTTCCCCTACACCATCCGCGTGGTGTCCGAGATCACCGAATCCAACGGTTCCAGCTCCATGGCTTCCGTCTGCGGCGCCTCCCTGGCCCTGATGGACGCCGGCGTGCCGATGCGCGCTCCGGTGGCCGGTATTGCCATGGGCCTGGTGAAGGAAGGTGACAAGTTCGCCGTCCTGACCGACATCCTGGGTGACGAAGACCACCTGGGCGACATGGACTTCAAGGTGGCCGGTACTGCCAAGGGCGTCACCGCCCTGCAGATGGACATCAAGATCAACGGCATCACCGAAGAGATCATGGAGATCGCCCTGGAGCAGGCACTGGAAGCACGCCTGAACATCCTCGGCCAGATGAACCAGGTCATCGCCGAGTCCCGCAGCGAGCTGTCCGAAAACGCCCCGACCATGCTGGCCATGAAGATCGACTCGGACAAGATCCGCGACGTCATCGGCAAGGGCGGCGCCACCATCCGCGGTATCTGCGAAGAGACCAAGGCCTCCATCGACATCGAAGACGATGGCAGCGTGAAGATCTTCGGCGAGACCAAGGAAGCCGCCGAGGCCGCCAGGCAGCGCGTTCTGGCCATCACCGCAGAAGCGGAGATCGGCAAGGTCTACGTCGGCAAAGTCGAGCGCATCGTTGATTTCGGTGCCTTCGTCAACATCCTTCCCGGCAAGGATGGCCTGGTGCACATCTCGCAGATCAGCGACAAGCGCATCGACAAGGTCACCGACGTCCTGCAGGAAGGCCAGGAAGTGAAGGTCCTGGTGCTGGACGTGGACAACCGCGGTCGCATCAAGCTGTCCATGAAGGATGTCGAGGCTGCTGAAGCTTCCGGCGTCTGATAACCGGTCGGCTGTATGAAAGAGGGCCCCTTGCGGGCCCTCTTTCGTTTCTCGGAGAATGGCGCGCCGCCAGTCGCCGACAAGGATTCCAGGTCATGGAAAAGACCTACTGCAAGTACCACCAGGCCCAACCCGCCACCTGGCACTGCCCGGCCTGCGACCGTCACTTCGGTGACTGCTGCATCCCCCTCAACGCCGAGCGCCCGGACGAATCCCCGGCCTGCCCGCTGTGCCGCGCGCAACTGCACTTCCTGGGCGCCGCCAACACCGCCCAACCCTTTTGGGAACGCATTCCGCAGTTCTTCCGCTACGGCCTGCAGACCGGCCCCCTGGCCTTTGCCGCCGTGCTCGGCCTGGCCAGCCTGTTCATGCCGCGCTCGATCATCCTCTGGGTCGCGCTGTTCAGCATCGCCACCAAGTACTTCCACAGCGTCATCGAAGCGGCCAGCGAGGGTTCCCGCGAGGCCCCCGGGCTGGCCACTGCCTTCGTTGGCGAGGGCTTCCTGCTGTTCATCAAGCAACTGGTGGTGTTCCTGGTGGCCTTCGCCGTGCTCTGGCTGGCTGCCGATTTCCACAGCGAGGCCCTGTTCTGGGCCGTGAACATCGGCCTCATGCTGCTGATGCCGGCTAGCATCATCCGCCTGGCCCTGAACAAGGAGCTCGGTGCCGCGCTGAGCCCCGAACAGCTCGGCGACGTGATCAAGGCCATGGGCTGGCGCTACCTGATCCTCTGCGTGTTCCTGTTCATCCTCTGGCAGTCGCCCGGCTACGTCACCGTGTTGCTGGCCCACGGCCTGCCGCGCGTGGTGCTGATGCCCATCGCCGCCTTCCTGTTCGGTTATTTCGGCGTGGTCATGTGCGCCATGATGGGCTACGCGGTGTTCCAGTATCAGGGCGCCCTGGGCTTTGCGATTGCCGAAGAGGGCGGGCACGAGGGCTACCCCGAGCTGGAGTGGCGCCGCCGCCGCGCCCTCGCCGAAGCCGAAGTGCGGGTCAAGGAAGGACAGACTGCCGCCGCGCTGGAAACCCTCACCGCCGCCCTGGAGCGAGACCCGAACGACCTGCGCCTCAACGAGCGCTTCCACCAGCTGCTGTTCGGCCTCAACGAAACCGCCCGCTGCCTGCGCCACCTTGCCCACTACCTGCCCATCGCCGCCCGCGAGAACCCGGCGCTGGGGGCCACCGCACTGCTCAATGCCCGCCGGCTGAAGGCCGACTACCTGCCGGAGGACCCGCAGGTCTGCGAGCGCATCGCCGCGGCCCTGGTGGATCGCCACAAGGCCAAGGAAGCCATCAGCCTGTTGCGCAACCTGCACCAGCGCTTCCCGGACTACCCCAACGTCCCCCGTGCCTATTTGCTGGCAGCCCGGGCCCTGGCCGAACAGCTCGGCCAGGTGGAGCAGGCCGGCAAGCTGCTCGCCTTCATCCGGGCCCGCTACCCGGCCACGCCGTTGCTCGGCGAAGTGACGGCACTGGAGTCCACCCTGGCCCGCCTGGCGGGCTGAGTGGTCGTGCAAAGTGCACGCGCCGCTTGGCTGCATCCTGCAATCTGCAAGCCGAGCGGTGCTGTGGTTAATTTATAAGTAATTGATTTAAAAGGATTAATTCTGTTGATCAAGGCTGGCACAGGCCTTGCGATACCTACAGTGACTGCAGACAGGACAAGGCTGCAGAACATTGTGAGTAACAGGAGAATCCTCATGAAACAGTCCTTCCACAGCGTCACCCTTGCCGCCGTAGCTGCCGCCGCCCTCAGCCTGCCCCTGGCCGGCAACGTATTCGCCGCCCAGGCCGCCCCGACCCAGCTGGCTGCCAATACCGTCGACAAGGCTGAAGAAGCCGTGTCCGACACCTGGATCACCAGCAAGGTGAAATCCAGCTTCCTGGCCGACAAGAACCTCAGCGCCCTGGACATCAAGGTCGAGACCAACAAAGGCGTGGTCGCCCTGTCCGGTGTGGTTTCCAGCGATGCCGAGCGCGACCTGGCCATCAGCACCGCCAAGTCCATCAAGGGCGTGACCGCTGTCGCCGCCGACGGCCTGAAGTCCGCCGAATGATCCCTGGCGCCGCCCTGCGGGGCGGCGCCCACCCGAGGAGGCAATGCCATGAACGCTGACATCATCAAAGGCAAGTGGAAGCAACTCAGCGGCCGCATCAAGGAGCGCTGGGGCAACCTGACCGACGACGACCTGGATGTCGCCGAAGGCCACAGCGAATACCTGGTGGGCAAGCTCCAGGAGCGCTACGGCTGGAGCAAGGAGCGCGCGCAGGACGAACTGCGTGACTTCAGCAGCCGCCTCTGAGCCTGACCCGTACACCTCGATCCCCGCTTCGGCGGGGATCGTCGTTTCCGGGGTCAGCGGGCCAGGTGCGCGCGGTAGAGGCCAAGCTGCCGGGTCTGCTCGGCGTCGGGGAAGGCCTTGTTGAGGAAGGCGGCCAGCTCCGCCACGCCGCGCAGGTCCTGGCGTTGCCCCAGTTGCTTGGCCAGCGCCAGGGTCATCACGGGCAGTTGTGCAGGGGCCGGTGTCTGCCGGGCGATCACTCGCCACACCCCCAGGCCAGCCGGGCCTTCACCCAGCTTGAGCAGTCGCTGCAGCAGGTTGGACAGCACGGCCGGGTGTTGCAGCCACTGCTGTTCGGGAGCGCTGAGGTCCGTGGCCATCTGCAGCAGCAGGCCCCGTGCAGGCGTCGGGTCCGGCAGTGCGAAGACCTGCTTGAGCACGGCACTGGTCAGGGGTTTGTCCTTGCGGGTGCGGGCAACCGGGTAGAGGCGCTCCAGCAACGCCACCCGCCCTGGGTAGCGGGCCAACAGGTCCAGCCCGCGTTCTGGCACTTGGTCCAGGGCGAAACGTCCGATCAGGGCTTCCAGCGCGGCCAGTTCGCGCTTGAACGGCGCGTCCGGGTCTTCCTTGGCCAGGTACTGCTCGTCCACTTTCAGCGCGCCGATGCGCCGGGGCAGCCAGGTGCCGAGGAAGCCGGAGGCGAGCCCCCCCAGGTGGGCGTAATAGTTGACGTGGTCGTTGGCCAGCAGCAGCCCGTAGAGTTCCTTGCCCATCCAGATGGGCAGGATCCACAGGGCGGGGGCCTTGAAGTAGCCCATCATCGGGCCGAGCCAGTAGAAGAAGTTGATCCGCCGCAGGGCGTAGACGCCGATGTACATCCCCATCAGCCCCGCCACCGCGCCCGAGGCGCCGATGCCGGGCACCCAGCCCGGGTCCATCGCCCACCACAGCAGGTGCGAGGCCAGGCCGCTGGCCAGGTACAGCCCCAGGTAGGCCGCGGCACCCAGCGCGCGCTCCAGGGCGAAGCCGCAGATGAACAGGAAGATCATGTTGCCCAGCAGGTGGTCGAAGCTGCCGTGGAGGAACATCGCCCCGAACAGCCCCTCCACCGTGAAGCGCTTGGGGATGAAGCCGAAGTGGTAGCTGCTCAGGCTGTCCCGTGCGGCCTCGGCCGGCGCTCGCGCGCGCTGCCAGGCCGGGTCCGCCTGGTAGGCGGCCGAACGGTGCAGTTCGTCTTCGAACTCCAGGTCCCGCAGGGCGTAGAGCGCCAGGTCGTTCCGGCGGGCGGAGTCGAGGGCGCGGCGTTCCTCCGGGTCCAGTTCATGGCGCTTGCTCAGGCTCTCGACGAACAGCGCACGCTCGCGGTTGAGCAGGCCGGCATCGAGATACGCCCGCACCGCCTCCTCGGAGCGCGCCGCATCGCCGCCCTGGTAGACGAAATAGATCAGCGCGTTGAGCACGACGAGGAACAGCGTGACGACCGGCGGGCGTTTCCAGTCCAGGGGGTGTTCGGCGGGGAGGATGACCAAGCGTGACGTCCTTGTCGCGTAGAGGGTTCAGCCGAGCGGGTCAGTTCCGCTTGCTTTCGACGGTGCTGAGGCGGCCGCCGATGAAGTCGAGGTAGTAGTACATGCCGTTCACGGGGCCATAGACCCATTCCTCCACCTGCATTTCCTGACGGCCGCTGCGGGTCTCGGAGTAGCCGATGAGGTTGCGCGCGGCGGGCTCGCCGCACTTGCGCAGCACCTCCACGGCGCGGTCGCCTTCGCTGACCAGGGCACTGCCGCAGCGGAAGGTCGCTGCCGAGGCATCGAGGCTCGCCACGGCAAAGGGTAGGGCGAGCAGGGGGAGCAGACGTCGAATCATGGTTGGGCATCCTGTCCGGTTGAAAAGGACGGCAGAGCCTAGCACTGTCGGTTCTGGGCTGTCAGTCGCCGCGCTTGCTCTCGATCTTGCGCAGCTTGTTCCCCTCGAAACGCAGGAACTGGTACATGCCGTTGCGCGGCCCGTAGACCCATTCCTCCACCAGGACTTCGCTCTCCTGTCCGTAGCGGTCCACCACGTTGCGGTAGCCGAGGCTGTTGCGGCTGGCGGGGTCGCCGCACTTGCGCAGGACCTGGGAGGTACTGTCCTCCAGGCTGACCAGCCCGCCGTTGCCGCAGCGGAGGGTGGAGGAGGCGTTGGCATGGGCTGCGCTCAGCAGCAGAAGGGGCAGGGCAAGCAGGTATCGGGCTTTCACGAAGGGTTCCATCCAGTTGAACGGGGTCCAGCCTACGCCGCCCCAGTGTGCCTGTCAGCAGGGCGGCGTGTGCGCAGGGTCACGCCTGGCCGTTGGACTGCGCAGGCGGGACCGAATTCCGCGTCATTCGGTGCCCAGTTGCAGCGGAGTGTCCACGCGGCCGTCCTGGCCGGCTTCGCCGAGGCTGACGTCGAGCATGTAGACCCGTTCGTCCTGCAGGCCGCCACGGTCCACCAGGTAGGCCTTGATGGCCGCCGCGCGTGCCTGGGCCAGTTGGCGCAGCAGCAGTTCGCTCTGGGCCCAGGAGCCCACCACCGCGTCGCGCATCTTCGCGGTGCGCTCGTCGTTGCCCAGCTGGGCCCATTCGGCCGGTGGCTGCTGCTTGAGGCGGGCGCGGTAGATGCCTTCGAGCATCGGCGGCTTCTCGCTGTCCGGCACCTCCATCAGCGAGGCGTCGGCGGGCACCTTGTCGCCGCGGCGCTGGGCGATCTTGTAGTAGGTGCTCTGGTACTCGCGCTCCAGTCGGGCAGCGGCCAGCAGCGGACCGTCCACGGCGGTGGCGCTCATGCCTTCGATCTCCAGGCGCAGCGCGGGGCGCTCCTGCAGGGCCTGGGCGAGGGTGTCCAGGCCCTTCTGCGCGTCGGCGGAGAGCTCGGCGCTGCCGGCGTCGAAGGGCACGTTGCTGAGGTCGTGCTCGCCGCCGCCGGTGACCAGCCCGGCGACGAACTTGAAGGGGGCCTGGGCGGCACGCAGCACAAGGTTGCGCAGGGTCTGCCAGACGATGGGCGCGACGCTGAATTGCGGGTCGTTGAGGTTGCCGGCCACCGGCAGCTGGATGTCGATCTTGCCTTCGGTGTCCTTCAGCAGGGCCACTGCCAGACGGATCGGCAGGTCCACCGCATCGGGGCTGTCGACCCGCTCGCCGAGCTGCAGGTTTTCCAGCACCAGGTGGTTGTCGGCCTTCAGCTGGCCCTTCTCGATCTGGTAGTGCAGGTCCAGGTTGAGGCGGCCCTTGCGGATGCGGTAGCCGGCGAACTTGCCGGAATAGGGGGTCAGGGTGGTCAGCTCGACGCGCTTGAAGCTGGTGGCGATGTCCAGGGAGTCCAGCGGGTCGAAGGGGGTCAGCGCGCCCTTGATGGTCACCGGCGCGTAGCGATCCACCTTGCCGTCGATGCTCACCTTGGCGGGAGTGCGGGTACGGGTGTCGAGGGTGCTGATCTCACCGTTGAGCTGCTGGATGGCAGTGGCGAAGTTGGGGGTCAGGCTGAAGTCGGCGAAGTTGGCCGAGCCGTTGCTGATGCTCACCGCGCCGATGTGGATGTCCAGAGGCTTGCCGGCCGGTTCGGCCTTGGCCTTGGGATCGGCAGGCTGCTTGATCACCAGGTCGCTGACGTTGGTGGTGAGGTCCTCGTTGATGATGAAGCGCGCATAGGGCTGGCTGATGCCCACCTTGGCGATGCTCAGGCTGCTGCCGTGGCGGTAGTCGAGGCCTTCCACCAGCAGCTGTTGCCACTTCACGAAGTCGCGCTGCTTGAGGGTGTCCAGGGTGTGCAGCTGGTTGACCAGGGCCCGTCCGGTGATGGTCAGGGCCAGTGGCTCGGTGCTGGTGAGGGCGACGTCCAGGTTGCTGTCGAGCATGCCGCTGCGCAGTTCCAGGCGGACGAAGGGAGCCAGGTAGGCCTGGGCCACCCGCAGGTCGATGTCGCGGGTCTCCACCTTCAGCTTGGCGGTGGTCGGGGTCAGCTGCACCTGGCCTTCGGCCTTGAGCTTGCCCTGCTTGCCGATGCCGGTGTCCAGGGCCAGCTGGAAGGGTGACTGCCCCAGGCTGTCGAAGTCCTTAAGGTCGAGGTTGAGCGGGCCGACGTCGATCTGCACGGCATCCTTCTGCGCGCGGTCGGCGAGGTGGACCTTGTAGCCGCGCAGCTGGGTGTCACGCAGGAGCACCTGCCAGGGCTTGGCAGGCGCTGCGGCAGGGGCCGGCTTGGCCGCCGCGTCGGCCGGTTTCGCGTCCGGGGTGGCAGGGGATTTCGCCGGGGCCTTGGCTTCGCTGGCGAACAGTTTCTGCCAGTCGAGCTGGCCGTCGGCTTCGCGGGCGGCCCAGGTCTCCAGGTTCTGGCTGCGGATCTTGCCGACCACCACCTGCTGCTTGGCCAGGTCCAGTGCGCTGTCGCTGACTTCCAGGCTTTCCAGGTTCACCAGCGGTCGGCCATCCGGCGCCTTGATGGCGAAGGGCGCCACCTTGATGGTCGTCTGCTCCAGCTTCAGCGCGGTGCCTTCGGCCAGGCTCAGGTGGTAGCGGGTGGACAGGCTGACGGTGCCCTTGTCCAGCACCAGCGGCACCGCGTCCCGCACGTAGGGCCAGAAGCCCTTCATGTTGCCGTCGGTGACTTTCAGTTCGCCTTCCGAGGTCAGCGGCAGCAGGCTCAGGCTGCCCTTCCAGTCGATGCGGCCGCCGTAGGGCCCGGTGGCCACCAGCAGCATGTCGGCGTTGTCGTCGCGCAGGGTGCTGAGGTTCTTCAGCTCCAGGTCGAGGGCGTCGTAGACGAATTCGATGGGCTCGCTCGGGCGCAGATCCTGGAAGCGCACGCCGCCCTTGGCCAGGCGGATGCTGTCGATGCGCACCGGGAACGGATCGCCGGCAGGCGGTTCGTCGGCCTTGGGTTCGCTGGGGGGCAGCTGGAACAGCTGGGTCAGGTTCAGCGTGCCGTCCTTGGCGAACAGCACCTCGGTGGTGGGCTTGTCGAGGTCGACAGCGGCCAGGTGCAGGGCGCCTGTCCAGAGGCTGTCCAGCTCCAGGTTGACGTACAGGCGCTCGAAACCCACCTGGCGCTTGTCCGGCTCGCCGATCTCGAGGCCCCAGAGGGTCAGTTCGAGGCTGAAGGGGTTGAGCTGCAGCCGCTCCAGGTGTGCCGGAACCTTGGCATAGGTGGCCAACTGCTGGTTGACGACGCGCAGGGCGATTCCCGGGAGGATCAGGAAGCCGAGCAGGGCGTAGAAGGCGAGGACGATCAGCAAGGCGCACGTGGCGCGTTTCAATCCTTTGTACATGGTGCGGCGTCGACTATCCCGGCGGAGGTGGATTGGAGTATGGCACGCCCTTAAGGTTCCGACAGACGGCGCCGACTGGAATCGTCGGCGGTGTCTCGATTCAGAATCGCAGCACCAGGGTCTTCAGCGGCGGGCGCCCGTCCTGGGAGGGGAAGTCGGCGGCCGGCAGCAGCTGCTCGCAGTCGCGCACCGGGCGTCCGAGCTTGCTGGCGCAGCGCAGCACCTGGTCGCGCCATTCCTCGATTCCCACCTTCGCCAGGTTGTTGCAGCACACCAGCACGCCGTCGTCCGCCGTGGCCATCAGGGCGGGCTTGAGCAGGCTCTGGTAGTCCCGCAGCAGGTCGACGGTGCCGAAGGCGCTCTTGGCCCAGGCTGGCGGGTCGAGGAACACCAGGTCGAAGCGGCGTGCTTCCAGGCGCGGGTAGCTGGGCAGTCGCTGCCCATGGCGCCGGGCGATGGGCAGGCCGGCCAGTTGGCGGATGGCCGGGAAGTAGTCCGATTGCACGAACTGCATGGGCACCAGGCCGGGGTTGAGGGCTGCGTTCTCCCGGCCCACGGCCAGGTTGCCTTCGGCGAAGTCCAGGTTGCACACCTCGTGGGCGCCGCCGGCAGCGGCGGCCAGGCCGACCCCGCAGGTGTAGGCGAACAGGTTGAGCACTGACTTGCCGGCGCTGTTGGCCTTCACCCAGCCCCGGGCGTTGCGCAGGTCGAGGAACAGCAGCGGGTCCTGGCCGGGGTGACGACCACGCACCCGGTAGGCCAGGCCCCATTCATGGCCGACCTGGTCCGCCAGGGCCGCGTCGTCGGCCTGGTACACCGGGTCGCTGCGGTCGACGCGGGAGTTGCTGCCGGAGCGGTCGTTGTAGACCGGCAGCAGCGCCTCGCCCAGGTGGGCGTTGACTGTCTCGACCAGCGCCAGCAGGGCGTCGCGCTGCAGGGGCTGGTGGAAGCTCTGCACCATCAGCTGGGGGCCGTAGCGGTCCACGGTGAGGCCGGGAGCGCCTTCCTGGCTGCCGTGGAACAGCCGGTAGCAGTCGGTGCCCTGAGCTTTCAGTTCGGCCAGCAGCGGTTGGCGGGCGTCGAGGGCGGCGCGCAGCGCCGGGAGGAGAACGGAGGGCATGCGCGGCGTCTCGTGTAAGGGGCGCGCAGTTTAGCAAAAGGCGGGAGGGCGTCGCGTTGGCGATGGGGCCCAGGAGAACGAAGCCGCTCCCTGGGGAGCGGCTTCGTGGCGATCAGCGCTCGATGGCCAGGGCCACGCCCTGCCCGCCGCCGATGCACAGGGTTGCCAGGCCCTTCTTCGCATCGCGCTTGATCATCTCGTGCAGCAGGGTCACCAGCACGCGGCAGCCGGAGGCGCCGATGGGGTGGCCGAGGGCGATAGCGCCGCCGTTGACGTTGACCTTGGCCGCATCCCAGCCCAGCTCCTGGCCCACGGACAAGGCCTGGGCGGCGAAGGCTTCGTTGGCTTCGATCAGGTCCAGCTCGGCCAGGTCCCAGCCGGCTTTCTCCAGGCAGCGGCGGGTCGCGGAGACCGGGCCGATGCCCATGATCGCCGGGTCGACACCGGCGCTGGCGTAGCTGGCGATGCGCGCCAGCACCGGCAGGCCGAGGGCCTTGGCCTTGTCGGCGCTCATCAGCAGCACGGCGGCGGCGCCGTCGTTGAGGCTGGAGGCGTTGCCGGCGGTGACGCTGCCGTCCTTCTTGAAGGCCGGCTTGAGCTTGGCCAGGGACTCGGCGGTGGTGCCGGCGCGGGGCTGCTCGTCGGTGGCGAAGGCGATGGG
>NZ_JYFT01000069.1:0-62281 GCF_000931385.1 Pseudomonas sp. FeS53a
CCCCCAGCCGACAGCCGCCCCATGCCCCAGCCGCCGAAACGCCCCCGCACGCCTGAAGCCCAGGCCGGCAAGGGCGCCCTGCACCCGCGCAATCGCCACCAGGGCCGCTACGACTTTCCCGCGCTGATCGCCGGCAGCCCCGAGCTGGGTGCCTTCGTCATCACCAACCCCTACGGCAAGCCGAGCATCGACTTCGCCAACCCCGAAGCGGTGAAGGTGTTCAACCGGGCCCTGCTCAAGCAGTTCTACGGCATCCGCCAGTGGGACATCCCCGCCGGCTACCTGTGCCCGCCGATCCCCGGGCGTGCCGACTACCTGCATCACCTGGCCGACCTGCTCGGTACCGCCCACGACGGCGTCATCCCCCAAGGCCCCGGCATGCGCGGGCTGGACATCGGCGTCGGGGCCAACTGCGTCTACCCGCTGATCGGCCACCACGACTACGGCTGGCGCTTCGTCGGCGCCGACATCGACCCGCAGTCATTGGATTCCGCCGCCGCCATCCTTGCCGCCAACCCACGCTTCGGCGACGCCATCGAACTGCGTCGCCAGGAAAACCCGCAGCACATCTTCCAAGGCCTGGTGCAGGCGGACGAACGCTTTGACTTCACCCTCTGCAACCCGCCCTTCCACGCCTCCCTGGACGAAGCCCGCAGCGGCAGCACCCGCAAGTGGAAGAACCTCGGCAAGCAGGACCCGAGCCGCCAGCTGCCGGTGCTGAACTTCGGCGGCCAGTCCAACGAGCTGCATTGCGAAGGGGGCGAAGCCGCCTTCATCGCCCGCCTGGCCGACGAGAGCGCCGCCTTCGCCCAGCAGGTGTTCTGGTTCAGCACCCTGGTCTCCAAGGCCGGCAACGTCGCCCCCCTGCAGGAGCGCCTCAAGGCCCTCGGCGCCACCGACATCCGCGTGGTGCACATGGCCCAGGGCCAAAAGCAGAGCCGCTTCGTCGCCTGGACCTACCTGGAGAAAAACCAGCGCCGCGCCTGGCGCAAGGCACGTTGGCCATAAGCACCGCGCAGCCCAAACTGCCGTAGCCCGGACTTCAGTCCGGGAAAACCGGTGCACATGCTCCCGGGCTGAAGCCCGGGCTACAGGGCTCGGCCACGAACGTTCTGCACAACCGCCTGCTCTAGCCGTAGGGTGGGCTTCAGCCCACCAACAAACGCACCGCGTGGGCTGAAACCCACCCGACGAACAGCCCCGCCCAGCGCCGTAGCCCGGACTTCGGTCCGGGAAAGCCGGTGCACACATCCCCGGGCTGAAGCCCGGGCTACAGGGCTCGGCCACGAATGGCCCGCGCAACGGCCTGCTCTAGCCGTAGGGTGGGCTTCAGCCCACGCTGGTTACCGCTGGTGGGCTGAAGCCCACCCTGCGAACAGCCCTGCCCAGCTACACGGCGAAGCGTTGCTCCAGGCGGCTGTAGCCCATGCCGACGCCCTTGTGCACCTTGAGTTGCACGGGGATGCGTTCCTTGAGGGCTTCGACGTGGCTGATGACGCCGATCATCTTGCCGCTGGCGTTGAGGGCATCCAGGGCGTCGAGGGCGATTTCCAGGGTCTCGCCGTCGAGGGTGCCGAAGCCTTCGTCGAGGAACAGCGAGTCGATGCTGGTCTTGTGGCTGACCAGGTCGGAGAGCGCCAGGGCCAGCGCGAGGCTGACCAGGAAGCTCTCGCCGCCGGAGAGGGTGCGGCAATCCCGGGCGACGTCGCCCTGCCAGGTGTCCAGCACCTCCAGTTCCAGTTCGCCCTCGGCCTTGCGTGCCAGCTGGTAGCGCCCATGCAGGCGTTGCAGCTGGCGGTTGGCCAGGTGCACCAGGTGATCCAGGGTCAGGCCCTGGGCGAAGCGCCGGTACTTGGCGCCGTCGGCGGCGCCGATGAGGCTGTTGAGGCGCTGCCAGAGGTCGTAGGCGGCGGTCTGCCACTCGATCTCGGCGAACAGCGCCTGCTGCCCTTCCCGACGCTGGGCATCGGCGACCAGCAGCCCACGGACCTCGCCCTGGCGCTGGGCCAGGCCACGGCGCTCCGCCTGCACGGCCTGCAGCTGTTCGTCGAGCTGGGCCAGGGTCTGCTCGGTCTGCGGCGCCGCCAGCAGCGCATCCAGGGCCTCCTTGGCCGAGGCCTCCAGGGCCCGGGCTTCGGTGGCGGCCTTGTCCAGGCGCGCCTGAAGGGCCAGCAACCGGTTGCGGGTGTCTTCGTCCAGCAGGGCCGCCCGGTACTGCGCCTCGTCGGCGAAGGGGCTGTGGGCCAGGGCCTGCTCCCAGGCGCTGCGCTGGGCGTCGAGGGAACCACGGGCGGCCTCGCCCTGCTCGACCAGGGTGTGTTCGCGCCCGACCAGGGCCTGGCTGCGTTCCTGGGCCAGCGCCAGGCGCTGCTCGGCCTGCTCCAGGGCGGCGACAGGGTTATCCACAGGGGCCAGGGGCTCGCCATCGGCCTGGCCGAGTTCGCGCCAGCGTTGCTGCCAGCGGCTGGCGGCGCTTTCGGCCGCCTGCAGCTCCACTCCCAGCGCCTGCTCATCCCGCTCCAGGCGTTGTTGCAGGGCCTGGGCCTCGCGCCAGGTCCGGGCTTCGGCCTCGCGCTCGCTCAACCAGCCTTCGCCATCCTCGGGCAGGGCATAGCCGAGTGCCTCCAGGGCGGCGCGCAGCTCCGCCTCCTGGCGGGCCTGCTGCGCCTGGAGCTGGCCCAGGTGCTCGGTGTTCTCCGCTTCGCGGCGGCGCAGGGCGTCCTGCTCCTGCACGGCCAGGGCGAGGTTCTGGGCGGCCTCCTGTTGCTGCCGCTGCGCCTGCACATGCCGGGCTCGGGCGTTTTCCAGGGCCTGCTTGAGGCCATCCAGCTCACCCAGGCTGCGCTGCAGGGCAGCCAGGTCCGCCTGCTGCTGCGCCTGGGCCGCCTCCACCGCCTGGGCATCGGCCAGTGGCCGGCCCAGTGCCGTGCACAGCTGCTGCCACTGGGCCTGCAGCTGTTGCAATTCATCCTGCAGGCGCTGGGCATCCTGCTGGCGCTGGCGCAGTTGCGCCTCCAGGGCGGCCAGTTCGTCGCGCAGCGCCTCGCCGCGCTCGCGCACCTGGTCCTGCTCGGCGCGCTTGGCTTGCAGGGCACGCTGGGTATCCGAGGTGTCCAGCGCACCGTAGGCCGCGATGGCCGGGTGTTCGCAGGAGCCGCACAGCGGGCAGGCCTCCCCTGGCTGCAGGGCCGCGCGGTGGGCCTCCAGCTTGAGGATGCGCTGCTCCTGTTCCAGCAGTTTTTCCTTGTCCTGGATCTGTTGCTTGAGGTCGGTGAACTGCAGGCGCAGGGCATCCCGCGCCGCCGCCTTCTCCGCCTGGGCACGGCTGTCGGCGTCGATGCCGGCCTGTGCCTCGGCCAGCTGGCGCGCCAGGCGCGTGCGGGTGTCCGCCAGCTGCTGCAGACGGGTGAGCTGGTGGCCCTGGTCGCTGAGGCGCTGCCAGCGCTCACGCAACGCGGCTTCGGACTCACCGGCCAGCAAGGCGCCCAGGGCAACCTGGGATTGCGCGTCGTCGGCGCGGGCCCGCTCCAGGTGCTGGTCACTGTCAGCCAGCGTGGCCTGGAGGCCGGCGATGCGCTGCGCCATGCGCTCCGCGTCCTGCTTGTCCTGCTGCTGGCGGGCCAGCGACTGGGCGATGGCCTGGGCCAGGTTGCGGCGCGCACCGAACTGCTCGCGCCAGGCACCCAGGCGCTCGCCCAACAGGCCGTGCTGCGGGTTGGCCGCCAGTTGTGCCTCCACCTGCCGCCTCTGCCCGGCCAGGGCCTCGCATCGGGCAGCCAGAGCTGTCGCCCGCTGCAGGCTGTAGCCGCGCGCCCTCCACAGGCCGTCGGCCACCTCGCGGGCGGCCTCGGCCTTCTGTTCACGCACCTGTCCCAGGGCCGCCGCGGCTTCGGCAGCGGCCTGCTCGGCACGCTGCCAGTCGCGGTGGGCACTGCGCAGGCGCTCGGCCGGCTCGCTGGCGGCCAGTTGCTGCAGCTCCGGCTCGGCGGCGTCCCGGGCCTGCCGGGCGGCCTCGCCCTGGGCCTGGGCGGCGTGCAGGCGGGCCTCGGCGTTGGCCACGGCCTCGCGCCACTGGCGCTGGCGTTGCAGGGCCTCCTGCTGCTGGCTGAGGGCGGCTTCGCGGGGGTCGAGGGCGGCGAGTTCGTCCTGCAGGCCCTGGCGCTGCGCGTCGTCGAGCAGTTCGACACCCTCGGCGCGGGCGCGGGTCTGCTCCAGGGCCGCCTTGGCTTCGCGGGTGGACTCGAACACCCGCTGGGAGATCAGCCCGTACACCTCGGTGCCGGTGAGTTCCTCCAGCAACTCGGCGCGCTGGTTGGCGCTGGCTTCGAGGAAGGCGGCGAACCCACCCTGGGCCAGCAGCATGGACTTGGTGAAACGCTCGAAATCGAGCCCGGTGAGGCTTTCGGTCTGCTTGAGCTTGTCGTTGATCTTGTCGGTGAGGATTTCCCCGTCGGCGATGCGCGCCAGCTCCACCTTGGGTGGCTGCAGCCCGCCGTCCACCTTGTCGCGGGCCCGGCGCTGGCTCCAGAAGGCGCGGTAGCCCACGCCCTTCACCTCGAACTCCACCTCGGCCAGGCAGTCGGCGGTGTGCCGCGTCATCAGCTCGTTGGCCGAGGCGGAGACGCTGCTCATGCGCGGTGTGCGGTGGTAGAGCGCCAGGCAGATGGCGTCCAGCAGGGTGGTCTTGCCGGCACCGGTGGGGCCGGTGATGGCGAACAGGCCGTTGCCGGCGAAGGGCTCGGCGGTGAAGTCGATCTTCCACTCACCCTTGAGCGAGTTGAGGTTCTTCAGGCGCAGGCTGAGGATTTTCATGCGGGGGTCGTGCTCATCCGGGAAGCCGGCATTCTGTCATCCCCGCGCGCCCGTGCCGACCCGCATCCGCACCTGCGCAGCGGCCCTGCCCCATTGGCCTGCCAAAGCCTTACACTCGCCGACTTCCTGCCAGACCACCCACAGGCCACGCCATGGCGACACGTTTCGAGCTGGACACCCTGAAGATGCGCATCGCCCAGGCCGAGCTGCAGCCCCTGGACCTGCACCAGCGCATCCAGCGGGCGCTGCAGGGGCTGATCCTCGACGGCACCCTGGCCCCCGGCCTGCGCCTGCCGGCCACCCGCAACCTGGCCACTGCCCTGGGGGTGGCCCGCGACACGGTGGAGAACGCCTACGTGCAGCTCCAGCGCGACGGCTACATCGCCCGCCAGCAGGGCTCGGGGAGCTTCGTCTCCGACAGCCTCGGCCAGCGCCTGCGCGGCGCCCCCGTCCAACGCCGGGCGCCCCGCCCTGCTGCCGCCACCGCCCCCCCGACCAGCGGGCTGAGCCGYCGCGGCGAGGCCATCCTCGCCAGCGGCGGCATCCAGGACCACCGCCAGGTGCGCGCCTTCGCCACCGGCCTGCCGGAGACCCGCTCCTTCCCCCTCGCCACCTGGACGCGCCTACAACGCCAGGCGCAGAAGGACACGGGCGCCCTGCTGCACGGCGATCCGCAAGGCTGCGAGGCGCTGCGCACGGCCATCGCCACCTACCTGAACCTGGAGCGCGGTGCCCGCTGCAGCCCGGACCAGGTGCTGGTGCTGAGCAGCACCCGCCAGGGCCTGTTCCTCTGTGCCCAGCTGCTGGTGGACGAGGGTCGCCCGATCCTGCTGGAAGACCCGGGCTACATCGGCGCCCGCCGCGCCTTCGAGGCTGCCGGGACGCGGGTGCTGCCGGTCCCGGTGGACGCCCAGGGCCTGAGCACCGAGGCGCTGCGGGCCGACCGCAGCGGCGCCAGCTGCGTGTACGTGACGCCGTCGCACCAGTACCCCACCGGCGCCACCCTGCCGTTGCAGCGGCGCCTGGAGCTGATCGGCTGGGCCGCCGAGCGCCGGGGCTGGATCATCGAGGACGACTACGACAGCGAGTTCCACTACGACGGCCTGCCCACCGCCTGCGTCCAGGGCCTGGACGACCAGCAGCGCACCCTCTACCTGGGCACCCTCAGCAAGGCCCTGTACCCCGGCCTGCGCCTGGGCTACATGGTGCTGCCCCCGGCGCTGGTGCCCGCCTTCACCCACGCCCGCAGCATCATCGACGGCCACAGCCCGCAGGTGCTGCAGCTGACCCTGGCGCGCTTCATGGAGGACGGCCACTACAACGCCCACGTGCGCGCCATGCGCAAGCTCTACGCGCAACGCCAGGGGGTGCTGGTGGATGCCCTGGAGCGCCACCTGCCGAGCGTGGTCCAGGCCCTGCGGCCACCGGGCGGCCTGCAACTGCCCTGCCTGCTCGCCGAGGGCTGGACGGAGGCGCGCACCCAGGCGCTCGCCGCCCGTGCCGGGCTGCTGCTGCCGGGGCTCAGTCGGTTGTACCTGGGGGCGGAGAAACGCCAGGGCTGGCTGCTGGGCTATTCGGCCCTCAGCGACCACGAGATCGAAGGGGCGGTACGGCGCCTGGCCGACGCGCTGTGGGCGTGATGGCTCAGGCCGTGTCGTCGCGCACCTGCTCCAGCACCTGGCGGTAGAGGTCGGTCAGCCGCGCGGCCTCGGCCTCTTCCAGGGCTTCCAGCCCCAGGCGGCGCTGGAACACCTCCTCCACGCTCAGCTCGTCGAGGGTTTCCCGCGCCTCGCCCTGCAGGCCGGGGCGCGCGGCACCGCGCTCGCGGCGGATGCGCAGCACCTCCACCGGCAGCCCGTCGCACAGCTGTGCCAGGCGGGCCTGGAGGTCATTGAGGTAGTCGTCCGTGGTCACCACCACCTCCAGCCAGGCCGGACGCTCCGGGGTGCCCTCGCGGGCGGCCTCGGCCAGGCGTTCGGGCAGCTCGGCGAGGCTGCCGCGCAGGCTCAGCAGCGGCTGGAAGCATGGCACCGGGAGCGCCTGCACCTCGCGCAGGCCGCTGCCGTCCAGCTCCACCAGCAGCACCTCCTTCTGCTGGCGCGCCTCGTCGAAGGCCAGGGGGATGGGCGAGCCGCTGTAGCGGATGTGCCCCAGGCCGCCGACCTTCTGCGGCCGGTGGATGTGCCCCAGGGCGATGTAGTCGGCCGCCGGGAAGGCGCTGGTGGGGAAGGCCTCCAGCGCGCCGACGTAGATTTCCCGCACCGACTCGCTGGCACTGGCGCCCACCGTGGTGAGGTGGCCGGTGGCGATGATCGGCAGGTCGCCGCCCGAGGCGGCGCGGCACTGCAGGGCGCGCTCGAACAGCGCCTGGTAGTGGGCCTGGATGGCCTGCTGCAGGCCCAGCTGCTTGTCCTCGGCACTCTGCCCGGCCTGGCTCAGCAGCACATCGCGGGGGCGCACGAAGGGCACCGCGCAGAGCACTGCACCGGGCTGGCCATCGCGCCGGAGCAGCACCCGCACCTGTTCGTCCGGGTCGGCCACCACCGCCGGCACCACCCAGGTGTCCAGCTGGGCCAGCAGCTCGCGGCTCTCGCCGAGCATCGCCACCGAGTCGTGGTTGCCCCCCAGCACCACCAGCCGCGCCCCGCAGGCGCGCAGGTCGACGATGAAGCGGTAGTACTGCTCGCGGGCATAGCTGGGCGGCGCGCCGGTGTCGAACACATCGCCGGCCACCAGCACCGCGTCCACCCCATGCACCCGAACCTGCTCCAGCAGCCACTGGCAGAACGCCTGGTGCTCGGCCTGGCGGGTCTTGCCCATGAAATGCTGGCCCAGGTGCCAGTCGGAGGTGTGCAGGATGCGCATCGGAAACCACGCTGAAGACGATGAAGGCGGCCACCTTGTCATCGGCCACCGGCGCTGGCAACCACCGCAAGCGGCTCGTGCTGCCCAGCGCAGCAGCACGAACTATCCTGTAGCCGTCATACCCGCAACGGAGTCCCCATGCCGAGGCTGTTGAAAGACCTGAAGATCATGCTGCTGGCCAACCTGTGGACGGTGCCGGTGCTGGCTGCGCTGGTGGGTGCGCTGTTCTACTTCGTCGCCCCGCCGCCGCCCATGCACGCGCGCCTGGCCACCGGCGGTGCCAATGGTGGCTACGCGGTGTTCGGCCAGCGCCTCAAGGAGGAACTGGCGCGCCAGGGCTTCGACCTGGAGCTGGTGCCAAGCGACGGCTCGCTGGACAACCTGGAGAAGCTGCGCAACGGCGAAGTGGAGATGGCCCTGGTGCAGAGCGGCCAGGAACTGACCCTGCCCGTGGAGGTGCGCCAGCGCCTGCACGGCCTCGGCGTGATGTACCAGGAACCGCTGTGGCTGTTCCGCCGCGCCGACGTGGACATCGACAGCATGGCCGACCTGCAGCAGCTGCGGGTGGCCATCGGCAAGCCCGGCAGCGGCACCCGCGCCATCGCCGATGCGCTGTTCGCCGCCAACGCCATCCCCACGGACAGCTACCCGGCCAGCTGGCAGGCCTACAGCGGCAGCCGCGCCGCCGAGCAGTTGCTGAATGGCGAGCTGGATGCGGCCTTCTTCGTCGGCCCGGCGGAGAACGCCGTGGTGCAGCGCCTGGCCGCCAGCCCGGGGGTGGACCTGGTGAGCTTCCGCCGCAGCGCCGCCTACCGCGCACGGCTGCCCTACCTGACCCGCCTGGAAGTGGGCGAAGGGCTGCTCAACCTGGCCAACAACGTGCCCCGCCAGGACGTGCTCACCCTCGGCCCGGTGGCCACCCTGGTGGCCGGCGAAGGCTTCCACCCCTCGCTGACGCCGCTGATCCTCGAAGCCGCCCGCGAGGTGATGCAGAACGGCAGCCTGCTGGACCCGTCCGGCACCTACCCGAAGGAGCAGCCGATGACCCTCGCCGCCCTGGACGAGGCCAGCTACTACTACCGCAACGGCTTGCCGATCCTGCAGCGCTACCTGCCCTTCCGCATCGCCTCCCTGGCGGACCGCTACATCATCCTGCTGATCCCGCTGCTGGTGGTGATGTTCCCGCTGTTCAAGGCCGTGGGCCCGGTGTACCGCTGGCGCGTCCGCGCGCGCATCTACCGCTGGTACAAGCACCTGCGGGAGATCGACCGCAAGCTGCAGCACGGCACTGCCTTCCCGGCCCTGGACGAGGAAATACGCGGGCTGGAAGCCCTGGAGGCACAGCTGGACCGGGTCGACGTACCGCTGTCCTACACCCACGAGCTGTACGACCTGCACATGCACCTGCGCTACGTCATCGAACGCCTCAAGGCCCTGCGCGCCCAGCGCCAGGCCGACCCACCGGGCATGCGGGACTGAACGCAAGCGGGCCGGGTCACCCCGGCCCGCAACGCCCGATTCAACGACCTACGCCAACTGCAACCAACGCCACAGTGCCGCCCAGCGCGGAGTCAGCGGGCCGAAGGCCAGGCGCCGTGCCAGGCCATGGCGCAGGCGCCGGTAGAAGGGATGACTGCCGACATGACGGGCGTACCCGCCGGCCTCCCCGAAAAGGGCTCGGGCGGCGCGGGCGTCGCTCTGTTCCCAGGCCTTGGCGGTGCCTTCGGCCAGCCGCTTCAGGCACAGGTAGAAGGCTCTCAACTCTGCCCCTTCCAGCCTGGCCAGCCACTCCGCCACCGCTTCACGGTCACCGGCCAGGGCGGCGTCGCCCACCAGCCAGGCCATGGCGTCGTGGTTGTTGGGGTCGCGCTCCAGGGACAGGCGCGACACCTCCGCCGCCTCGGCATCGCGCTTGAGGGCACGCAGCGCCAGGGACAGGTTGTCCAGCGCCCAGGCGGGCAGGTCGTCGCGCTCGCGCCAGTCGCCCATCCAGTGGAGCATCGCCGAGTAGCGCTCCTGGCTGCTCAGCGCGTAGCTGGCCATGCCCCAGGTCACGGGGTTCTCGCGGATGGCCGGGGCGCACGCTTCCAGGGTGCGCGTGAGCAGCCCGCTGGCGTTCTTGCGCTCGGCCAGCAGGTCGAGCATGCCGTGGCGGGCGGCATGACTTTCATCCTGGGGCAGCACGCGCTGGAAGGCCCGCCACAGGGAACCGGGCAACCAGCGGGCATCCTCCATGGCGAACCAGTGGCGGTAGGCGATGCGGTGCAGCTCGCCGCTCGGGGCGAACTGCTCGAGCACGTCGCTCCAGATCCGATCATCCACTGGGACGCCCAGCACCTCGATGACGCCTTGCCAGGCATCCAGCCCCGCGGCGGTGGTGCAGACCCGCTCGAGAGCCTGGCGCTTGAGTTCGCGGTCGTTGACCATCCCGGCCGCCCGCACGCCGCGCACCAGCGCGGAGGGGCTGGCCTCGCCGGCCAGCAGGCGGCGCACCACGTCGGCCGACTCCGCGTGCCGGCCGTTCTCGGCCAGCAGGTCGAAGGCATGCAGCCCGGCGAAGCTGTAGTCGCGGTCCAGCTCGAAGGCCTTGAGGAAGGCCGGCAGTGCATCGGCCTTGCGTTCGGCCATCAGCAAGGCATGGCCACGGAAGCCATGGGAGACGGCCTTGCGCGGTTCCAGGCGGACCATCTGGTCGGCGGCAGCCAGGTAGGCCTCGGCGTTGCCGCCGTTGTCGTGCAGGTCGGCCAGCTCGCGCCAGCCGTCGTAGGCATCCGGGTGCACCCGCAGCAGTGCGTCGAGTTCGGCCTGGGCGCCCTCGCGGTCGTCGTTGCGTAGGCGCACGCGGGGGCCGTAGAGCGCCAGTTCCACCGGTGGCGCGCCGCCCCAGCAGGGCGCCTGGAGCAAGGCATCCAGCTCGTCCTGGCGGCCGCCTTCCAGCAGCAGGCGGGCCAGCTGGTCGTTGGCGCCCCGGTGCCGGGGGGTGAGCTGCAGGGCGCGGCGCAGGGCCTGTTCGCGGGCTTCGTCAGTGCTTTCCTGCTCGGCCAGGGCCAGCCAGGCGTCACTGTCGCCGGCGCGCCGTTCCACCAGGCTGCGGGCCAGGGCCAGGGGCCGCTCGGGCTGGTCCAGCGCGGCGCTGTAGCGGCGCAGCTGGTTCCAGGCCCAGCCGTTGCCGGGCTCGTCGAGCAGGACGCGCTCGGCCTCGTCGGCACCGGCGGCCATCTCGCCGCGCTCGCCCAGCACGTAGCCGAGCCAGGCGCGCAGGTCGGTGTTGTCGGGGGTGCGCTGGAGCACGCCGCGCAGCATGGCTTCAGCCTCGTCGAGGCCGGTGCCCTCCTCCACCAGGGTTTCCACGTAGAGGCGCACGCTCTGGGTCCACAGCGGGTTGATCCGCAGGCTGTCGCGCAGGGTCTCGCGGCACTCGGCGTAGCGGCCCTGGTCACGCAGCAGCAGGGCGCGCTCCAGGCCCAGGCGCGGCATCTGGCTGAAGCGCTCCTGGGCACGGGCCAGCAGGGCGTCGGCCTCGTCGGTGCGTTCGAGGAAGGCCAGTTGGCGGGCGGTGACCACCCACAGCTGCCAGGTGTCCGGCTGGCGCTCCAGGGCGGCCTGGAGCTGCTCCAGCAGCGCGGCATCGTCCAGCAGGGCGCGGGCCTGGTAGGCGTAGGTGAGCCAGCCGTCGCCGAAGTTCACCTGCTGCACCAGTTGGGTGTGGATGTAGGCCAGGGCTTCGTCCAGTTCCTCACGGCTGGCGCAGCTGTCCAGCAGCATGCTCAGGGCGTAGTCGTTGTCGATGCTGCGGGCCAGCGCCAGGCGGAAGGCCTCGCGGGCGGCCTCGCGGCGGCCGGCCTGCAGGTGCACGAAGCCGAGGGTGGACTGGGCGCTGGTGGCGCCGTGCTCCACCTGGATGGCCCGTTCGCAGGTCTCCAGGGCTTCGTCGTCGCGCCCGAGGCGGGCCAGGGTCACGGCCAGTTCGCGGATCGCCCAGGCGTGCTCGGGGTGGCTGGCCAGCAGGCGCAGCAGGGCGGTCTCGGTGTCTTCCAGTGAGCGCCGCTTGGCCCGCTCCACGGCCAGGTCGGCGATGCCCCGGTGATGGGGGAAGCGCGCCACCAGGGCTTCGACGTAGGCGTCCACGGCCTCTTCGCCGGCGCTCTGCAGCAGCAGGTCCACCTGCAGGCGGTGCACGCGCATGTTCAGCGGGTCCAGTTCGGCGGCTTCGCGGCACCAGGCCTGGGCCTGTTCGAGGTCACCGCCGGCGCGCTGGCTGTGCAGCACGGCGGCGCGCAGCCAGTTGCCGCGCCGGCTGACCGGTTCGGCGCGTTCGAGCAGGGCCTGGTTCAGCTCCAGCTCGCCGATGCGTCCGTAGAAGTCGGCCAGGCTGAGCAGCAGCGCGGGGTCGCGCGGGCGCTGTTCGACGGCCTGCTCCAGGACCTCGCGGCACTCGCGGGAGAAGTCCAGCTCCTCCAGGCATTCGGCGAGGGTCAGGCTCGGGCCGGCGTCCAGGCTGCCCAGGCGTGCCTGCCGGCGACGCAGGAAGGCCAGGCCCTCCTCCTGCCGGCCGAGGAAGCGCAGGGCGCGGAAGTACTGGACGCTGAAGCCTTCGTTGGTGTCGTGCAGGCAGGCGGCGATGCGGTAGTAGTCGCAGGCCGCCTCGCGCTCGCCGGCGCTCCACAGCTGGCTGGCCAGCTCGTTCCAGGCCAGGGCGTTGGTCGGTGCCTGGCGCAGGACGCGGGCCAGCAGGCGGCGGGCCTCGGGGGCATCGCGGCCGTCCTCGCCGAGGACGCTGGTGTAGCGCACCAGCAGCACGGGGTCGCACCAGCGCTCCTGGCAGTGCTGGGCGAGCCAGTCGAGGTGGACTTCGCGGCTTTCCAGCTGGGACAGCGAGGTGGCCTTGGAGAGGATCAGGTTGGCGTCTTCGGGGAAGCGCTGCAGCAGCGCCTCGGTGGCTTCCAGCACCTGGCTCTCGCGGCCGTCGTACCAGCCGAGGGCGCGCAGGCCCTGGTAGGCCAGGCGGTGCTCGGGCGCGGCTTGGCGCAGGGCCTGGAGGGCGGCCTCGGCCTCTTCGCGGTCGTGCACTTCCAGGGCGCTGACCAGGCGGTAGTAGTGATCCCAGACGTCGCTTTCGGGCAGTTCCAGCCCGTCCAGCCGGTGGGCTTCCTCGGGGGGCAGCAGGAGCATGCCGCGCGGGCCGGAGGGGCGCTGGCTCTCCAGCAGGCCGACGGCGAGGGATTCGCCGAAGTGGGCCTGGCCGGGGTCGCGGATCAGCAGGGTGCCACGGGGTTCGTCGTAGCCCACCACGGCCTGCAGGTGGCCGCTGCCGGTGTACTGCAGGGTCAGGGTGAAGGGGATGCCGCGGTCGATCAGGGCACGGCTGGTGGCCCAGTCCACGGTGAACTCACGGGCCAGCCAGCCGTTGCGCTCGCCCCAGGCGCGCTCGGCCTGGTGGGAGGTGCCGTCGTAGCAGATCTCCTCGGCCACTTCGAGGTGGCCGACGGGGCGGCCCCAGTAACCGGACAGCGCGGTGAGGGTGGCCGGTACGCAGGTCATGTGGTGCTGGCGGACGAAGCGCACCGGCAGCAGGCAGCGCCGGCCCTGGGGCTCGGCGAGGTGCTCGGCGACCTTGCGGTAGAACGGCGACGCCGACTCCAGGGCCAGGCGATGCCCGGCGGCCAGGTCGCCGCGCAGGCAGGCGATGTCGCAACGGCGGGCGGCGTACCAGCCGCGCATGCCCTTCTCCATCAGCGGCGCCAGCTGTTCTCCATGGGCCAGCCAGTGCTCGGCCTCGTCGAGGGCTTCGCGTTCGATCAGCAGGTCGGTGAGCTGGGCACACAGGCTGGCGCTCTCGCTGCGCGCGCAATCGGCCCGCAGGCGCGCCAGGGCGGCGTCCTCGCGGCCGAGTTGCAGTTCCAGCTGCGCGGCCTGGTGCTGGGCGCCGCGGTAGTCGGGGCGTTCGGCGAGCACGGCTTCGCAGAGGGCCAGGGCTTCTTCGTAGCGGTCCTCCTGCTCCAGGCTGTAGGAGCGCTCCACCGGCAACCACGGGTCGCCGGGCAGCAGGCGCTCGGCTTCGGCGTGGCATTCGGCGCTGCGGTCGAAATCACGCAGCAGCGCGTGCAGGTAACCGAGGAAGGACAGCCATTCGGCGCGCAGCTCGGGCGCCTCGGGCAGCCAGCCGTCGAACCCCTGGACGAAGCGCCAGGCGCGGTACTGCCCGCGACGCGAGAGCAGGAAGCGCGCATAGCGCAGGCGTGCCTCGGGGGATTCGGGGTGGCGGCGGTAGGTGCGCCAGGCCAGGGCGTCGGCCAGGCGCGGCGCGCCCATGTGGCCGACCAGGCGGCAGGCCAGCGCCAGGGCGGCGGGGTCGCGCCATTGGCGGTAGTCACCCAGGCGGCCGGCCAGGGCATGGGCCTGGAGGAACAGGCCACGGTCGGCCAGCGCCTCGATGGCGTGCAGCAGCTCGGCGCGCTGGTGGGCGGGTAGATCGAGGGCGATGTCGGTCATCGGAACCATCCCTGGTCAGGCGGGGCCGCCACGCTGAGGTGGCGCCACGCTCAAGGTGAGAGCGGATTCATCCGCGAAACAGGCTGAAAAGAATAATGCCCGGCACCGGGCAGAACCAGCGCCTGCGGCCGCGTTCTACTGCGCGACGGCTCATCGGTTCACAGGGGTGTGAACCGGGTAGCAGTCGTCGGGTTCCTTCAGGAGCGAAGAAACGAGATGGCGACAAAAGCGGGTGTCTTCACCAAACGTGTGTTGGGCGTGCTTTTGACCGTGGTGGCGCTGGGGGCGGTGACGGCCCAGGCAATCGACTACGACCTGGATAACGATGGCTATCGCGATGCGCAGTTCGGTGGCAGCGATTACGACCTGGACAACGATGGCTACCGCGATGCCCAGTTCGGCGGCAGCGATTACGACCTGGACAACGATGGCTACCGTGATGCCGAGTTCGGTGGCAGCGATTACGACCAGGACAACGACGGCTACCGCGATGCGCAGTTCGGCGGCAGCGACACCGACCTGGATAACGACAGCTACCGGGATGTCCGCTTCAACGGCAGCGATACCGACCAGGACAATGACGGCAACCGCGACGATTGATCCCGTCCCTTCAGTGAGAACGCCCGCCTGTGCGGGCGTTTTCGTTTACCGCCCTTGTTACCCCTCCCGCGAAACGACCACCCGCCGCGCCGCTGCGCCGGGAGCCTGTTAGACTTCCGCCCCTCAGCCGACCCCAGCGGTCGCCCCGTCCACCGTTCCCGGATACGTCCATGCCGATTCGCCATTGCATCGTCCACCTCATCGACAAGAAGCCCGACGGCAGCGCCTCCACCCTGCACACGCGCGACAGCGAGCTGGCCGAGTCCAAGGCCATCGAGAACCTGCTGGCCGACCTCAACGACAGCTACAACGCCAAGCAGGGCAAGGCCTGGGGCTTCTTCCACGAGGAGTCCGGCGCCTACCCCTTCAGCGGCTGGCTGAAGGCCTACCTGGAAGGCGGCGAGTTCGCGCCCTTCACCCGCCAGGCGGCGGAGCACCTGCAGAAGCTGATGGACGAGTCGAACCTCTCCACCGGCGGCCACGTGCTGTTCGCCCACTACCAGCAGGGCATGACCGACTACCTGGCCATCGCCCTGCTGCACCACAGCGAAGGGGTGACGGTGACCGAATCCCTGGAGCTGGCCCCGGCCCGCCACCTGGACCTGGGCCAGTTGCACCTGGCGGCGCGCATCAACCTCTCGGAATGGCGCAACAACGCGCAGTCCAAGCAGTACATCTCCTTCATCAAGGGCAAGAACGGCAAGAAGGTCTCGGACTACTTCCGCGACTTCATCGGCTGCCAGGAAGGCGTCGACGCCCCCGGCGAGACCCGCACCCTGCTCAAGGCCTTCAGCGACTTCGTCGAGCAGGAGGACCTGGCCGAGGAACAGGCCCGCGAGAAGACCAAGACCCTGGTGGACTACGCCACCACCCAGGCCAAGCTGGGCGAGGCCATCACCCTGGAAGAGCTGTCCGGGCTGATAGACGAGGACCGCCCGCGTGCGTTCTTCGAGCACATCCGCAACAAGGACTACGGCCTGTCTCCGGAGATCCCGCCGGACAAGCGCACACTCAGCCAGTTCCAGCGCTTCACCGGCCGTGCCGAGGGCCTGTCCATCAGCTTCGAGGCCCACCTGCTGGGTTCGAAGATCGAGTACGACGAGGGCCGCGACATGCTGATCATCCGGCAGGTGCCGACCCAGCTGAAGGATCAGCTCAAGCGCCGCAAGGACTAGCTCCCGGCGTCAACGAAAAGCCCGGCATATCGCCGGGCTTTTTGTTGTCCGCTGACGCTGGAGGCTCGGTGTTTTCAGCGCGCCTCGATATGGAAGCCGACCCGCGGGAAGTGCACGTGGACCACGCCGGCGCGGTCGTCCTCACGGCGCAGGATGAGGCTTTCCAGGCCGACGAACAGCAGCTCGCCTTCCACCGGGTCGACGCCGTAGTCAGTGGCGGCGATGCTGACCGCCTGGCCGGCCACCAGGCCATTGGCATCGCTGAAGGGCTCGGCCGGCAGCGGGGCCGGTTCGGCGGCGCGGGCGATCTCGATGGCTTCGGCAGCGCTCAGCTGGCTGGAGGCGCCATGGCCGAAGCCGAGCACGCGGCCCAGCCAGGCGGCGACCGCCGGGTAGTCATCCACCAGCGGGGCGGTGACCGGGGTGCCCTTGAGGAACCACAGGCAGTGGGCCAGGGAGAAGTCGGCCATGCTCGGCTCGCCGAAGAGGAAGTCGCCGCCGACAGCCAGCTGCGCCTGGACCCGGGCCATGAAGGTGGGCCAGTTGTGCCGGGCCACCTCCAGCGGCAGGCGGCTGCTGGTGCCGCCGCTGAACAGCGCGGCGCGGTCGGCCATGAAGGCCTTGATCGCCTCCGGCGGCAGGCCGGCGAAGCGCACGGCGGCCGATTCGGGCTGGAACACCAGGGTCACGGCGTGCTGGAAGATCACCGCGTCCACCCAGTGGCAGAAGCTGGCGATGTTGAAGGCATGGGCATCGGGCAGCAGCGCCGGGACGGCCTTTTCCTGCTCCAGGCGACGGGCGATCAGGGCGGTGTCGCAGTAGATGTCGGCGCCCACCTGCAGCACCGGCGTCTTGCGGTAGCCGCCGGTCAGGGCCATCAGGTCGGGCTTGGGCATCACCCGGGGAATGTGCACCGAGCGCCAGGACAACTGCTTGAAGCCCAGCATCAGGCGGGCCTTCTCGGCGAAGGGCGAGGCGGGATAGTGGTGCAGGATCAGCTCGTGCATGGCGCGCTCCATCGGGTGGCGTGGGAGCCGCAGCTTAACCGGCCAGCGCGCTACGGCCTATCGCCCAACCGGCATGACAGGCCATCAGCCTCGCTGATGCAGGTCGCCACCAGCGCCTCCTTGGCGCGCTTGCTCAGGGCCTTGATGGCGCGCTCGCGGCGCAGGGCGTCGCCCTTGCTGGCGCAGACCTCGACGTAGACCAGCGCCTGGGCCGGGCTGGAATGGAAGAAGCGCGCGCCCTTGCCGCTCTGGTGCTGCTCGAAGCGGCGCAGCGGGTGGTCGCTGATGCCGCAGTACAACGCGCCGTTCAACGCACGCACCAGGTAGACGAACCAGGGCCGGGGTGGCGCTGCACTCATGCCCAGGCCACGGCTCGCAGGCGCTGGCAGTAGTCCACCAGCACGGGGTATTCCCGCGCCAGGCGGTTGAGCGGGGTCTGCAGGGAGCAGAACACCAGGTTGGCCAGCACGCCGTAGGCGGAGGCATCGGCGCTGCAGGGGTGGTCGCCGCCGAAGAACGGGGCGTCGCCGAGCAGGTCGGTGAGGGCCTGCAGGTCTTCCCGGGCGAAGGTGAGCAGGTCTTCCCGTTCGTGGCGGGCGAATCCCTGGGCGCTCAGGTCGGCCCTGACGCGGCGCTGGATCAGCGGGGTGATCAGCGTCAGCAGCGCCGGCCCGAGGTGGCCGAAGAAGGCCTGGCGGGTCTGCTGCCAGCCCTCCGGCTCCAGCCAGCGGAAGTACACCAGCAGCCAGTAGAGGTGGTCGTCGCACAGGCGGGTGACGGCCACCGCGCGGCCACGGGCCTCGGCGTCGAGGTGCTGGTCGAGCTCCAGGTGCAGGCGCTCGGTGAGCACCCGCTGGATGATGGCGCTGTCGGCGATCAGCTCGCCGTCGAAGTCGATGTAGGGGAGCTTGCCCTTGGGGGCCTTGCGCGGGTCGCGGAGCGCACGCACCTGGTACTGCACGCCGGCCAGGCGCATGAAGGTCTCCAGCTTGAGGCAGAAGGGGCTGACGTTGGGCACGTCGAACCCGGCAGGGAACTGGTAGAGCCTGATCATGAAGAAGTTACCGGTGAACAATCCGCCGGCGAGCTTAGCAGGTTGCCCGGGTGGCATCGCGCCACCCCGGCTCCGGCTGCTCAGTGGTTGGCGCGCCAGGCGGCCAGACCTTGGGCGGCCTGGCGGCGGATCGCCGCCTGCACCGGCGGCAGCCAGCCCAGCAGCAGGCCCTTGGCGCCGAGGGCCTGGCGGGCCCAGCGCCACAGGTCGAAGCTGTCGCGGTGCTCGACGATCAGGCCGTTCTCGAAGCGGAAGCGCGCCTCGATGCGGTTGATCACGGTGTGCCCGGTCTGGCTGAACAGGTAGGTGGCGACCCAGCGCGCGCGGCCCTCGCGGTCATCGGCCTCGACACCGTCGAAGGTCAGGGAGAAGGCCTGGGCGCGCTGGGTCAGCATGCGCCACATGTCCGCCGCCTCGCTGCCGCGCAGGTCGGTGAACACCGGGTCGGCGAAGCGCACGTCGGCGGCGTAGCAGGCGGCCATGGTCTCGGCGTCCAGGGCCTGGAAGGCGCGGTAAAAGCGTTCGATGAGGGCGGCGTTGGGGTGGCTCATGGGGCGGCTCGCGGCAAGTGGGGTGAGGAGAGTATCGACGCCTTTCCGCTGGGCGGCGATTGGCTGTATCGCCATCTTTGTGGCAATAATCGCCACCCTTCCCTCCCCCGCGCCGAGCCTTGTGATGATCCGAATCGCCCTGCTGGTCTGCCCACAGACGGTCTGCTCCAGCCTGGCCATGGCCGACGACGCCTTCCGCCTGGCCAATGCCCTGGCGGGCGAGGCGCTGTTCGAGGTGCTGCGGGTCAGCCGGGATGGCCAGCCGGTGGACCTGGGCATGGCCAGCATCCGCGTGGATGGCGACCTGGGCCTGGCCGAAGGCGCGCGCCTGGTGATGCTGCCGGCCACCGGCAGCGCGGTGGAACGCACTATCGCCGCCAACCCGGAGCTGCTGCGCTGGCTGGCGCAGCGGCCCGCCCGGCAGCAGGTGGCCAGCCTGTGCAGCGGCGCCTTTCTGCTGGGCGCCGCCGGGCTGCTGGAAGGCCGGCGTGCCACGACCCACTGGGCCCTGGCCGGCGCCTTTCGCCAACGCTTCCCCGGGGTGCGCCTGGAGGCGGATGCGCTGTACACCGAGGACGGCGAGCGCTTCTGCTCCGGCGGCGCCCAGGCCGGGCTGGACCTGTGCCTGCACCTGATCGCCCGGCACGCCGGCGAGTGGCTGGCCCAGCGGGTGGCCAGCGCGCTGGTGGTGGAGCGCGAGCGCGGCGGCCAGAACCGCTTCGCCCCGCTGGTCCCCGAGGCCGGCCTGGACGACCCGCAACTGGGCGCCTTGCTGGCCTGGCTGCAGGCCCACTACGCCGAGCCCATCGACCTGCCGGGCCTGGCGGCGCGGGCCCACTGCTCGACCCGCACCCTGCTGCGGCGCTTCCGCACGGTGACCGGGCTGACCCCGAACGAGTACGTGCAGCGCCTGCGCATCGGCGCCGCCCAGCTCGCCCTGCGCCACCCGGGCCGCTCCCTGGAGCAGGTGGCGGCGCAGGTGGGCTACGGCGACCGGGCGACCTTCGCCAAGCTGTTCAAGCAGGTGTGCGGGGAAACGCCAGGGGCCTTCCGCAGGCGCCTGCGGGAACAGGCGTGATCCGCGTCATGCACCGTGCGGAGTGGCCGGCATTCCCGGACTGAAGTCCGGGCTACGGCGGACATGAAAAAGGGGCCCGAAGGCCCCTTTCCGTATCGCGCTGACGATCAGTGCAGGATCTGCCCGAGGAACAGCCTGGTGCGCTCGTTCTGCGGGTTGTCGAAGAAGGCGTTGGGTTCGTTCTGTTCGACGATCTCGCCCTTGTCCATGAAGATCACCCGGTCCGCCACGGTGCGGGCGAAGCCCATCTCATGGGTCACGCAGAGCATGGTCATGCCGTCCTGGGCGAGGCCGACCATGGTGTCGAGCACTTCCTTCACCATCTCGGGGTCGAGGGCGGAGGTGGGTTCGTCGAACAGCATGATCTTCGGCTTCATGCACAGGGCGCGGGCGATGGCCACGCGCTGCTGCTGGCCACCGGAGAGCTGGCCGGGGAACTTGTGGGCCTGCTCGGGGATGCGCACGCGCTCCAGGTAGTGCATGGCGATCTCTTCGGCCTGGCGCTTGGGCATCTTGCGCACCCACATCGGTGCCAGGGTGCAGTTCTGCAGCACGGTGAGGTGCGGGAACAGGTTGAAGTGCTGGAACACCATGCCCACTTCGCGGCGGATGGTCTCGATCTGCTTGAGGTCGTTGGTCAGCTCGGTGCCGTCGACGACGATGCGGCCCTGCTGGTGCTCTTCCAGGCGGTTGATGCAGCGGATGGTGGTGGACTTGCCGGAGCCGGACGGGCCGCAGAGGACGATGCGCTCGCCCGGCTTGACGTTCAGGTTGATGTCCTTGAGCACGTGGAACTGGCCGTACCACTTGTTCACGCCCTGCAGCTGGATGATCGGCGCAGCGGCGTCATTGCGGATTGCTTCACTCATTCAGATTCTCCTAACGCTTGTGCCCGGTATGCAGCTTGCGCTCCAGCCTCATGGAGTAGCGCGACATGCTGAAACAGAAGATCCAGTAGACCAGGGCGGCGAATACGTAGCCTTCGGTGGACATGCCCAGCCATTTGGGGTCGGTGGTCGCCTGCTTGATGCTGTTGAGCAGGTCGAACAGGCCGATGATGATCACCAGGCTGGTGTCCTTGAACAGGGCGATGAAGGTGTTGACGATGCCGGGGATGACCAGCTTCAGCGCCTGCGGCAGGATCACCAGCGCGGTGCTGCGCCAGTAGCCCAGGCCGAGTGCGGCGGCGGCTTCGTACTGGCCCTTGGGGATGGCCTGCAGGCCGCCCCGGACCACTTCGGCGACGTAGGCCGCCTCGAAGAAGATCACCATCACCAGGGCGCGCAGCAGCTTGTCGAGGTTCATGCCTTCGGGCAGGAACAGCGGCAGCATCACCGAGGACATGAACAGCACGGTGATCAGCGGCACGCCGCGCCAGAACTCGATGAAGGTCACGCAGATGACCTTGATCGCCGGCAGCTTGGAGCGCCGCCCCAGGGCCAGCAGGATGCCCAGCGGCAGGGCGCCGGCGATGCCGACGTAGCCGATCACCAGGGTCAGCATCAGGCCGCCCCAGCGGCTGGTGGGCACTTCCTGCAGGCCCAGCCCGCCGTGCAGCAGCCAGAAGGCCAGCAGCGGGTAGACCACCAGGAAGCCGATCCCGTACAGGGCCTTGTGGGGCATCTTCTTCAGGAACAGCGGCGCGGCGCCGATGATCGCCAGCCACACGGTGACGTCCACCCGCCAGCGCAGTTCGCTGGGGTAGAAGCCGTACATGAACTGGCCGAAGCGTTGCTGGATGAAGACCCAGCAGGCGCCCTCGCCGGTGCAGTCGGTGCGGGTGGTGCCGCTCCAGGTGGCGTGGATCACCGCCCAGTTCAGCAGCGGCGGGAGGATCAGCCACAACAGGTACAGCGACAGCAGGGTGAGCACGACGTGCAGCGGGCTGGCGAACAGGTTGTGGCGCAGCCAGGCGACCGGCCCCACGACATTGCTCGGCGGCGGCAGATCGGGCTTGAAGGTATGGGTGTTCATGGCTGTGCCCTCACCGCTCGATCAGCGCGATGCGCTTGTTGTACGCGTTCATCAGCAGCGAAATGCTGATGCTGATGGCCAGGTAGACGCTCATGGTGATGCCCATCACCTCGATGGCCTGGCCGGTCTGGTTGAGCGTGGTGCCGGCGAACAGCGAGACCATGTCGGGGTAGCCGATGCCGGCCGCCAGGGACGAGTTCTTCGCCAGGTTCAGGTACTGGCTGGTGAGCGGCGGGATGATCACCCGCAGGGCCTGGGGCACGATGACCAGGCGCAGGGTCAGGCCGGGGCGCAGGCCCAGGGAGTGGGCGGCTTCGGTCTGGCCGTGGCTGACGGCCTGGATGCCGGCGCGCACGGTCTCGCCGATGAAGGCGGCGGTGTAGATGGACAGCGCCATCATCAACGCCACCAGCTCGGGGATCACCACCCAGCCGCCACGGAAGTTGAAGCCGCTGAGCTGCGGCACCTCCCAGTGGAAGGGGCTGCCGATCAGCAGGGTACTGAGGCCGGGCACCAGCACCAGCAGGGCGATGGCGCTGAGCAGGACGGGGAAGCGCTGGCCGGTCTCGTCCTGGCGCTTGCGGGCCCAGCGCCGCAGGGCATAGATGGCCACCAGGCACAGCAGCACGGCAATGGCGAAGGGCCAGAAGCCATCGGCCACGGTGGGCGAGGGCATGTACACGCCCCGGTTGTTGATGAAGAAGGTGTCGGCCAGGCTGAGGCTCTGCTTCGGCCCGGGCATGGGCAGCATCACCGCGAAGTACCAGAAGAAGATCTGCAGCAGCGGCGGGATGTTGCGGAAGGTCTCGATGTACACGGTGGCCAGCTTGCGCACCAGCCAGTTGGGCGACAGCCGGGCCACGCCCAGGATGAAGCCGAGGATGGTGGCGAGGATGATGCCGATCACCGTCACCAGCAGCGTGTTGAGCAGGCCGATGAAGAAGACGCGACCGTAGGTGTCGCTTTCCTGGTAGTCGATCAGGTGCTGGGAGATGCCGAAGCCGGCGCTCTGGTCGAGAAAGCCGAAGCCGGAAAGGATCCCGCGCTTCTCGAGGTTGACCTGGGTGTTATGGAAGAGGAACCAGCCGAAGGCCACGACGGCGACCACGGCGATGATCTGGAATAGCCACGCGCGCACCTTGGGATCGGTCAGTACCGACCCTCGGGCACGCGGGGCTTGGGAAGTGTTGTGCATGACAGCCCTCGACGATTGGAACGGAACGCTGCCGCCCGCCTCCGCAGGCGGCAGCGTGGTCGGTCAGCGCACCGGCGGTGCGTATTGCAGACCGCCCTTGTTCCACAGGGCGTTGAGGCCGCGCTCGATCTTCAGGTCGCTGCCGGCACCGACGTTGCGGTCGAAGATCTCGCCGTAGTTGCCGACCTGCTTGACGATCTGGACGGCCCAGTCCTTCGGCAGCTTGAGGTCCTTGCCGAAATCACCCTCGGCGCCCAGCAGGCGGGCGATATCGGGGTTCTTGGTGGACTTGGCGGTTTCCACGACGTTCTTCGAGTCGATGCCCAGTTCCTCGGCGTTCAGCTGGGCGAACAGGGTCCAGCGCACGATGTCGAACCACTCTTCGTCACCCTGGCGCACGGCCGGGCCGAGGGGTTCCTTGGAGATGACTTCCGGCAGCACCACGTACTCGTTCGGCGCGGCCAGCTTGATGCGCTGGGCGTAGAGCTGGGACTGGTCGGAGGTCAGCACGTCGCAACGGCCGGATTCGAGGGACTTGGCGCTCTCGTCGGAGGTGTCGTAGGTGATGGGGGTGTACTTCAGGTTGTTGGCGCGGAAGTAGTCGGACAGGTTCAGCTCGGTGGTGGTGCCGGCCTGGATGCACACGGTGGCGCCGTCCAGTTCCTTGGCGCTGGAAACGCCCAGCTTCTTGTTCACCAGGAAGCCCTGGCCGTCGTAGTAGGTCACGCCGGTGAAGTTCAGGCCCATCGCCGCGTCGCGGGAGCTGGTCCAGGTGGTGTTGCGGGAGAGGATGTCCACTTCGCCGGATTGCAGCGCGGTGAAGCGCTCCTTGGCGGTCAGGGGGCTGTACTTGACCTTGCTGGCGTCGCCGAAGACTGCAGCGGCAACGGCACGGCAGACGTCCACGTCGATGCCTTTGTATTCGCCCTTGGAATCGGCGTAGGAGAAGCCCGGGAGGCCGTCACTGATGCCGCACTGCACGTAGCCTTTCTTCTTCACTGCGTCCAGGGTGGCGCCGGCCTGCACGAAACCACTGGCGCCGAGCACAGCAGCTGCGGTCAGCACAGCCAGGGTGGATTTCACCATCTTCATCAAAACCTCCAGTTGCTTTTATTTGTGTTGGAGTCTCGGTCCTACCGCCGTACCCTCGTGAGGCAGGTTCAACCGCCTGGGCGGCCAACCGGGGAATCGGACCTAAGGAAAGCGGGGATGCATCGCTCCACTCGTCCCGCGCTTTCCCCGCCCATTGGTCAAATGGGCTGGAGACGGATTTTCGTCCACAGGCTTCACGGAACCCCGCAGCCAGCGGACGTTTGCAAGGGCACGGCAAGCCGTGCCCCAACCCGTTGGGCCGCCGCCCGGAGTGTGTTACCTCACGGCCGGTGCCAGCAGTCTGCTACGGCCTTAGCAAGGCCCGTACCAGTACCTTTTCCGAAGGACTCTTCCGATAGGTCAATAGGAAAAGTTTTGATGGTGCGACATGTTCTTCACAGATAGACCACAACCCTGCAATGCGCCAGCACCACACTGGTGCGCACGCCCCAAACCGGAGCCCCACATGCGTGAATCCCTGATCCTGGAACCTACACACTCCGTCGATTCGTGCGTCATCTGGTTGCACGGCCTGGGGGCGGACCGTTACGACTTCCAGCCAGTGGCCGAGGCCCTGCAGCAGCAGCTCACCGGCACCCGCTTCATCCTGCCCCAGGCGCCCACCCGCGCCGTGACCATCAACGGTGGCTGGGCGATGCCCTCCTGGTACGACATCCTCGCCATGACCCCGGCCCGGGCCATCGACCAGGACCAGCTGGAAGTCTCGGCGCAGACGGTGATCGACATGATCGAAGGCCAGCGCGATGCCGGCATCGACCCCGCGCGGATCATCCTCGCCGGCTTCTCCCAGGGCGGCGCGGTGGTGCTGCACACCGCCTTCCTGCGCTGGAACGGCCCCCTGGGCGGAGTGATGGCGCTGTCCACCTACGCGCCCACCTTCCCCGATGCGCTGGAGCTGGCGGATACAAAACTACAACTGCCGGCCCTCTGCCTGCATGGCACCTTCGACGACGTGGTGCCGCCGGCCATGGGCCGCGCCGCCCATGACAAGCTCGCCGCTGCCGGCGTGCCGGTGACCTGGCGCGACTACCCCATGGGCCACGAAGTGCTGCCCGAGGAAGTGCGCGACATCGGCGCCTGGCTGGCCGAGCGCCTCGTCCGCTGACCCGAACAACCCACAAGAAGCCGGCCATGACCCAGACGCCCATCACGCCCATCGTCACCCTGCTCGACATCGAAGCGATCGAGCGCACCCCGCTCGAAGAGCGCGGCATGCCCGCCAGCACCTACGAGCTGATCCGCCAGAGCGCCGAGCGCAGCCCCGACGCCACCGCGATGAGCTTCCTGCTCCAGGGGAGCGCCGAGGAAACGCCCTGGCAGCTCACCTATGCCGAGCTGCTGGCCCAGGTCACGCGCACCGCCAACGTCTTCCACCGCCTGGGTGTGCGCCCGGGCAAGGCGGTGTCGTTCCTGCTGCCGAACCTGCCCCACACCCACTTCACCCTGTGGGGCGGCGAGGCGGCGGGCATCGTCAATGCCATCAACCCGCTGCTGGAGCCCGAGCACATCGCCGAACTGGTCCGCGCCGCCGACTCCGAGGTGCTGGTGACCCTGGCGCCCTTCCCCGGCACCGACCTGTGGGACAAGGTGGCCGGCCTGCGCGACCACCTCGGCTCGCTCAAGGCCATCGTCACCGTGGACCTGGCCAACTACCTGCCGGAACCCCAGCGCAGCGCCCTCAAGGCCCAGCGCGGCCCGCTGCCGGAGGGCGTGCTGGACTTCGACACGCTGATCGCCGACTGCCCGGCCGACCACCTGGAGAGCGGCCGGGTGATCGCCCCGGACGACATCGCCTCCTACTTCCACACCGGCGGCACCACCGGCACGCCGAAGCTGGCGCCGCACACCCACCGCAACGAGGTGGCGATGGCGATGATCCTCGCCTACACGATCCACCTCGGCCCGCAGGACGTGACGCTCTGCGGCCTGCCGCTGTTCCACGTCAACGGCGTGATGGTCACCGGCCTGGCGCCCTTCTTCGTCGGCGCCCAGGTGCTGCTGGCCACGCCCCAGGGCTACCGCAGCACCACGCTGATCCAGAACTTCTGGAAGGTCATCGAGCGCTACCGGGTGAGCTTCTTCAGCGGCGTGCCCACCATCTACGCCGGCCTGCTGCAAGTGCCCAGCGAGGGGCATGACCTCTCCAGCCTGCGCTACGCCCTGTGCGGCGCCGCGCCGATGCCGGTGGAGCTGATCCGCCAGTTCGAGGCCAAGACCGGCCTCAAGCTCATCGAGGGCTACGGCCTCACCGAAGGCACCTGCGGCAGCTGCGGCAACCCCAATGCCGGCGAGCGCCGCCCCGGCTCCATCGGCCTGCGCATGCCCTACTGCGAGGTGAGCATCAAGGTGCTGGACGAGGACGGTCGCTACCTGCGCGATGCCGCTGCCAACGAGATCGGCAACGTCTGCCTGCGCGGCGTGACGGTGTTCAAGGGCTACCTGCAGGCCGGCAAGAACGCCGGCATCTGGGTCGATGGGGACTGGTTCAACACCGGCGACCTGGGGCGCATGGATGCCGACGGCTATATATGGCTGACCGGCCGCAGCAAGGACCTGATCATCCGCGGCGGTCACAACATCGACCCGCAGATGATCGAGGAGGCCCTCCACGGCCACCCCGCCGTGGCCATGGCCGCCGCCGTCGGCAAGCCCGACGAGAAGGCCGGCGAACTGCCGGTGGCCTACGTGCAGCTCAAGCCCGGCCAGCAGGCCAGCGAGGACGAACTGCTGGCCCACGCCGCCGCCCACGTGCCGGAGCGCGCCGCCGTGCCCAAGGACGTGTGGATCATCGACGCCCTGCCGGTCACCGCCGTGGGCAAGACCTTCAAGCCGGCTCTGCGCCACGACGCTATCCGTCGCGTGTTCGAAGAGCGCCTGGCCGAGGTCGCCCCCGGCGTACGGGTCGAGGTGCGCAGCGATGACCGCCACGGCCAGTTGGCCCACATCCATGTACCAGGCCTGGACGACGCCCGACGCAGCGCTCTGGAACAGGGCCTGGCCGGCTTCGCCGTGCGCTACGCGCTGTACCTCGCGGACTGAAATCCACCGCCCCCGGCCCCCCGGACGGGGGCCTCCCCACCCTGCAACCGGCCGATGGAATGGCCGGTTTGTGACGCCTTTCGGATTTTCGCCGGCCACCGGTCGGCCCGACTTCCGGCGTGCGTTGAAAGCGCCTCTGCGCAGCAATAATGTCGGGTCATGCAATTCCCGCGATGACACGGACCGTTCTGCAATGTCTCCTTCCGTTGGCCTCCGTGATGGAGGTGATCCATGAAGAACGCCCATTGGCAGGCCGATGTGCAGCAGTTGAAGGATCAACGGCTGTTCCAGAACGTCGCCGCCCACAGCCTCCGGCAGGTCCTGCGCGAATTCACCGCCTACGACCTGGAACAGGGCGAGGTGCTGCTCTCCCCCTTCGATCGCAACCAGTACCTCTACCTGGTGGTGCGCGGCGCCCTGCAGGTCTACCTCGGTTCGCTGGACAACCAGCCCATGTCCACCCTGGGCGTGGGTGACTGCGCCGGGGAAATCAGCTTCATCGACCACGAGCATCCGTCTGCCTACGTGGTCGCCGCCGAGCCCAGCACCGTGCTGCGCCTGCACCGGGAGGCGCTGCTGAAGCTGTTCCAGCAGTCCCCGCAGATGATGCAGAACCTGCTGGAGCTGCTCTGCGAGCGGGTGCGCGGCGGCAACCGGGTCATCCTCGACACCGAGCAGAACGCCAACGTCGACACCCTCACCGGCCTCTACAACCGGCGCTGGCTGGAACACGTGTACGCCCGCGAAAGCACCCGCTGCGCCTTCAACGGCCAGCCGCTGTGCCTGCTGATGCTGGATGTGGACCACTTCAAGGCCTACAACGACCGCCACGGCCACCTGGCCGGCGACTACGCGCTGTGCCTGGTGGCCCACACGCTGCGCAACCAGCTGCGGCCGAAGGACAGCATGTCGCGCTTCGGCGGCGAGGAGTTCGTCATCCTCCTGCCGGACATCGCCCTGGACGAGGCCCGCCGCATCGGCGAGCGCCTGCGCGCCAGCCTGGAGCAGATTTCCTCCTTCTATTCACCGGTCGGCGTGCTGCCGGGGGTGACCGTCTCCATCGGGCTCACCGAGATGGACCCGCGCGACGACCTCAAGTCGTTGATCGCCCGGGCCGACCAGGCCCTCTATGACGCCAAGATGCGGGGACGAAACTGCCTTAGCGGCTGAGCCCCGCTGCATCGGCCCCGACGGCTTGCTAGAGTGCGCCTCCACAACAACAGAAGCGGGATGCTCCCATGCGCAAAGTCCTCATCGCGCTGGCCGTCGTGGCCGTGCTCGGTCTGGCCGTGTTCTTCACCCTGCCCAACCTGCTGGACAGGCGGATGAACACCGTGGCCCAGCCCGGCCCCTACCAGGCCGGCGCCAGTGCCACCGACCTGCACAAGACCCTGTTCGTCGCCGACCTGCACGACGACGCCCTGCTCTGGCAGCGCGACCTGCTGGAGCGCCACGACTATGGCCACAGCGACCTGCCGCGCCTGCTGGAGGGCCACGTCGGCCTGCAGGTGTTCTCCACCGTCACCAAGACGCCGCGCGGCATCAACTACGAGAAGAACGACAGCGACAGCGACAACATCACCCTGCTGGCCATGGCCCAGCGCTGGCCTGCGCGCACCTGGCACAGCCTGCTGGAGCGCGCGCTGTACCAGGGCGAGAAGCTGGAGGACGCTGCCCGCCGCAGCGACGGCAAGCTGGTGCTGGTGCGCACCCGGGGTGACCTGGAAGGCTTCCTCGCCGCCTGGCAGAAGGACCCGCAGCGGGTCGCCGCGATCCTCGCCACCGAAGGCCTGCACCCGCTGGAGGGCAAGCTGGAGAACGTCGACCGCCTGTATGACGCGGGCTTCCGCATCACCGGCCTGACCCACTTCTTCGACAACGAGATCGGCGGCTCCGCCCACGGCATGGAAAAGGGCGGCCTGACCCGCTTCGGCCGCCGGGTCATCGCGCGCCTCGAAGAGAAGCACATGGTGGTGGACCTGGCCCACGCCTCCCGCGCCCTGATCGATGACGTGCTGAAGATCGCCGAACGCCCGGTGCTGGTCTCCCACACCGGTGTCGAGGGCACCTGCAAGGGGCCGCGCAACCTCACCGACGACCACATCAAACGGATCGCCGCCACCGGCGGGGTGATCGGCATCGGCTACTGGGACGCCGCCGTCTGCGACACCTCGGTGGACGCCATCGTCAAGGCCATCCGCTACACCGCCGACCGGGCGGGCGTCCAGCACGTCGCCCTGGGCTCGGACTTCGACGGCACCGTGCACACCCCGTTCGACACCAGCGGCCTGGCCCTGCTGACCGAAGGCCTGCAGAAGGCCGGCTTCAGCCAGGACGATATCGCCGCCATCATGGGCGGCAACGTGCGCCGCCTGCTGCTGGCCAACCTGCCCACCGAGTGAGGCTGCAGGCCCCGGAAAGTCCGGGGCCTTCGCCGCGATGGCTTCTTGCTTTACACTGGCGCCCGTTCACTCCTTAACCAATCGACGAGATGACCGTGCTCAAAGCACTCAAAAAGATATTCGGCAAGGGCGAAGCGCCCTTCGCCGGTAGCGCACCCAGCGCACCGGCCACCCCCACCCGCGAAGGTGAAAACAGCCCCGTACCGGCGCAACAGGCGCCACGCGCCGAGAAGCCGGCCCGCGACAACGCCCCCCGTGGCGAGCGCAAGCCGCGCGCCGAGAAGACCGCCGACGCCCCCCGCGCCGACAAGCCCAAGACCGACAAGCCCCGCAGCGAGAAGCCGCGCCGTGAGCGCGCACCCAAGCCGGTGGACACCTGGAAGCTGGAAGACTTCGTGGTCGAGCCGATGGAAGGCAAGACCCGCTTCCACGACTTCAAGCTCGCCCCGAGCCTGATGCACGCCATCCACGACCTCGGCTTCCCCTACTGCACCCCGATCCAGGCCGGCGTACTGGGCTTCACCCTCAAGGGCCAGGACGCCATCGGCCGCGCCCAGACCGGCACCGGCAAGACCGCCGCCTTCCTGATCTCGATCATCACCCAGCTGCTGCAGACCCCGCCGCCGAAAGAGCGCTACATGGGCGAGCCCCGTGCGCTGATCATCGCGCCGACCCGCGAGCTGGTGGTGCAGATCGCCAAGGACGCCCTGGCGCTGACCAAGTACACCGGCCTGAACGTGATGAGCTTCGTCGGCGGCATGGACTTCGACAAGCAGCTCAAGCAGCTGGAAAGCCGCTTCTGCGACATCCTCGTGGCCACCCCCGGCCGCCTGCTGGACTTCAACCAGCGCGGCGAAGTCCACCTGGACATGGTCGAAGTCATGGTGCTGGACGAAGCCGACCGCATGCTCGACATGGGCTTCATCCCCCAGGTCCGCCAGATCATCCGCCAGACCCCGCCCAAGGGCGAGCGCCAGACCCTGCTGTTCTCTGCCACCTTCACCGACGACGTGATGAACCTGGCCAAGCAGTGGACCGTCGACCCCGCCATCGTCGAGATCGAGCCGGAGAACGTCGCCAGCGACACCGTCGAGCAGCACGTCTACGCCGTGGCCAGCAGCGACAAGTACAAGCTGCTCTACAACCTGGTGGCCCAGAACAACTGGGAACGGGTGATGGTCTTCGCCAACCGCAAGGACGAAGTGCGCCGCATCGAGGAACGCCTCACCAAGGACGGCATCAGCGCCGCCCAGATGTCCGGTGACGTGCCCCAGCACAAGCGCATCAAGACCCTGGAAGGCTTCCGCGAAGGCAAGATCCGCGTCCTCGTCGCCACCGACGTGGCCGGTCGCGGCATCCACGTCGACGGCATCAGCCACGTGATCAACTTCACCCTGCCGGAAGACCCGGACGACTACGTGCACCGCATCGGTCGTACCGGCCGCGCCGGCACCAGCGGCACCTCCATCAGCTTCGCCGGCGAGGACGACGCCTTCGCCCTGCCGCCGATCGAAGAACTGCTGGGCCGCAAGATCAACTGCGAAATGCCGCCGGCCGAGCTGCTCAAGTCGGTTCCGCGCAACAAGCACTGATCCGCCGCCAGGCGACAGGAAAAGGCGAAGCCCCCGGGCTTCGCCTTTTTCATTTCAGCCCCCTGCAGACCGATGTAAAAACCTCACCATTTCCTCGCCCTCCATCGTCCGGCCCTTGCTGATCGATACAATAAATTCCACTATAGACAAATTATTTACAGCGGAGTCCCACCATGTCCAGCGCCCTGCCCCGGGTCATCCCCGCCCACGAAGCCGAACGCCTGCTGCCCCGCATCGACGTCCAGGCCGCCCTGCGCGGCATGTTCCTCGACCTCGCCGCCGGGGAGGCCGTGCAGCCGCCCCAGCAACTGGTGCCGTTCCCCGGCGGTGGCGACTTCATCAACTACCTCGGCGTGCTGGCCCGCGAGCAGGTCTACGGGGTCAAGACCTCGCCCTACCTGCCCAAACCACAGGGCGCGGTGGTCACCGCCTGGACCCTGCTGATGTCCATGCAGGACGGCCAGCCGCTGCTGCTCTGCGACGCCGCCACCCTCACCACCGAGCGCACCGCCGCCACCACGGCGCTGGCGGTGGATGCCCTGGCCCCGGCCGATGCCACCGAGCTGGCCGTCATCGGCAGCGGCGCCGTGGCCCGCGCGCACATCCGCCATTGCCTGGCGCTGCGGCCGTGGCAGCGCATCCGCGTGCACTCCCCACGCCTGCAGGCCGAGGGCGAGCGTGCCGACGCCCTGCGCGCGCTGGACCCGCGCGTGACCCTCTGCACCCGGCAGAACGATGCCGTGGCCGGTGCCGGGGTGATCCTGCTCTGCACCTCATCCGCCGGGCCGGTGCTGGACCCGCGCAGCCTCGGCCATGCGCCGCTGGTCACCTCTATCAGCACCAATGCCCCGCGCGCCCATGAAGTGCCGCCCGAGGCCCTGGCCGCGATGGACGTGTACTGCGACTACCGCGCCACCACCCCCGCCAGCGCCGGGGAGATGCAACTGGCGGCTGAACACCACGGCTGGTCCGTCGACGCCCTGCGTGGCGACCTGCCCGAGCTGCTGGCCGGTCGTGCGCCCCGCCCGGACTACCAGCGTCCGGTATTCTTCCGCTCCATCGGCCTGGGCCTCGAAGACGTCGCCCTGGCCCACGCCCTGCACCGGCTCAGCAACGAGGAAACGGCATGACCCAGGCGGACTTCATCATCATCGGCGGCGGCATCGCCGGCGCCTCCACCGGCTACTGGCTGTCGCGCCACGGCCGGGTCGTGCTGCTGGAGCGCGAAGAGCACGCCGGCTACCACGCCACCGGACGCTCCGCCGCGCTCTATACCGTGGCCTACGGCACACCCCAGGTGCGCGCCCTCACGGCGGCCAGCCGGGCCTTCTTCGATGCACCGCCGGAAGGCTTCTGCGAACACCCGATCCTCACCCCACGGGGCGAGATGGTGGTGGACTTCACCGGCGACCGTGACGAACTGCAGCGCCAGTTCGACAGCGCCCGGGAACAGGTGCCCGACGTGCGCCTGCTGGACGCCGACGAAGCCTGCCGCCTGGTGCCGGTGCTGCGCCGGGAGAAAGTCCACGGCGCCATGCTCGACCCCAGCGCCGCCGACATCGACACCGACGGCCTGCACCAGGGCTACCTGCGCGGCATCCGCCGCAACGGCGGCGAGGTACTGACCGGGGCCGAAGTCGCCGCCCTCGAACGCCACGGCGACACCTGGCAGGTGGAGAGCCGTGCCGGCCGCTTCAGCGCCCCCGTGGTGGTGAACGCTGCCGGCGCCTGGTGCGACCGCGTCGCCGAGCTGGCCGGGGCCCGCCCCCTGGGCCTGCAGCCCAAGCGCCGGGCGGCGTTCATCTTCACCCCGCCGGAAGGCATGGACTGCCACGCCTGGCCGGCGCTGGTGAGCCTCGACGAATCCTTCTACTTCAAGCCCGATGCCGGGATGCTGCTGGGCTCCCCGGCCAACGCCGACCCGGTGGAGCCCCAGGACGTGCAGCCCGAAGAGCTGGACATCGCCCTGGGCATCTACCAGATCGAGGAGCACACCCTGATGAACATTCGCCGCCCCGCCCGCACCTGGGCCGGCCTGCGCTCGTTCTTCGCCGACGGTGATCTGGTCTCTGGCTACGACCCCCGCCTGCCGGGCTTCTACTGGGTGGCCGGCCAGGGTGGCTACGGCATCCAGACCTCCGCCGCCATGGGCGAGGCCAGCGCCGCGCTGATCCGCCGCCAGCCGCTGCCCGAGCACCTCGCCCGCTTCGGTCTCACCGAGGCGATGCTGGCCCCCGCCCGCCTGGGATGACGGCCCCGGCGCTTTGCGCCACACTCCCCCGCGCCGGCCACCGGGCCGGCGCCGTTTCCCGTCCCTGGAGCCCCGCATGACGCCAAGCCCTGCCCCCGATCTGGACAACTACCGGGCCATCGCCGACGCCATCGCCACGCTGTTCTTCCCCCACGCCGAAGTGGTCGTGCACGACCTGCGCACGCAGGCGATCGACTACATCGCCCACAACCTGTCCAAGCGCTCGGTGGGTGACGATTCGGCCCTGGAAGACATGCTCGAAGAAGGGGTCGAGGAGCGGAACATCGGCCCCTACGAGAAGCTCAACTGGGACGGCCAGAAGATCCGCTCGGTGAGCACCGTGCTACGCGATGCCGAGGGCAAGCCGGTGGCGGTGCTGTGCATCAACCTGAACATCTCCCTGTTCGAGTCGGCCAAGGCGGCGCTGGACCTGTTCCTCGCCCCCGGCAAGCTGATCCCCCAGCCGGACGCGCTGTTCCGCGACGACTGGCAGGAGCGCATCAACACCTTCCTCCACAGCTGGATGCGCCAGCGCCAGCTCGGCCTCAACCTGCTGACCCGCGAGCACAAGCGCGAGCTGGTCCTGGCCCTTCATGCCGAGGGCGCCTTCAAGGGCAAGAGCGCCGCCAACTATGTGGCCAACGTGCTCAACATGGGCCGCGCCACGGTCTACAAGCACCTGCGCGAACTCAAGGAAGAACCCGAAACGGATAGGTAGGGGCCATTCGTTCCCCCAGCCCCGTAGGTCGGGCTTCAGCCCGGGACATACACGCGAAACCCGGACTGAAGTCCGGGCCACAGGAAACCATCCGGGGCCCTGTAGGGGCGACTTCAGTCGCCCGGTTCTTCGCGAGCAGAACTCGCTCCTGCAGCGTTCGTAGCCCGGGCTTCAGCCCGGGACATACACACGAACCCCGGACTGAAGTCCGGGCTACAGGAAACCATCCGGCGCCCTGTAGGGGCGACTTCAGTCGCCCGGTTCTTCGCGAGCAGAACTCGCTCCTGCAGCGTTCGTAGCCTGGGCTTCAGCCCGGGACATACATGCGAAACCCGGACTGAAGTCCGGGCTACAGGCACCATCCGGCGCCCTGTAGGGGCGACTTCAGCCGCCCGGCTCTTCGCGAGCAGAACTCGCTCCTGCAGCGTTCGTAGCCCGGGCTTCAGCCCGGGACATACACGCGAACCCCGGACTGAAGTCCGGGCTACAGGAAGCCATCCGGCGTCCTGTAGGGGCGACTTCAGTCGCCCGGTTCTTTGCGAGCAGAGCTCGCTTCCGATCAATCCCCGTAGATATCGAAATCGAAGTACTTCGCCTGGATCGTCTGGTAGGTGCCGTTGGCGCGCAGGGCCTTGATGGCGGCGTCCAGCTTGTCACGCAGTGCGGTGTCGCCCTTGCGCACGGCGATGCCGGCGCCTTCGCCGAAGTAGCGAGGGTCGTTCAGCACCGGGCCGACGAAGGCGTAGCCCTTGCCGTTCTCGGTCTTGAGGAACCCCTCGTTGAGCGGGAACACATCGGCCAGCACCGCGTCCAGGCGCCCGGAGAGCAGGTCCAGGTAGATCTCGTTCTGGGTGCTGTAGCGCACCACCTTCACGCCCTTGGGCTCAAGCACCTCGGTGGCGAAGCGGTCGGTGGTGGTGGAGCGCTGGGTGCCGACGGTCTTGCCCACCAGGCTGGCGAAGCCATCGTCGACGCTGCTGCCGGCCTTCATCGCCAGCCGTGCGGGGCTGTAGTAGTACTTGCCGGTGAAATCCACCGACTTGCGGCGTTCCTCGGTGATGGTCATGGACGAGAGGATGGCATCCACCTTCTTCACCTTCAGCGAGGGGATCAGCCCGTCGAATTCCTGCTCCACCCACTGGCATTGCACCTTCATCTCCGCGCACAGGGCGTTGCCGATGTCGTAGTCGAAGCCGGCGATCTGCCCGTCGGGCGTCTTGTAGGCAAAGGGCGGATAGGCCGCCTCTATGCCGATGCGCAACGGCTTGTCGGCCGCGAACGCAGTGGAGGCCAGGAGGCCGAGGGCAAGGCTGCCAAGGAGGACGAGTTTCTTCATGGTGCGACTCCCGCTGTGCATGTGTGGGCCCGGCCGTTCAGGGGCGAGCCGTTTCGTGGTGGGCGTTGAAGGAGGGCAGTGACCGGCCCCTGCGGCTGGCGCAGGTACCCGGCGTGGAGAAGGAAAAGGGAATCGCGCGGCACGGCGACACCTTGTTATTGGAATTTCAGTCCACTCTGGACTTTTACGTACAAATCGTCAATCGGCCGCTCAACAACCGGCACGGCTGACCCAGGTCATGCCATGACCCGACGGGGCGTCTAGGCTGCCTACAGGCAACCCAACGGGAGAGGCAGGCCATGGACCACGTACACCTGATGATCACGCTGCTGGTGGCGGGCTTCCTGTTGCTGGGCATCGGCTTCAGCAACCGGGAGAAGGAATGGGGGGTGTGGCTGACGGGGCTGGGCACGGCGTCCATGTTCATGCCCATCGTCTTCAAGATGTACATCGAGCTGGGCTGAGCCTCAGCCCTCGGGGGTATCCCAGCGCTTCGCGGCGGCCTGGTCGCTGCAGCGGCCCTCGACCCAGCGGGGGCCGTCGGGGGTGTCTTCCTTCTTCCAGAACGGCGCGCGGGTCTTGAGGAAATCCATGACGAAGTTGCACGCGTCGAACGCGGCCTGGCGGTGGGCGCTGGCGGTGCCGACGAAGACGATGGGCTCGCCCGGCTCCAGCCGTCCGATGCGGTGGAGGATGTCGATGTTGAGCAGCGGCCAGCGGGCCGAGGCCTCGTCGGCGATCTTCTGCAGCGCCTTCTCGGTCATGCCCGGGTAGTGCTCGAGGAACATCCCGGCCACGTCCTGGCCGTCGTTGAAGTCCCGCACGTAGCCGACGAACCCCACCACCGCACCGACACCGACGTTGGCGGCGTGCAGGGCATTGAGTTCAACGCCCGGGTCGAAGGCAGCGCTCTGCACGCGAATGGCCATGTCAGCCTCCGGTCACGGTGGGGAAGAAGGCCACTTCGTCGCCTTCGGCCAGCGCCTCGTCGAGGCTGCACAGCTCCTGGTTGCGGGCGCACATGAGGTTCTGCTCGTCGAGCACCGCCCACACGCCGCCGCGCGCCGCGAGGTGCTGGCGCAGGTCGTCGAGGCGGGCGAAGGCCGGGTCCCAGGCCAGTTGCTCGCCATCCAGGCCGAGGGCCTCGCGGTAACGGGCGAAGTACTGCACACGGATCATGGTCACGCCTCCGCCTGGTAGTGGCCGCTCTTGCCGCCGAGCTTTTCCAGCAGCCGCACGGACTCGATGGTCATGCCACGGTCCACGGCCTTGCACATGTCGTAGAGGGTCAGCGCGGCGACGCTGGCGGCGGTGAGGGCCTCCATCTCCACGCCGGTCTGCCCGGCCAGCTTGCAGCGAGCGACGATGTGCACCACGTCGTCGCCTTCCGCGGCCAGCTCCACCTTGACGCTGGTGAGCATCAGCGGGTGGCAGAGGGGGATGAGGTCGGACGTCTTCTTCGCCGCCTGGATGCCGGCGATGCGCGCCACGGCGAACACGTCGCCCTTGGGGTGGCCGCCGGCCTGGATCATCGCCAGGGTTTCCGGGCGCATGCGCACCCGCGCTTCGGCCGTCGCCTCACGGGCGGTCACCGCTTTTTCGGTGACGTCGACCATGTTGGCGCGGCCTTGGGAATCGAGATGGGTCAGCACTGCAAGTCTCCTCGGGCGACCCGGTGGGAGCGGGCCGCAGGAGGCGAATTGTATACAGAAGAGCCGGTGGCGGTCGCGCTTTCGCCGCCGGGCGGGTGAGCGCCCGGCGGCGACGGCGGCTACATGTGGGCTTCGGCGTATTCGGCGAGCACCGAACGCGGGACGCCCTGGAGGGTGATGTGAACGCCGTGGGGGAAGTCCTTGAAGCGTTCGGTCAGGTAGGTCAGGCCCGAGCTGGGCGCCGACAGGTAGGGGGTGTCGATCTGCGCGAGGTTGCCCAGGCAGATCACCTTCGAGCCGGTGCCGGCGCGGGTGATGATGGTCTTCATCTGGTGCGGGGTGAGGTTCTGGCACTCGTCGATGATGATCAGGCTCTGCTGGAAGCTGCGCCCGCGGATGTAGTTCAGCGATTTGAACTGCAGCGGCACCTTGCTGAGGATGTAGTCCACGCTGCCGTGGGTGCTCTCGTCATCCATGTGCAAGGCTTCGAGGTTGTCGGTGATGGCCCCCAGCCAGGGCTCCATCTTCTCGGCCTCGGTGCCGGGCAGGAAGCCGATCTCCTGGTCCAGCCCCTGCACGCTGCGGGTGGCGATGATGCGCCGGTAGCGCTTGGTCACCATGGTCTGCTCGATGGCTGCGGCCAGCGCCAGGATGGTCTTGCCCGAGCCGGCGGCGCCGGACAGGTTGACCAGGTGGATGTCCGGGTCCAGCAGCGCGTACAGCGCCAGCGCCTGGTACACGTCACGCGGGCGCAGGCCCCAGGCTTCCTGGTGCAGCAACGGCTCCTGGTGCAGGTCGAGGATGGTCAGCTCGGTGCCCTGGATGCCCTTGATCCAGCCGACGAAGCCCTGCTCGTCGACGATGAACTCGTTGACGTGCACCGCCGGCAGGTTGTCGGTGAGCTGCACCCGGTGCCAGGTGCGGCCGTGGTCCTGGCGGGTCTCCACCTTGCTGACGCGCTCCCAGAAGGAACCGGGCATGTCGTGATAACCACGGGACAGCAGGGACACGTCGTCCACCAGCTGGTCGGTGTGGTAGTCCTCGGCATCGATGCCACAGGCGCGCGCCTTCAGGCGCATGTTGATGTCCTTGGTGACCAGCACCACGGACAGGCCGGGCCGGCGGGTCTTCAGCTCCACCAGCTGGTTGATGATGCGGTTGTCGTTGAGGTTGTCCGGCAGCCAGGTGATGGGGGCTGCGCTCTTGCTCATGAGGATCGAGAGGAAGCCGCAGGGGCCGCTCTTCTCGCGCTGGATCGGTACGCCGTGCTCCACCTCCTCGGGGGTCGCGCCACCGAGGATCTTGTCGATGAGGCGGATGGCCTGCCGGCATTCGGCGGCCACGCCCTGCTTGCCACTCTTGAGCTTGTCCAGTTCCTCCAGCACCGTCATGGGGATGGCCACGTGGTGTTCTTCGAAGTTGAGGAGGGCGTTGGGATCGTGGATCAGAACGTTGGTATCGAGGGCGTAGAGGGTTGGAGCGGTGGAGCGGGCGCGTCCGTGGTCATCCATACTCGGTCACCTTCTTGTCGGTCCGGGCGACGGAATGCCGGTACGGCGCTCCGCCGAGGAAGGACTGCCGCCCTGCCTGCCCGGGTCATGCCGGGAGCCAGGGACTCCATGAGGAGGATGAGGGCCTGGGGCCGCCACCCTGTCCTCAGGATTCGGCGGTCTGATTTGTTAATAACCCAAGAGAGATGACAGAAAAAAGAACTTTTTGGTCCGCAAAAACCTTTTTTTATCCCTCGACGAATAACCCTTGGCGCCGGACAGGGGCGCCGCTAAAGTCCGAAGTCCCCCCTGCCCTCGCCGCTCCGCTGCCCTCAGCGGTAGGTGTTGCACGGCATCCAGTCCACTCCCGCCAGGGCCGTCCGGTCCTTCAGCCAGGGCACCGCCGCCAGGGCCTTCGGGTGGATGTCATGGAACAGCACCACGCCCCGGCGCCACAGCAGCATCAGGTTCAGCACCCGCTGCGCCGCTTCGTCGCCGCTGATGCGGGCGTTCCAGTCCTGCGAATCGATGTTCCACAGCGCCACCGTCAGCCCCTGGGCGGCGAAGAACGCCCCGCTGTCGGCACGACGCTGGCCATAGGGCGGGCGGAACAGCGGCACGGCGTTGTCCGGCAGCGTGCGGGCCACCAGATCACGCACCCGCACCACCGAGTCCTGCCACTGGTCCCAGCTGCTGTGGGACTTGTGCTCCCAGCCGTGCAACCCGACGCACTGGCCGGCGTAGAGCTGGCGCATCGCCTCCGGCGAGGACTTGCCCAGGCGGGTCTGGAACTCCTGCCCCAGCACGTAGAAGGTCGCGCTCATGTGCTGCTCGCGCAGCCAGGTGGTGAGGCGATCGCTGAGGCCGTAACGGGGCGTCGGGCCATCGTCGAAGGTGAGCAGGAACTGCCGGTCCTTCAGCTCATCACCATTACGCTCCTGCTCGGAGAACAGGCCGATCTCGCTGCTGATGCGCGGGAACAGCGCCGCCAGGCGCATCTGCTCGTCCAGGTAGCGCAGGTGGAAGCCCCGGCTGGCCTCGGACCAGGCGAAGAACGGCGAATCCGGCGTCACCTCGAAGCGCCGGGCGCGCTCGCGCAGCGCCGCCTCGTCAGCCGCCGCCTCGTCAGCCGCCGGCTCGCAGAACGGCCGCGTGGCGTCGCAGCCCTGGCTGGCCAGCCGGTAGTTCTCCGCCAGGCGCGCCCAGAAGCGCTTGCGCACCGTGGCGATGCCGTCCAGGTCCACCGCCTTGAGGCCCAGGCGTTGCTGCCAGGCGGCGGCGTCCAGCCCCTCGCTCTGCAGCAGGGTCTGGGCGAAGACCAGGATCTCGCCCCGGGAGGCGTCATCGAAGGCCGCTGGCGAATCCAGCGCAGCGGGCCAGGTGGAGCGGTCGATCAGGGCGATGCGGCTGGGGCCGGCGGCCTGGGCGAAGGTGGCGCCGAGCAGTGCGGCACCGAAAGCGAGGGTACGGAACATGGCGTTCTCCGTTCACGGCGGCGGAAACGAACGCGCCCCCGAAGGGGCGCGCTGTCAGCAGGGAGGGATCAGTGACGGTCCTGAACCCGTTGGATCGCCTTGTCGTACACCGGGTTCGCCTTCTGTTCCTTGGCCAGGTGGTAGTGGCGCAGGGCATCGTCGTACTGCTCGGCCGCCTCGTAGATGCGGGCGATGTTGTAGTAGGAGCTGGCGCGCACGGTGGCCGCGTTGGCACCCGTGGCCAGGGCGATGGCCTTGCGGTTGGCCCAGATGGCCTCGGCGGTGCGGTTGGCCTTCTGGTAGGCCAGGCCGAGGTTGCTGTAGGCCTGGCCGTAGTTGGCATCCAGCTCGATGGCCTGGCGGTAGAAGTCGATGGCCAGGTCCAGCTTGCCTTCGTGGTAGGCCGCCTCGCCCTTGCGGTTCAGCGCCTTGGCATCGCCCTGGGCAGCCTGGGAAGCCGCCTGCGCAGCCACGCTGCGGCCCTCGTTGAGCAGCGGCTCGATGTCGCCCAGCACGTAGGCCGCGTCCTTCGCCTGGCTGCCCTCCAGGGTGTTGATGTCCTGGAAGTCACCGGACGCGGTGATGCGGAACACCTTCCACAGGTTGCCGCGCTGTTCCTTGGGCACGTAGTAGGTGCGCACCAGGGACTGGCCGACGTAGACGAACACCTTCGCCTGGCTGCCCGCCAGTGCCTTGGAGGACGGGTTGTCCCGGTTGGTGAAGTCATGCACCGCGTAGACGTAGGTCTCGCCGTAGCGCTTCTTGTGCAGGGTGATGGTCTCCGGGCCGTAGCTGTCGGTGTCGTCCACGTCCAGGTCGGCGTCGGTGCCTTCCTTCTCGGCGAAGTAGATGTGGTTGCCCGGGTAGGCGATGTGGGAGTCCAGGTCCTCCGGCTTCTCGCCCCAGCTCAGCACGATGCGCAAGCCGTCCAGGTCCTTCATCACCGGGCTGATGGCATAGGTCATGCCGGTGCACGGGCACTTGGCGACGAGGTTGGAGTAGCCGTCCTTCTTCACGATCACCAGGCTTTCCGGGTCATCGGCGAAGCTGCTGTCCAGGGTCACGCGGCCCTGGGCATCGGTGCGGCCGGTCACGGTCTGGGCACCGTTCTTCTGCAGCAGCACCTCGGCGCCGGCAATCTTCTCGTCCTTCACCACGGCGCTCAGCACCTCGATGGAGACCGGCGCGGCCTGGGCCACCACGGCACCGGAAGCGAACAGCAGGGAAAGTGCGATACGCGAGAGGGTCTTCACAACGACCTCCTTGTCAGTCGGGGAATGGGCGGCCAGGGCCGCAGGGGAGCGCACTATAGCGCAGCCTCCCGGCCCGGTGTGTGACGCGGGGCATGGCCCCTGCCGGCTCAATCGGGGCGATAGGTGGAGCCTGCACGGGCAAGTCCCTACAATCGCGCCATTGCCGAAGGAGACAAGCCGATGCTGATGGTGATTTCGCCCGCCAAGACCCTGGACTACGAAACCCCACCGGTCACCGACCGCTACACCCAACCCCGCCACCTGGACCACGCCCAGGAGCTGATCCAGCAACTGCGTACCCTGGCCCCGGCCGACATCGCCGAACTGATGCACCTGTCCGACAAGCTCGCCGGCCTCAACGCCGCGCGCTACGGCAGTTGGCACCCCGACTTCACCCCGGAGAACGCCAAGCAGGCCCTGCTGGCCTTCAAGGGCGACGTCTACACCGGCCTCGACGCCGAAAGCTTCGCCGAAGCCGACTTCGACTTCGCCCAGCGCCACCTGCGCATGCTCTCCGGCCTCTACGGCCTACTGCGCCCGCTGGACCTGATGCAGCCCTATCGCCTGGAAATGGGCACCAAGCTGGCCAACGCCCGGGGCAAGGACCTCTACGCCTTCTGGGGCGAGCGCATCAGCACCTGGCTCAACGAAGCCCTGGCCGAACAGGGCGACAACGTCCTGCTCAACCTGGCCTCCAACGAGTACTTCAGCGCCGTGAAGCGCAAGGTGCTGGACGCCCGCATCATCGACACCGAATTCAAGGACCTGAAGAACGGCCAGTACAAGATCATCAGCTTCTACGCCAAGAAGGCCCGCGGCCTGATGGCCCGCTACGTGATCAAGGAGCGCCTCACCGACCCGCAGGGCCTGAAGGACTTCGACTACCAGGGCTACCGCTTCGCCGCCGAAGCCTCCAGCGAGAACAAGCTGGTGTTCCTGCGCGACACCCCGCAGGACTGACCCGCCCCCTCGCCCCTCCTCCCCGGAGGGGCACGTGCCTCCCCCCGCTTATGCTCCCGACCCGATGAAGGGTCTTATAACCATCCCGCCCAACGCACTTCCCACTTCACCGCTTGCCGGCAGACTTTGATATCACCGTGCAATAACGGTAGCGGCCTACCAGCGAATACTTTTCCAACTTCCTCCGCGCCCTCTAGCACGCGCCCTACAGCGCAAACCCGCGCCACGCCTGGCGTTTGAAAGTTTGAACTTTTTCGCAAGTTAGAAGTAAGCAAACTTTGCCATCATTGTGATGCCAAACTTGCCGTTCATCGAAAAAGTGAAACGCCGCAAAATATTGACGAATGGCCGGAACTATCCAAACAGCCCCACACTCATAAACCGCGACACATAATTCTTCATATTTCCGTTTCTTACTGACTATGAAAACTGCCCCCGCTATCGGAGCACTCCGAGGGGGTAGTTATGCGTAACGGAAAGTTCCACTTGGACAAGGAGTGCAACGCCATTTTCGACGAGTGACATAAAAACCAAGGGCCAGAGCCGTTGAGGTGATCAGTCCAGAACTCTCTGGAGCCAGCGTCATTACAGGCTCCGCTTCAGGTACCCGCAGTTTCGGTGCCCGGTATCCGTCATGCCTGCACGCAGTAGAAAGTTGCTGTTTGGTGACAACTGCAGAAACGGCCGTGGCTAATAAGCCACTTATTAACACGTACTAAATGGAATGAGGTGATAGCGATGCGTATCAGCATCTTTGGTTTGGGCTACGTCGGTGCAGTATGTGCCGGTTGCCTGTCCGCTCGTGGTCATGAAGTTGTCGGCGTGGATGTTTCCAGCACCAAGATCGACCTGATCAACAAAGGCAAATCCCCCATCGTCGAACCGGGCCTGGAAGAGCTGCTGCAACAGGGCCTGAAGACCAACCGCCTGCGCGGCACCACCGACGTCGCCGCCGCCGTACGCGATACCGACATGTCCTTCATCTGCGTCGGCACCCCGAGCAAGAAGAACGGCGACCTGGGCCTGGAGTACATCGAAGGCGTCTGCCGCGAGATCGGCTTCGCCCTGCGCGACAAGGCCGAGCGCCACACCGTCGTGGTCCGCAGCACCGTCCTGCCGGGCACCGTGAAGAACGTGGTGATCCCGATCATCGAAGACTGCTCCGGCAAGCAGGCCGGCGTCGACTTCGGCGTCGCGGTGAACCCCGAGTTCCTGCGCGAAAGCACCGCCATCAAGGACTACGACTTCCCGCCCATGACCGTCATTGGCGAGCTGGACAAGACGTCCGGCGACCTGCTGGAAACCCTCTACCGCGAACTGGACGCCCCGATCATCCGCAAGGACATCGAGGTCGCCGAGATGATCAAGTACACCTGCAACGTCTGGCACGCCGCCAAGGTCACCTTCGCCAACGAGATCGGCAACATCGCCAAGGCCGTCGGCGTCGATGGCCGCGAAGTGATGGACGTGGTCTGCCAGGACCACAAGCTCAACCTCTCCAAGTACTACATGCGCCCCGGCTTCGCCTTCGGCGGCTCCTGCCTGCCCAAGGACGTGCGCGCCCTCAGCTACCGCGCCAGCTCCCTGGACGTCGAAGCCCCGCTGATCGGCTCGCTGATGCGCAGCAACTCGGCCCAGGTGCAGAAGGCCTTCGACATCATCGCCGCCCAGGACAAGCGCAAGGTTGCCCTGCTCGGCCTGTCGTTCAAGGCCGGCACCGACGACCTGCGCGAGAGCCCCCTGGTGGAGCTGGCCGAAATGCTCATCGGCAAGGGCTTCGACCTGCGCATCTACGACCGCAACGTCGAATACGCCCGCGTCCACGGCGCCAACAAGGACTACATCGAATCGAAGATCCCCCACGTCTCGTCCCTGCTCGACAGTGACTTCGACGGCGTCGTCGACAACGCCGACGTGATCGTCCTGGGCAACCGCGACGAACTCTTCGCCCCCCTTGCCCAGCGCGCCCCCGAAGGCAAGCACGTGATCGACCTGGTGGGCTTCATGCCCAAGGCCAGCCACGGCAACGCCGAAGGCATCTGCTGGTAACCGCGACCGCTTCAGCGCAACGCGATGACGCACCTTGGGCGAGCGAAACAATGACAAGCAGCGCCCACGCCCGAGGTCCGTCCAGCGTTCACGAAGGAATGGATGAATCAATGGACAAGCTCAAGCGAAGCCTCACCGAGGCAGCCGGCTGGCTGTTCTTCCTGACGGGCCTGATGCTGCTCGCGCTGGCGCTGCCCCGCTCGGTGTTCGATCCCGAGTCCAAGCACTTCCTGCTGCTCATCGGCGTGGTCGGTATCTGGCGCTATTCCATGGGCGCCCTGCACTTCCTGCGCGGCACCCTGTTCCTCTACGTCGTCTACCCCTGGCAGCGCCGCCAGGTGCGCAAGCTCGGCGCAGCGGCCGACCCGTCCCACGTCTACCTGCTGGTCACCAGCTTCCGCATCGACGCCCTGACCACCGCCATGGTCTACCGCTCGGTGATCCAGGAAGCCATCGACTGCGGCTACCCCACCACCGTGGTCTGCTCCATCGTCGAACTCTCCGACGAGCTGCTGATCAAGAACCAGTGGAACCGCCTGGCCCCGCCGGAGCGCGTCAAGCTCGACTTCGTGCGCATCCCCGGCACCGGCAAGCGCGACGGCCTGGCCTACGGCTTCCGCGCCATCTCCCGGCAACTGCCCGACGACGACGCCGTGGTCGCCGTGGTGGACGGCGACACCGTGCTCACCCAGGGCGTGGTGAAGAAGACCGTGCCCTGGTTCAAGTACTTCCCCAACGTCGGCGGCCTCACCACCAACGAGTTCTGCGAGGTGCGCGGCAGCTACCTAATGAGCGAATGGCACAAGCTGCGCTTCGCCCAGCGCCACATCAACATGTGCTCCATGGCGCTCTCCAAGCGCGTGCTGACCATGACCGGGCGCATGTCGGTGTTCCGCGCCAAGGTGGTCACCGACCCCGGCTTCATCGCCGACGTGGAGAGCGACCACCTCGACCACTGGCGCCTGGGCCGCTTCCAGTTCCTCACCGGTGACGACAAGTCCAGCTGGTACAGCCTGATGCGCCTGGGCTACGACACCTTCTACGTGCCGGACGCCGCCATCAACACCGTCGAGCACCCGCCGGAGAAGAGCTTCATCAAGGCCAGCCGCAAGCTGATGTTCCGCTGGTACGGCAACAACCTGCGGCAGAACACCCGCGCCCTGGCCCTCGGCCCGCGCCGCCTCGGCTGGTTCACCACCCTGGTGCTCAGCGACCAGCGCGTGTCCATGTGGACCTGCCTGCTGGGCCTGGCCGTCGCGGTGATCGCCAGCCTCAAGTACAGCATCGCCTACCTCCTGGTGTACCTGCTGTGGATCGGCCTCACCCGCTTCATCCTCACCCTGCTGCTGAGCGTTTCAGGGCACCCCATAGGACCGGCCTACCCGCTGATCCTCTATTACAACCAGATCGTCGGCGCGCTGGTGAAGATCTACGTCTTCTTCCGCCTGGACCAGCAGTCCTGGACGCGCCAGAACACCAAGCTCAACCGGGACCTGGCCAGCTTCACCCGCTGGTTCAACACCTGGTCTTCCCGTGCCATGACCTTCACCGCCACCAGCGTCTTCGTAGCCACGCTGATGGCGTTCGTGTGACCGAACCCGATAGGAAATCCAGACCATGAATACAGCCGTCAACGTCAATGTGGTGCACGAATCCGAAGCCCAGCGCCAGCACGCCCGGGTCAAGCTCCCGGCCAAGGTGCGCTACCTGGTGGGCAAGGAGCGCGTCGAGCACCGCCTGCTGGACCTCTCCGCCGGCGGGTTCGCCTTCCAGGTGGAACCGGGGCAGAAGGTGCAGGTGGGCGACTACCACCAGGGCCGCATGCAGTTCCAGGTGGACAACCTCAGCCTCGGCCTGGACGTCGAGTTCCAGGTGCGCTTCCTCGACCCCCAGCAGGAGCGCGCCGGCTGCCAGTTCCACAACCTCAAGCCGCGTGACATCGCCACCCTGCGCTACCTCATCAGCGCCCACCTCTCGGGCGAAGTGGTCAGCGCCGGCGACATCCTCAACACCCTGCAGCGCGAGAACTTCACCAAGCCGCGCAAGAACGGCAGCGGCGGCGGCATGGGCATGTTCGGCCGCCTGCGCGCCGTCACCTTCAGCGCCGGCCTGTTCCTCGTCGGCCTGGCTGCCTTCGGCTTCATCTTCAAATCGCTCTACGGCCTGTACTTCGTCACCCACGCCGAATCCGGCATGGTCGCCGTGCCCGCCATGCAGGTCACCATGCCCCGCGAAGGCACCGTGCAGAGCCTGATCGGCGGCGAAGGCGCCGTGGTGCAGAAGGGCGCCCCGATCGCCTCCTTCTCCGCCACCATGCTGGAGATGCTCAAGGGTCACCTGACCGACGACCAGCTCGCCCCCGCCAACGTCGAGGAACTGTTCGGCAAGCAGATGAAGGGCACCCTCACCAGCCCCTGCAACTGCAAGGTCGCCCGCCAGCTGGTGGCCGACGGCCAGTTCGCCGGCAAGGGCGACGTCATCTTCGAACTGGTGCCCCAGGACTTCGAAGCCACCGTCAGCGCCCGCTTCCCCTACCGCAACTTCGCCCAGGCCAAGCCCGGCGCCAGCGTCACCTTCCAGGTGGCCGGCGAAGACACCCCGCGCCACGGCAAGATCATCAGCTCCAGCCTGATCGACAGCGGCCTGTCCTCCGACATCCGCGTCGTCATCCAGCCCGACCAGGTACTGGACAGCAAGCTCGCCGGGCAGCCCGTCGAAGTCAGCATCGACCGCGGTCCCTCCTTCGACTGGATGATCAACCGCGCCCTGGCGGCCGGCTTCTGAGGAGGACACCCGTGGCGACCCTTCCCTCCCGCACCCTGCTGCTCGGCGTCGCCGTCGCGCTGGCCGGCTGCGCCGGCCTGCCCGACCAGCGGCTGGCCAGCGAAGCACTCAAGCGCGGCGACACCGCCACCGCCGAGCGCAACTTCCGCCAGCTCGCCGAGCTCGGCTACGTCAACGCCCAGGTCGGCCTCGCCGACCTGCAGGTGGACAGTGGCGACCCGGAGCAGATGCGCCAGGCCGAGCAGACCTACCGCCAGGCCATGGACCAGTCGCCGCGCGCCAAGGCCCGCCTCGGCAAGCTGCTGGCGCGCAAGCCCGACGGCACCCCGGCCGAACGCCAGGAAGCCGCCCAGCTGCTGGAAGACGCCTACAAGGCCGGCGAGCCCAACAGCCTGCTGCCCCTGGTGATGCTCTACCTCACCTTCCCCCAGGACTTCCCCGGCGTGAACGTGCAGCAGCGCATCGCCCAGTGGCGCGCCGACGGCCAGCCCCAGGCCGAGCTGGCGCAGATCCTCTACTACCGGACCCAGGGCACCTACGACCAGCACCTGGCCGAGATCGAGGACATCTGCACCCGCAACCTGCAGCAGGCCGACGCCTGCTACGTCGAACTGGCCACCGTCTACAGCAAGCAGGGCAAGGGCGACGAGCGCCAGGCCCTGGTGGAGCAGGTCATGGCCCGCTACGCCGCCGGCACCCTGCCCGCCCAGCGCGTCGACTCGGTGGCCCAGGTGCTGGCCGACGCCGAGCTGGGCAAGCCTGACGAAGGCAAGTCCCAGGAAATGCTCGAACGCATCGCCCCGGCCTACCCGCCGGCCTGGGTCAGCCTCGCCAAGCTGCTCTACGAGTACCCGGGCCTGGGCGACATCGACAAGATGATGGAGTACCTCGACCACGGCCGCGAAGCCGCCCAGCCGCGCGCCGAACTGCTGCTCGGCCGCCTCTACTACGAAGGCAAGCTGGTCCCCCTGGACCCGGTGAAAGCCGAGCGCCACCTGCTCAAGGCCTCTGCCACCGAGCCCACCGCCAACTACCTGCTGGGGCAGATCTACATCCGTGGCTACCTGGGCGACATCGACCCGGACAAGGCCCTGGACTACCTGCTGAGCGCCGCCCGCAACGGCCAGATCAACGCCGACTACGCCCTCGGCCAACTGTTCGCCCAGGGCAAGGGCATCCGCCCCGACCTCGTCAACGCCTACGTCTTCAGCCAACTGGCGCTGCCCAAGAACACCCCGCAGGCCATTGAACTGGCGCAGACCGTGGAACAGCAGCTGAGCCCCGCCGACCGTGCCCGCGCCGAACAGCGCCTGCGCGAGGAACGCCAGTTCCGCGGCGTCGCCCTGCAGGACACCACGCAGATGCAGGCCATGCAGACCCCTTGAAGGAACCGACATGAAATTCAACCTCTGGACGACCGCCAGCCTCGGCCTGGGCCTCACGCTTCTTTCCACCAGCAGCGCCTTCGCCGTGCAGATGAGCGACAAGAACTTCGGCCTCGACATCAAGATCACCGCCCAGTCCGAGGACGACCGCGACCTCGGCACCCAGAAGGGCGGCGACGTCAGCGGCGTGGGTATCGACCTGCGCCCCTGGGTCTACGCCGAACGGGGTGACTGGAGCGCCTTCGCCATGGGCCAGGCCGTCAGCGCCACCGACATCGTCGAGACCGACACCCTGCAATCCAGCGACACCGACGGCGAACAGGGCGCGCGCGACGACGGCCGCCAGCCGGACAAGAGCTACCTCGCCCTGCGCGAATTCTGGGTCGACTACGGCGGCCTCACCGCCTACCCCGGCGAACACCTGCGCTTCGGCCGCCAGCGCGTGCGCAGCGCCGAAGGCACCTGGTGGGACACCAACATCGAAGCCCTGCGCTGGAGCTTCGACACCACCTTGCTGACCGCCCACGTCGGCGTCGCCGAACGCTTCAGCGAATACCGCACCGACCTCGACGAACTGGCCCCCGAAGACAAGGACCGCCAGCACGTCTTCGGCGACATCGCCACCCAGTGGGCCCCGGGCCACTGGGTCGGCCTCAAGGTCCACCACAGCCGCGACAACGGCAGCCTGCCCGACGCCGGCGAGGTGGTGGAGCCCCTGGACAAGCGCTACACCGGCGACCTCACCTGGGTCGGCATCGACGCCGACGGCGGCTTCTTCGACCGGCGCTCCACCGCCCCGCTGAACTACTGGGCCCAGGCCACCTGGCTCACCGGCGACACCGACGAACTGACCCAGAGCGTGGTCGGTGACCAGCGCCTCGCCAGCGGCTCGCGCAACGTCGACGTCAACGCCTGGGGCGTCGACCTCGGCCTGCGCTGGAACCTCTCCGAGCAATGGAAGGTCGGCGGCGCCTACGCCCGTGGCAGCGGCGGCGGTGACGACGACAGCTCCCGCCAGTTCCGCCAGACCGGCATGGAGAGCAACCGCTCCAACTTCACCGGCACCGAAGCCCGCATGCACCGCTTCGGCGAAGCCTTCCGCGGCGAGCTGAGCAACCTGCAGGTGGCCACCGCCTTCGCCTCCTGGCAGCTGCACGACGACTACGACGCCAGCCTCGTCTACCACCGCTTCTGGCGCGTGGACGACAACCAGGACGTCGGCCAGGCCGGCATCACCGCCCCGCTGGAGGACGGCGAGAAGGACATCGGCCAGGAAGTCGACCTGGTGGTGACCCGCTACTTCCGCCAGGGCCTGCTGCCCGCCGGGATGGCCGAGCACCTGGACGACGCCTCCGCCCTGGTGCGCTTCCGTGGCGGCGTGTTCAAGCCGGGAGACGCCTACGGCAGCGGCACCGACTCGCTCATGCACCGCGCCTTCGTCGACTTCATCTGGCGCTTCTGATGCCAGCGAGCCCAGGGAGAACAGCCATGCCCAACCTCCTCGCAACCCCCCGGCCGCTCAGCGGCCTGGTGCTCGGCGCGCTGCTGGCCAGCGCCCCGTGGGTGCACGCGGCCGAGCCGGCCAAGGGCCTCAAGGAAACCCAGAACTACACCGTCACCAGCGCCCCGGTGGACCAGCTCCACCTGGACCCGCCCGAGCTGCCCGACCTCTCCGGCTACACCCGCCAAGCCATCGAGGCCAAGGTGGACCGCCGCACCGCCGGCAAGGTGGTGGTCCGGCGCATGCTCCAGCAGGACGCCCTGAAGGACTTCATCGGCGGCAACGAGCGCATGCGCGAATGGGTCAGCCGCCAGCGCGGCATGCCCCAGGCGATCTTCATCGAAGGCGGCTTCGTCACCCCGGCCGACCTGGCCAAGGTCCTGCCCGACAGCCAGTTCGCCGAAACCGCACCGGGCGTCTACATCGCCCGCCTGCCGGTGGTGGTGGCCCAGGGCGCCAGCCTGCGCATCGGCGAAGAGACCCGTGACTTCCGCCTGTCCCAGGAGCGCGGCGCGTTCCTGGTCAACGACGGCAAGCTGTTCATCACCGGCACCAGGCTGACGGCCTGGCGCGAGCAGGACGACACCCCGGCCTGGTTCCGCAAGCCCTCGGAGTTCCGCCCGTTCCTGGTCTCCTGGGGCGGCAGCGAGCTGTACATCGCCGACAGCACCGTCACCAGCCTCGGCTACGACAACTCCAAGTCCTACGGCGTCTCCATCACCCAGTACACCCCCGGCATGCACGAGCGCCTCAAGCGCCCGGAACCCACCGGCTGGCTGGTGAACTCGGAGTTCGTCGACCACTGGTACGGCTTCTACTGCTACGAAGCCCGCGACGTGGTCATCAAGGGCAACACCTACCGCGACAACATCGTCTACGGCATCGACCCCCACGACCGTTCCCACGGCCTGGTCATCGCCGAGAACACCGTCCACGGCACCAGGAAGAAGCACGGCATCATCATCTCCCGCGAGGTGGACGACAGCTGGATCATCAACAACAAGAGCTACGACAACAAACTGTCGGGCATCGTCATCGACCGCAACTCGGTGAACAACCTGGTGGCCTACAACGAGGTCTACCAGAACCATTCCGACGGCATCACCCTCTACGAGAGCTCCAACAACCTGCTGTGGGGCAACAAGATCGTCGGCAACCAGCGCCACGGCATCCGCCTGCGCAACAGCGTCAACATCCGCCTGTACGAGAACCTGTCCATGGCCAACGGCCTGACCGGCGTCTACGGGCACATCAAGGACCTGTCCAACACCGACCGTGACATCGAGCTGGACCCCTTCGACACCAAGGTCTCGATGATCGTGGTCGGCGGCAAGCTCGCCGGTAACGGCTCCTCGCCCCTGTCCATCGACTCCCCCCTCTCCGTGGAGCTGTACCGCGTGGAAATGCTCGCCCCGAGCAAATCCACCGGCATCAGCTTCGCCGGCGTACTGGGCGAGAAACAGGAGGAAATCCTCGACCTGATGGTGCGCCGCAACAAAGCGGTGCTCATCGACCCCGTCGAAAGCCAGGCCGAACTCCAGGATTGAGGCACACACCACCATGCACAGACACCCCATGAAATGGCTCGCCCCCTCCACCCTCGCCGCCGCCCTGCTGGCCGCGTCCCAGGGGGCCTGGGCCGCGCCCGAGTACAGCGTGCAGCGCACCGGCCCCCTGTGCGCCGTCGCCCAGGACCCGAGCGTGTACAACACCAAGTACCTGAGCTTCTTCACCGCCCTGGTCCAGGGCCGTGGCGACTGGCTGTTCCGCACCCGCTACGACCTGCGCACCGACTTCGGCACCAGCGCCTTCGGCTACAGCGAATTCAAGCGCCTGCGCGACGCGCTCAAGGCCAAGGGCGTCGAGCTGATGGTGGTCTACCAGCCAACCCGTGGCCTGGTGAACCGCGAGCAGCTCACCGAAGCGGAAAAGGCCCGCTTCGACTACGACCTGGCGAAGAAGAACTACCTCAAGGCCGTGGACGACTTCCGCAAGACCGGCATCTGGGTCACCGACCTCTCGCCGCTGTTCGACGAGAAGGGCGTGGACACCGACTACTACTTCAAGGCCGATCACCACTGGACCCCGGCCGGCGCCAACCGCACCGCCAAGCTGGTGGCCGAGACGCTGAAGCAGATGCCCGGCTTCGACGAGATCCCCAAGAAGACCTTCGACAGCAAGGTCGTCGGCCTGCTACCCAAGGCCGGCACCCTGCACAAGACCGCCGGCCAGCTCTGCGGCACCACCTACGCCACCCAGTACGTCGACCGCTACGAGACCGAAGCCTCGGGCGACGGCGCCGCCGGCGATGCCCTGTTCGGCGACGAATCCAACCCGCAGATCGTCCTGGTGGGCACCAGCAACAGCGGCCCGGCCTACAACTTCGCCGGTTTCCTGCAGCAGCACAGCGGCGCCGAGGTGCTCAACATGGCGGTCAGCGGCGGCGGCTTCGACAGCGCCCTGCTGCAGTACATGAGCAGCCCGGAATTCCACGAGCACCCGCCCAAGATCATCATCTGGGAGTTCGCCACCCACTACGACATGGCGCAGAAGAGCTTCTACCGCCAGGCCCTGCCGCTGGTGAACAACGGCTGCGAGGGCCAGCCGGCGGTGATGCACCGCAAGGTGCGCATGAAGCCTGGCGCCAACGAAGTCTTCGTCAACGGCCAGAACCAGCCGATCAAGGACATCCGTGGCGGCGACTACCAGGTGGACCTGACCTTCAGCGACCCGACCGTGCACGAGTCCAAGGCCACCGTCTGGTACCTCAACGGCCGCCGCGAGAACTTCAAGATCGAACAGAGCGACCGCGTCGACACCGGCGGCCGCTACGCCTTCGAACTGCGCAACGACCCCGACTGGCGGGACCTCAACGTCCTCGCCCTGGAAATCCACAGCCCCGAAGAGATGCCTGAGAACCTCAGCGTCGACGTGACCCTGTGCAAGCGCCCAGGCCACTCGGGTGAACACCTCGCGGCCAAGGCCGAGTGAGGAAGGAGGTCATCATGAAACCCCGACTCCGGTTGCTCGCCCCCTGCCTGTTCGGCGGTGCCCTGCTCGGCCCGCTCGCCCACGCCGGCGACCTGGTCCCGCCCTCGGGCTACTACGCCCCGGTGGAGGTCGACGAGCACAAGGCCGACAGCTGCGAAGCCCCACCGCCGCCATACACCGGCAAGCTGGAGTTCCGCAGCAAGTACGAGGGCTCCAACCAGGCCCGCGCCACCCTCAACCCCACGGCGGAACGGGCCTTCCGCGACAGCACCGCCGACATCACCCGCATGGAGCGCGGGGTCAACAAGATGGTCATGGCGTACATGCGCGACGGCCAGCGGGCGCAACTGGAGTGCGCCCTGCAGTGGATGGGCAGCTGGGCCCAGGCCAACGCCCTGCAGAGCACCGAGTACAACCACACCGGCAAGTCCATCCGCAAATGGGCCCTGGGCAGCCTGTCCTCGGCCTACCTGCGGCTGAAGTTCTCCAACTCCCACCCGCTGGCCGGCTACACCCAGCAGAGCCAGCAGATCGAGTCCTGGTTCTCGCGCCTGGCCGACCAGACGGTGCACGACTGGAGCGGCCTGCCGCTGAAGAAGATCAACAACCACTCCTACTGGGCCGCCTGGTCGGTGATGGCCACCGCCGTCGCCACCAACCGCCGCGACCTCTTCGACTGGTCCGTCGCCCAGTTCCGCGTCGCCGCCAGCCAGGTGGACAAGGACGGCTTCCTGCCCAACGAACTCAAGCGCGAGCAGCGCGCCCTGGCCTACCACAACTACAGCCTGCCGCCGCTGGCCATGATCGCCGCCTTCGCCCAGGCCAACGGCGTGGACCTGCGCAACGAGAACGACGGCGCCCTGCGCCGCCTCGGCGAAAAGGTCATCGCCGGGGTGGATGACCAGGAACCCTTCGACGACAGGACCGGCAAGGACCAGGACATGGAGGACCTGGAGAAGCGCGCCAAGTTCGCCTGGCTCGAACCCTGGTGCGCGCTCTACGGCTGCAAGCCCGAGACCCTGCGCTGGAAGGACTCCATGGCCCCCTACAAGACCTTCCGCCTGGGGGGCGACATCACCCAGGTGTTCCACCCGAAGAAGGAGGGCGGCAGCGGCAGCTGACCCGGTGCCCTCCCCCACCGGGGGAGCCACCTGACGCAACGAACCGACCGCGCGGCAGACGCGGCGGCGCAAGGATTTGAACGCCACACCCTGGGGAGGGAATGGCGGGTCGCACACCGGGCTGGAACGTCCGGCGGCGGCCCAGAAAGTTACGTACAAGTGGAGAGACTCGGATGGTCTTTTCTTCAAACGTGTTCCTGTTCCTGTTCCTGCCGATCTTCCTCGGCTTGTACTACCTGGTCGGGACACGCTATCGAAACCTGCTCCTGCTCATCGCCAGCTACGTGTTCTACGCCTGGTGGCGGATCGACTTCCTGGCCCTGTTCGCCGCCGTCACGGTGTTCAACTACTGGATCGGCCTGCGCATCGGCGCCGCCGGGGTGCGCACCAAGCCCGCGCAGCGCTGGCTGCTGCTCGGCGTCGCGGTGGACCTGTGCGTGCTGGGCTACTTCAAGTACGCCAACTTCGGCGTGGAGACCTTCAACGCGATCTTCACCCAGTTCGGCATGGAGCCCTTCGTCATCACCCACATCCTGTTGCCGATCGGGATCTCGTTCTACATCTTCGAGTCCATCAGCTACATCATCGACGTGTACCGGGGCGACACCCCGGCCACCCGCAACCTGGTGGACTTCGCCGCCTTCGTGGCGATCTTCCCGCACCTGATCGCCGGCCCCGTGCTGCGCTTCCGCGACCTGGTGGACCAGTTCAACCACCGCACCCACACCGTCGACAAGTTCGCCGAGGGCTGCACCCGGTTCATGCAGGGCTTCATCAAGAAGGTCTTCATCGCCGACAGCATCGCGCCCATCGCCGACCACTGCTTCGCCCTCTCCGACCCGACCACGGGGGATGCCTGGCTCGGCGCCCTGGCCTACACCGCGCAGCTGTACTTCGACTTCTCCGGCTACAGCGACATGGCCATCGGCCTCGGCCTGATGATGGGCTTCCGCTTCATGGAGAACTTCAACCAGCCCTACATCAGCCAGTCCATCACCGAGTTCTGGCGGCGCTGGCACATCAGCCTCTCCACCTGGCTGCGGGACTACCTGTACATCAGCCTGGGCGGCAACCGCGGCACCACCTTCCAGACCTACCGCAACCTGTTCCTCACCATGCTGCTGGGCGGTCTGTGGCACGGCGCCAACTTCACCTACATCATCTGGGGCGCCTGGCACGGCGCCTGGCTGGCCATCGAACGCGCCCTGGGCGTGGACGCCGCGCCGAAGGTGATCAACCCGCTGCGCTGGGCCTTCACCTTCCTGCTGGTGGTGATCGGCTGGGTGATCTTCCGCGCCGAGAACCTCGACGTCGCCTGGCGCATGTACGCCGCCATGTTCAGCTTCGGTGACTGGAGCCTCTCCGAACTCAACCGCGCCCAGCTCACCAGCCTGCAGATCGCCACCTTGGTGCTGGCCTACGTCGTGCTGGCCTGGTTCGGCATCCGCCAGTTCCACGCCAAGCCGCTGACCGGCGCGCCCAAGGCCCGTGCCGACGAACACGTCGACGCCAACGGCCCGGCCACCGCCCAGCCGCGCAGCCCGCAGGCCGCCGCCGACGACCCGGCCGCCATCGCCTACTCCCCCAGCGGCGCCCTGGTCTGGCAACAGACCTGGATGACCCAGCTGCCGGTGCTGGCCACCCGTGTCGCCCTGCTGCTGCTGTTCGCCGCGTCGATCCTGAAGCTCTCGGCGCAGAGCTTCTCCCCCTTCCTCTACTTCCAGTTCTGAAGGGAGCGCACACATGAGCAGAACTGCAAACACCCTCTACATCGTGGCCTTCGCCGGCATGCTGCTGGCCCTGAGCCTGTGGTCCATGCGCGGCATCGTCGGCTTCAGCGTCGCCAAGGAAACCACCGTGCTCAACGGCAAGCTGGCCCACGCCTTCGAGAAGCACTACGACGATGAATTCCCCATCAAGCAGATCGGCACCAACCTCTGGGCCCTGGTGGACTACGGCCTGTTCGGCGAAGGCCGCCAGGGCGTGGTGATCGGCCAGGACGGCTGGCTGTTCTCCGACGAGGAGTTCGACCCGGTGGCCGAAGGCGAGCGCCACCTGCAGGAGAACCTGGCGCTGATCCAGGGCGTGCGCGACGAGCTGGACAGCCGGGGCATCAAGCTGGTGCTGGCGATCGTCCCGTCCAAGTCGCGGATCTACCCCGAGCACGTCGGCGAGGCTCGCCCCACCGCCCTGCGCCAGGACCTCTACGCCCACTTCCGTGGCGCCGTGCGCAAGGCCGGAATCATCGCCCCGGACCTGCTCGGCCCGCTGGAACAGGCCAAGAACAACGGCCAGGTGTTCCTGCGCACCGACACCCACTGGACGCCCCAGGGCGCCGAAGTGGTGGCCCAGCGCCTGGGCCAGGTGGTGCGCGAGCGCGTCAGCCTGTCCGGCAGCGACCAGGCCTTCGTCACCGAAGCGGTGAAGAACGAGGACTACAAGGGCGACCTGACCCGCTTCCTGCCGCTCGACCCGCTGTTCGCCGACCTGATGCCCGCCCCGGACACCCTGCAGAAGCGCGAGACCCGCGCCGCAGGCGAAGAGGAATCCGGCGACCTGTTCGGCGACAGCAGCGTGCCGGTGGCCCTGGTGGGCACCAGCTACAGCGCCAACCCCAACTGGAACTTCGCAGGCGCCCTGCGCCAGTCCCTGCAGCGCGACCTGGTGAACCACGCCGAGGACGGCCACGGCCCGATCCTGCCGATGCTCAAGTACCTCAAGAGCGACGAGCTGAAGGACGCCGCCCCCGAGCTGGTGATCTGGGAATTCCCCGAGCGCTACCTGCCCATGCCCAACGACCTGAGCGAGTTCGACCCGCAGTGGATCGCCCAGCTGCGCAAGGGCGCCCCCGGCGAGCGCGTCGCCGCCACCCATTAACGAACGGGCCTTCGGGTCCCAAGCGCCATGCGCATTGCACCAAAGGAGGAAACACCATGAACCGACAGAAGCAACGCACCTGGACGTCGTACGCCTGCGCCCTGGCCCTGGGCGTCAGCGCCTTCTCCGCCCTGGCCGATGAAGGCGGCCTCTACGGCCCGCAGGCGCCGAAGGGTTCGGCCTTCGTCCGCGCCTACAACGCCGGTGCCAGCGAACTGGACGTCAGCGTCGGCAACACCGCCCTCAACGACGTCGCCCCGCTGGGCTCCAGCGACTTCAAGTTCCTGCCGGCCGGCAACTACAACGCCCAGGTGGGCAGCGCCAGCGTCCCGGTGAAACTGGAGTCCGACCGCTACTACACCCTGGTCAGCCAGCCGGGCGCCGAGCCCAAGCTGGTGGAAGAGCCGGCCTTCAAGAACAAGCAGAAGGCCCTGCTGCGGGTGCAGAACCTCTCCGACGCCAAGCTCACCCTGAAGACCGCCGACGGCAAGACCGCCGTGGTCGAGGACGTGGCCGCCCAGGGCCGTGGCGAGCGCGAGATCAACCCGGTGAAGGTCAACCTCGCCCTGTTCGACGGCACCCGCAAGGTCAGTGACCTCAAGCCCGTCTCGCTGCAGCGCGGCGAAGTCGTCTGCCTCTACATCACCGGCAGCGGCGGCAAGCTCTCCCCGGTCTGGGTCAAGCGCCCCGCCGAGTCCTGATCCGCCCCGCCCGGGGCCGACGCCCCGGGCCACGCTTCGTACCCGCCGCACGAGACAGTGGGACTACAAGACAGAAACCAGTGATCGATGTGATGAGCAACCTCACAAACGGACAAGCTTCTTAGGAGAAACACCATGATCCCTGTAATCCTTTCTGGCGGTAGCGGCTCCCGGCTCTGGCCCCTTTCGCGCAAGCAGTACCCCAAGCAGTTCCTCGCCCTGACCGGTGAGAAGACCCTGTTCCAACAGACCCTGCAGCGCCTGGCCTTCGACGGCATGCAGCCGCCGGTGCTGGTGGCCAACAAGGACCACCGCTTCATCGTCCAGGAGCAGCTCGACAGCATCGGCGTCACCCCGCAGGCCATGCTGCTCGAACCCTTCGGCCGCAACACCGCGCCCGCCGTCGCCATCGCCGCCATGCAGCTGCTGGCCGAGGGCCGCGACGAGCTGATGCTGGTGATGCCGGCCGACCACGTGCTGGAAGACCAGCGCGCCTTCCAGCAGGCCCTGGCCCTGGCCACCATCGCCGCCGAGAAGGGCGAGATGGTGCTGTTCGGCGTGCCGGCCCTGCGCCCCGAGACCGGCTACGGCTACATCCGTGGCCAGGCCAGCGGCGAGCTGCCCGAGGGCATCAGCCGGGTCGCCCAGTTCGTCGAGAAACCCGACGCCGAGCGCGCCCAACAGTACGTCGAGGCCGGTGACTACTTCTGGAACAGCGGCATGTTCCTGTTCCGCGCCAGCCGCTTCCTCGACGAACTCAAGCACCACGACGTGGACATCTACGACACCTGCCTGCTGGCCCTGGAACGCAGCCAGCGCGAAGGCACCACCGTCACCATCGACGCCGCCACCTTCGCCTGCTGCCCGGACAACTCCATCGACTACGCGGTGATGGAGAAGACCGCCCGCGCCTGCGTGGTGCCACTCTCCGCCGGCTGGAACGACGTCGGCAGCTGGAGCTCCATCTGGGAAGTCCACGACAAGGACCCCCACGGCAACGTCACCAAGGGCGACGTGGTGGTGCACGACAGCCGCAACTGCCTGGTACACGGCAACGGCAAGCTGGTGTCGGTGATCGGCCTGGACGACATCGTCGTGGTCGAGACCAAGGACGCGATGATGATCGCCCACCGCGACCGCGTGCAGGACGTCAAGAAGCTGGTCAACGACCTCGACGCCCAGGGCCGCGCGGAAACCCAGAACCACTGCGCCGTGTACCGCCCCTGGGGCTCGTACGACTCGGTGGACATGGGCGGCCGCTTCCAGGTCAAGCACATCACCGTCAAGCCCGGCGCCCAGCTCTCGCTGCAGATGCACCACCACCGCGCCGAGCACTGGATCGTCGTCTCCGGCACCGCCGAGGTGACCTGTGACGACAAGACCTTCCTGCTCACCGAAAACCAGTCGACCTACATCCCCATGACGTCGGTGCACCGCCTGACCAACCCCGGCAAGATCCCCCTGGAGATCATCGAGGTGCAGTCCGGCAGCTACCTGGGCGAGGACGACATCGAACGCCTGGAAGACGTCTACGGCCGCAGTGACAGCGGCGTGCGCGTCAGCCAGGTATCCACCGCGCGCTGAGGGGCCACGCCCCGGAGCCTCCCTCCCCCATCGGGAGGCTCCCGGCGCCTGTGCCAGCGGGTGCCGCCGCGCGCACCGCCTCACGGGGCCCGGGCCAGGAACGGCCAACGGCCCCGTGCCTTTTACCCCTGCCTGCCCACGGATTGCGCTAGCATTGCAGCCTTTCCGTCATGGGCCCTCCTCATGCTCCTCGGCGCCATCCTCCTCTTCGCCTGGCTGATCCTGGTCATCCGCCACCCGACCAAGGCGCTGCCCATCTCCCTGGCTGCGGTGCTGGTCATCGGGCTCATGGCCGCCTGGGTGCTGTGGGAAGAGCGCCTGGTGAACGAACAACTGGCCCGCCTCGACGTCCGCCTCGCCTACCAGCCCGACCAGTGCCCCGCCGACCGCCCGCTGAAGATCAGCGTGCACAACGGCAGCAGCACCACCCTGCTGGACCTCGCCTGGATCGTGCAGGCCTACCGCCCGGGCGACGACCTCAACCTCGCCGAATCCCCCTACGAGGCCGAGCGCAGCCTCGGCCCGCCGCGCCTGCAGGCCGGTGCCGACTGGCAGGACTGCCTGCCGCTGCCGCCGCTGCGCCGTGGCTATCGAGCCGACACGCTGGAGTTCCGCGCCGAACGATTGCATGGCAGATTCGCCGACTGATCGACTTCCACCACAACAAGACCAACAAGGAAATTCGCAATGAGCCAACCCGTTGCCCTCATCACCGGCTGCTCCAGCGGCATCGGCAGGGCCCTGGCCGACGCCTTCAAGGCTGCCGGCTACAGCGTCTGGGCCTGCGCCCGCAAGGCCAACGACGTGGACGCCCTGAACGTCGCCGGCTTCACCGGCGTGCAGCTGGACGTCAACGACGAAGCCGCCGTGGCGCGCCTGGGTGAACGCCTGCAGCAGGAAACGGGTCGGCTCGACGTGCTCATCAACAACGCCGGCTACGGCGCCATGGGCCCGCTGCTGGACGGCGGCACCGAGGGCCTGCGCCGGCAGTTCGAGACCAACGTGTTCTCCCTGGTCGGCCTCACCCGCGCCTGCTTCCCCGTGCTGCGCGCCAGCCGTGGCCTGGTGGTCAATATCGGCAGCGTCTCCGGCGTGCTGGTCACCCCCTTCGCCGGCGCCTACTGCGCCTCCAAGGCCGCCGTGCACGCCCTCTCCGACGCCCTGCGCCTGGAACTGGCGCCCTTCGGCATCGAGGTCATGGAAGTGCAGCCCGGCGCCATCGCCTCCAGCTTCGGCGCCAACGCCAGCCGCGAAGCCGAATCGCTGATCGCCGAAGGCTCGCCCTGGTGGCCGCTGCGCGACGGCATCCGCGCCCGGGCCCGCGCCTCCCAGGACAACCCCACCCCCGCCACCGAATTCGCCCGCGACCTGTTCAACGCCATCCAGCACCACCCGCGCCCGCGCCTGCTGCGCCTGGGCAACGGCAGCCGCGCCCTGCCGCTGCTGGCCAGCCTGGTGCCCAAGGGCCTGCTGGAAACGGTGCTGAAGAAACGCTTCGGCCTCAACGTGGCCCTGGAGCGCTCGTGAACGCGCCCCGCCCGCTGGCCCTGCGCTACGTGGTGATCGGCGGCGTGGCCCTGGCCATGCTGCTCAATCTCGCCCTGCGCAGCCTGGTGCACCTCGGCGGGCTGCTGGCCACCCTGGTGATCGCCGGCGCCACCGCCCTGCTCATCGCCCTCGCCTTCCGCCTGCTGTACAAGCGCCCGCCGACCCGGGGCGAAGCCTGGCGCATCGTCCTCGGCTACGGCGCCCTGCTCGGCGTGCTCTACCTCGGCCTGCTGGGCATGATGACCCTGCAGAACGCCCCCGGCCCCATGGCCATCGCCCTGTTCGTCCTGCACTACCTCTGCTACCCCGTCCTCGCCGGCCTCGTGCTCCTGCACCGCCGCTGACCCGCGTTGCACCTCGCTCGGTCCTCATCACCGCGATGCGGTTCGCCGAGCTCACCGCATCCTGCGGCCCCGCTCCGTCCGTAGGATGGGCTGAGCTGCGCGAAGCCCATCGTGACGGGCTCATAGGCCGCTGGGGTCTCATGCATCCCGGTCGGCGATGCGGTTCGCCGAGCTCACCGCATCCTACGGCCCCGCTCCGTCCGTAGGATGGGCTGAGCTGAGCGAAGCCCATCGTGACGGGCTCATGGGCCGCTGGGGTCTCATGCATCCCCGCCAGTGATGCGGTTCGCCGAGCTCACCGCATCCTACGGTCCCGCTCCGTCTGTAGGATGGGCTGAGCCGTGCGAAGCCCATCGTGACCGGCTCATGGGCCGCTGGGGTCTCATGCATTCCCGCCAGTGATGCGGTTCGCCGAGCTCACCGCATCCTACGGTCCCGCTCCATCCGTAGAATGGGCTGAGCTGTGCGAAGCCCATCGTGACGCGCTCATGGGCCGCTGGGGTCTCATGCGTCCCCGCCAGTGATGCGGTTCGCCGAGCTCACCGCATCCTACGGCCCCGCTCCATCCGTAGGATGGGCTGAGCTGTGCGAAGCCCATCGTGACGGGCTCCGAACGAGGAGCTTCGGGATTCCTGGGCACGCGAATGGAAGCCCACCCCACGCGCCGTGAAAACGTCGGAACCCTCACCCCTGCTGCCTCACTAAACAGGAGAACAAGGGGGGATTCGATGGACTACCTCGACCTGCTGCAATGGCCGGCCATGCTGGTCACCGTGGCCGCCGCCTGGCTGATCGGCTCGAAGACACCCGCCCGGCGGCACATCGGCTTCTGGGTGTTCCTGGCCAGCAACGCCCTGTGGATCGCCTGGGGCCTGCACGCCCACGCCTGGGCGCTGATCGTCCTGCAACTGTGCCTGGCGGCGATGAACCTGCGCGGCGCGAAAAAGGCCGACGAAGCCAGCAGCTAGCGGCTGGCCATGCCGGGCAATGCCAAGGCCAGCACCCGACCGTAGCCCGGACTTCAGTCCGGGAACACCCGGCACCGCTCCCGGGCTGAAGCCCGGGCTACGGAACTGGCAACGATGAACCTACGCGGAGCGAAAAGGCCGACGAAGCCAGCAGCTAGCGGCTGGCCATGCCGGGCAATGCCAAGGCCAGCATCCGACCGTAGCCCGGACTTMAGTCCGGGAACACCCGGCACCGCTCCCGGGCTGAAGCCCGGGCTACGGAACGGGCAGCGATGAACCTGCGCGGAGGGCTAGCGGCTGGCCGTGTCGCGTGACGGCACGGCCAGCACCAGGATCGCCAGGAC
>NZ_JYFT01000046.1:0-60812 GCF_000931385.1 Pseudomonas sp. FeS53a
CGCCAGCGGGGCGGCGACCGTGGCGCCGGACGCGGCGGGTGTCGTGCCGGGCACGGGCTGGGCAGCAGGCGACGGTGGGGCGCTGGCTGCCGGGGCGGGAGCCGGTGCCGGCTGCGGGGCGGCCGGGGTGGGCGAGGCCTCGGCGGCTTCGTCACGCTGCGCCGGGTCGGCCAGCAGGTTCTCCAGGCTGGGCGGCACGATGCTTTCCTTGATCTGCCGCTCCATCGCCATGATCTGCTCGTTGTGCAGTTGGCGACGGATCTCGTCGGCGCCGATCTCGCGCTCCACTTCCTGCTTGATGGCGTTGAAGCTGCGTTTCAGGCGGCCGATCCACAGGCCTGCCGTACGTGCAGCACCCGGCAGGCGCTCGGGGCCGAGCACCAGCAGGGCCACGAGGCCGATCAGCAGCAATTCACCAAAGCTGATGCCGAACATGGCGCATCAGTCCTTGCGCACAGTCGGCTCTTCGACCTTGTGCGCCTGGCCGTCGATGGTGTGCGGCTGGTTCAGCGGGGCGGCAGTCGGCTGGGCGGCGGGCTGCTGGGGCTGCTCGGCCTTCTGTTCGTCTTCGGTGTTCATGGCCTTGCGGAAGCCCTTGATGGCTTCGCCGACGTCGGAGCCGAGGTTCTTCAGGCGCTTGGTGCCGAAGACCAGGACGACGACGATCAGAATGACCACCCAGTGTTTCCAGTCGAAAATACCCATGGTTTGCTCCTGCGTATCGATTCGTTAGGCGGAAGGCTGGCGGGCGGCTTTTTCAGCGTGCCCGGACAGGCCGAAGCGACGCTCCAGTTCGTCCAGTACGGCCTGGGGATGCTGGCCGAGGGCGGCGAGCATGACCAGGCTGTGGAACCAGAGGTCGGCGGTTTCGTAGATCAGGTCGCTGCAGTCACCGCTGGTGGCGGCATCCTTGGCGGCCAGGATGGTTTCAACCGATTCCTCGCCCACCTTCTCGAGGATCTTGTTCAGCCCCTTGTGGTACAGGCTGGCCACGTAGGAGGAGTCGGCCGGCGCGTTCTTGCGGGCTTCGAGCACCTCGGCGAGGCGGGAAAGGGTGTCACTCATGTGCATGTCCTGCGTGGTAGATCGCGTCGGGGTCCTTGATGACCGCGTCGACGGTCTTCCAGCCGCCGTTCTCGTAGACGCGGTAGAAGCAGCTTTCGCGGCCGGTGTGGCAGGCGATGCCGCCGATCTGCTCGACCATCAGCACGATCACGTCGGCGTCGCAGTCCAGGCGCAACTCGTGGAGCTTCTGCACATGGCCGGATTCCTCACCCTTGCGCCAGAGTTTGCCGCGCGAGCGTGACCAGTAGATGGCACGGTTCTCGGCCACGGTCAGGGCCAGGGATTCGCGGTTCATCCAGGCCATCATCAGGATGCGTCCGGTCTTGTGGTCCTGGGCAATGGCCGGGACCAGGCCGTCGGCGTTCCAGTGGATGTCTTCCAGCCAGTCGTTCATGTCGGTTTCCACGAGCAGGCCGGGTGCGGGCCCGGCCGGGGGCAGTAGTGTGCCAGCGCTGGCGCGGCCTTGGCTATCGGCGAAGTACGAGATACAGACCACTGGCCAGCATCAGCCAGGCCGGCCAGGCGGCGAGGTGCTGCTCCAGGCCGGTACTGGCTGCGCCCACCAGCAGGGCGGCGCCGATCAGGCGCGGGGCGAGGCCGTCGCTGGCGCGGCGCCAGGGCGGTGGCGGGTCGCTGGCGTGGGGTTGGCTCATGCGCTCCAGCAGGTCGCGGGTCATGCCGGCCAGGTGCGGCACCTGCTCGACCTGGGCCTGCAGGTTGGACAGCAGGCTCTTGGGGCTGACGCGTTCGCGCATCCAGCGCTCCAGGTAGGGCTGGGCGGTGCTCCAGAGGTCGAGGTCGGGGTAGAGCTGGCGGCCGAGGCCTTCGATGTTGAGCAGGGTCTTCTGCAGCAATACCAGTTGCGGCTGCACTTCCATGTTGAAGCGGCGTGCGGTCTGGAACAGGCGCAGCAGCAGCTGGCCGAAGGAGATGTCCTTCAGCGGCTTTTCGAAGATGGGTTCGCAGACGGTGCGGATGGCCGCTTCGAAGTCGTTCACCCGGGTTTCCGCCGGGACCCAGCCGGAGTCGATGTGCAGCTGGGCGACGCGGCGGTAGTCACGCTTGAAGAAGGCGATGAGGTTGCGCGCGAGGTAGTCCTGGTCCTCGGGGGTGAGGCTGCCGATGATGCCGCAGTCGATGGCGATGTACTGCGGGTTCCAGGGCTGGCGGGTGCTGACGAAGATGTTGCCGGGGTGCATGTCGGCGTGGAAGAAGCTGTCGCGGAACACCTGGGTGAAGAAGATCTCCACGCCGCGTTCGGCCAGCAGCTTGAGGTCGGTGCGCTGGTCGGCGAGGGTGGCCAGGTCGGTGACCGGGACGCCGTAGATGCGCTCCATCACCAGTACCTTGGGGCGGCACCAGTCCCAGTAGACCTGGGGCACGTAGAGCAGCGGCGAGCCTTCGAAGTTGCGCCGCAGCTGGCTGGCGTTGGCCGCTTCGCGCAGCAGGTCGAGCTCGTCGTAGATGGTCTTCTCGTAGTCGCTGACCACTTCCACCGGGCGCAGGCGGCGGGCGTCGCTGGAGAGACGCTCGGCCAGGCGGGCGATGAGGAACAGCCAGGCGAGGTCCTGGCGGATCACCGGCTTGAGGCCCGGGCGCACCACCTTGACCACCACGTCTTCGCCGCTCTTCAGGCGTGCGGCGTGGACCTGGGCCACGGAGGCGGAGGCCAGCGGGGCGACGTCGAAGCGGGTGAAGACGTCGCTGATGCGGGCGCCGAGCTGCTCTTCGATCAGGCGCACGGCCTGCTCGGGGTCGAAGGGGGGGACCTGGTCCTGCAGGCGTGCCAGCTCGTCGGCGATGTCCGGCGGCAGCAGGTCACGGCGGGTGGAGAGCAGTTGGCCGAACTTGATGAAGATCGGCCCGAGGCCTTCGAGGGCCAGGCGCAGGCGCTCGCCACGGGTCAGCTGCAGGTCGCGCCGGGGGAACCAGCGCCAGGGCAGCAGGCAGCCGAGCATGCGCAGCCACCAGGGCAGCGGGAGGTCGAATATCAGGTCGTCGAGGCGGTAGCGGATGACCACGCTCTGGATGCGCAACAGGCGGCGGACGGCGAGCAGCTTCATGCGTCTGGGGGACTTTTCCGGGTCAGGCGACCGATGCGGGCTTCGAGACGGTCGAGATCGATCTTGAGACGGTCCAGTTCGGCGAAGCGGGCTTCCGCTTCACGCTGGCCCACCAGGGTGCGGGATTCCTCGGCGAGGTAGTCGGCGAGGTTCTGGCGCAGGCTGTCCAGGCTCTGCCCGGCCCAGCCGGCGCGGCTGCGCAGGTGGCCGGCGAGCAGTTGGGTGCCCACTGGGCCGAGCCAGCGGGAGACTTCGTATTCCCAGTCCAGCTCCAGGTCCTGCAGCACCGCAGCCAGTTCCATGAGCGCGGCGCTGTCGCCCTCCAGTTCCACCTCGGGGCGGTGCAGGACGGCGGTCTTCTCCTTGCTCAGGGCCAGGCGCAGCAGGCTCGCGGCGGGGGCGCGCAGGGTGCAGTCGGCCGGTGCGGCCCAGTGGGCGGCGAGGACCAGGCCGTCGCCACCGGGCAGCAGGTAGAGCTCCAGCGCGGGGGCCTGGCAGTCGATGCGGATCACCTTGCCTTCCAGGCGGGACAGCCGGGGCAGGGCGGTGGCGTCGAGGCGCAGGACCCGGTTGAGGCCGTGTTCGGCGCCGGCCAGCAGGGCCTGGGTGAGCATCAGGGCTTGATGCCGCGATGCAGGGCGACGATGCCGCCGGTCATGTTGTGGAAGGTGGTCCGCTCGAACCCGGCTTCCACCATCATGGCCTTGAGGGTTTCCTGGTCGGGGTGCATGCGGATCGATTCGGCCAGGTAGCGGTAGCTCTCGGCGTCGTTGGTGATCAGCTTGCCCATCAGCGGCAGCAGGGTGAAGGAGTAGGCGTCGTAGGCCTTGCTCAGCAGGTTGCTGGTGGGCTTGGAGAACTCCAGCACCAGCAGGCGGCCACCGGGCTTGAGCACGCGCAGCATGGAACGCAGGGCGGCGTCCTTGTGGGTGACGTTGCGCAGGCCGAAGGCGATGGTGACGACGTCGAAGTGGTTGTCGGGGAAGGGCAGCTTCTCGGCATCGGCCTGGACGAAGCTGACGTTGCCGGCGACGCCGCTGTCCAGCAGCTTGTCGCGACCGACCTGGAGCATGGAGGCATTGATGTCGGCGAGGACCACTTCACCGGTGGGGCCGACCAGGCGGGAGAACTGGCGGGTGAGGTCGCCGGTGCCGCCGGCGATGTCCAGCACGCGGTTGCCCGGGCGCACGCCGGACAGCTCGATGGTGAAGCGCTTCCACAGCCGGTGGACGCCGCCGGACATCAGGTCGTTCATCAGGTCGTACTTGGCGGCCACCGAGTGGAACACTTCGGCGACCTTGGCGGCCTTTTGGCTCTCCGGCACGTTCTGGTAGCCGAAGTGGGTGGTGGGTTCGGCGTCGTGGCCTTTGCGCGGTTCGTTCATGTCGCTGCCCCGGAATAGAATTGGCGGCCATTCTAGGCTTGTCGGCCTGGTTTGTCTTGGGCTGCGCCCGGCGCCTGGAGTGGCCTGCTATAGTCGCGCGACCTTAAGTCGCAGTCCGGAGACACCCATGGCACGCATCCACGTCGAACGTTCCCACCAGCTCGGAAAAGCCGCCGTGCGGGAGAAGGCCGAGCAGCTCGCCGAGCGCCTGGCGCGCGAGTACGACGTGCGTTACCAGTGGCGCGGCGACACTCTGGAATTCAGCCGCAGCGGGGCTGACGGGCGCATCGAGGTGAGCGACGACAGGGTCAATGTCGAGGTGAAGCTGGGCCTGCTGCTGTCGGCCATGGGCGGCAGCGTGAAGCGCGAGATCGAGAAGGCCCTGGACGAATACCTGGCCTGACGGCCGCCGCACCCGTCCTGCGGCTAGTATGCGGTTTCTAATTTTCCTGGCTAACGTGCACCCCAAGCCCCGATTCCGGGCGAGTCCCCCACAATCCGCGTGAGGTGCACCATGGCCAAGGCAGCCACCGCCAAGAAGAAAGTCGAAGTAGAGAAGACCCCCGTTCTTTCCGACGTACGCCTCTATGCCAGGAAGATCTGGCTGGCAGGCCTGGGCGCCTACGCCAAGGCCGGCCAGGAAGGCGTCGACTACCTGCGTGAGCTGGTCAAGGCCGGCGAAGGCGTCGAGAAGCGCGGCCGCAAGAGCGTCGATGCCGGCGTCGAGGCGGCCAACAGCCAGCTCGATTCGGTCAAGGGCAGCGTGCTCGAGAGCGTGGCGGGCGTGAAGGAAAAGGTCGAGGTCCAGATCGACCGCATTGAGAAAGCATTCGACAACCGCGTAGCAGTGGCACTCAATCGCCTCGGGATTCCCTCCCGCCAGGACGTTGAGGCACTCTCTGCTAAGCTCGATGAGTTGAGCGCATTGCTCGAACACGTCGCGCGAACCAAATAAGGAGAGCAGGATGGCTGGTAAGAAGAAAACCGCAAAAGAAACCAACTCCTGGATCGGCGAGATCGAGAAATACTCGCGCCAGATCTGGTTGGCGGGCCTCGGGGCCTATTCCAAGATCAGCAACGACGGCACCAAGCTGTTCGACACCCTGGTCAAGGATGGCGAGAAGGCCGAGAAGCAGGCCAAGACCGAAGTCGACAAGCAGGTCGATGCCGTCAAGTCCCGTGTCGGTTCGCGCGTGGATTCGGCCAAGTCCCGGGTCGATGAAGTGAAGGACAAGGCGCTCGGCAAGTGGAGCGAGCTGGAAGAGGCCTTCGACAAGCGCCTGAACAGCGCCATCTCCCGCCTGGGCGTGCCCAGCCGCAACGAGGTGAAGGAACTGCACGGCAAGGTCGAGGCCCTGACCAAGCAGATCGAGAAGCTGACCGGTGTTTCCGCCAAGGCGGTCAAGCCGGCAGCCAAGCCCGCCGCCAAGGCAGCCCCGGCGAAGGCCGCTGCAGCCAAGCCAGCCGCTAAGCCTGCTGCCAAACCGGCGGCCAAGCCTGCCGCCAAGGCTGCTCCGGCGAAAGCCGCCGCTGCCAAGCCGGCCACCAAGCCCGCGGCTGCCAAACCGGCTGCTGCGAAGCCCGCTGCCAAGCCGGCCGCCAAGGCTGCCGCTGCAAAACCTGCAGCCAAGCCTGCCGCCGCCAAGCCTGCTGCCAAACCGGCTGCGAAGAAGGCTCCGGCCAAGAAGCCGGCTCCAGCGAAAGCAGCGGCTCCGGCCCCGGCAGCTGCGCCCGCTGCTCCGGCAGCACCGGCTCCGGCTGCTGCGGATGCGCCGAGTGCGGCAACGCCCCAGGCCTGATCACCTCAGGTCACCTGAACGCCCGGCCCATGCCGGGCGTTCTCGTTTCAGGCTTCCAGGTAGCGACGGGCGAGGCCTTCGACTGCCATCCGCGCCTCCGGGCGCAGGTGTGGCGCCACAAGCATCATGATCTGGAAGACCACCAGCTGGCTCTCACCGGCGCCGTTGCCGAGGATGCGCTGGTAGTCCAGCGAGAACAGCAGGGTGAGGGTGATCTGCTCCACCAACTGGCCGAGGGCGGGGGTGTCGCTCACCAGCTGGTCGTCCGCCTTCAGGCGCGCCAGCAGGGCTGCCAGGGTGCGCTTGAGGGCGTTCAGCCAGTGGCGCATACCGCGTGCGAGCCGGGGCAAGCGCCCGGCCAGGTTGGACAGGTCCTGGAAGAGGAAGCGGTAGCGCGCCACCCGCTCGACGATCAGGTGCAGGAACAGCCAGTACTCTTCCACGTCCAGCCGGGCGCCATCGGGTGGGTCGAGCAGGGGCTCGGTCTCGGCCTGGAAGCGCTCCAGCAGCGCCATCACCAGCGGCTCCTTGCCGTGGAAGTGGTAGTAGAGGTTGCCGGGGCTGATGCCCAGCTCGGTGGCGATCTCCAGGGTGGTGACGTTGGGTTCGCCCTCCTGGTTGAACAGCGCCAGGGCGCATTCGAGTATGCGGTCGCGGGTCTTCATCCTGCCTTCTTGTTCTGTTCTGCCGGACCCGCCCACCGGGCCCGGCGACTTCCTGTTCAGCGTACGTGCACGTAGGTGCCGGGCGAGGCCTCCATCGGCGGGTAGTCCGGGTTGCCCAGCGCCACCTGGGTTTCCCGCTGCTCGCCCGAGCGCGCCTGGATCCACTCCAGCCATTTCGGCCACCAGCTGCCGGCGACGCTCTCCGCGTCGTAGTACCAGGCACGGTGGTCGGAGCTGAGGGTGGGGTTCTCCAGGTGGGTGGCCTTGGGGTTGCCGGGCGGGTTGAGGATGCTCTGGATGTGGCCGCTGTTGGAGAGCACGAAGCGGCTCTCGCCCCCCAGCAGCAGGGCGGAACGGTAGACCGACTCCCAGGGCGTGATGTGGTCGTTGATGCCGGCCACGCTGAAGCTGTCGACGGTGACCTTCTTCAGGTCGATCGGCGTGCCGCACACTTCCAGCGCGCCGGGACGGGTCAGCGGGTTGTGCTTGAACAGGTCGAGCATGTCGCCGTGCATGGCGGCCGGCAGCCGGGTGTTGTCGTTGTTCCAGTAGAGGATGTCGAAGGCCGGTGGCTGGCGGCCCAGCAGGTAGTTGTTGATGAAGTAGTTCCACACCAGGTCGTTGGGACGCATCCAGGCGAAGATCTTCGACATGTCGCGGCCATCCAGCACGCCGGCCTGGTAGGAGCGGCGCTTGGCGGCTTCGAGGGTCTGTTCGTCGGCGAACAGCGCGGCCGGTGTTTCCACCTGGGAGTCCAGCAGGCTGACCAGGTAGGTGGCGCTGCTGACCTTGCGCAACTGCCGCTTGGCCTGCAGGTGGCCTTGCAGGGCGGCGATGGTCAGGCCGCCGGCGCAGGCGCCGACCAGGTTGAGGTCCTTGCTGCCGGTGATGGCGCGGCACACATCGGTGGCTTCCTCCAGGGCCTGCACGTAGCTGGACAGGCCCCACTCGCGGTGACGCGCGTCAGGGTTGCGCCAGCTGATGGCGAACACCTGCAGGCCGTTCTTCAGGGCGTACTGGACGAAGCTCTTCTCCGGCGTCAGGTCGAAGATGTAGAACTTGTTGATCTGCGGGGGAACGATCACCAGGGGCTTGAGGTACTGCTTCTCGCTCATGGGCTTGTACTGGATCAGCTCCAGCATCTCGTTGCGGAACACCACCGAGCCCGGTGTGGTGGCCAGGTTCCGCCCGACTTCGAAGGCATGCTTGCTGACCTGGCTGGGCATGGCGTTGTTGTGCAGCAGGTCGTCGAACAGGTGGCGCGCACCGTTGATCAGGCTGAGGCCGCCGGTGTTGAACAGCTCCTTCACCGCCAGTGGGTTGAGCAGGCTGTTGGACGGGGCCACGGCATCGCTGAGCAGCGACAGCACGAAGCGTGCGCGGGTGCGGTCGTCCGGGGACAGTTCGCTGTCGTCGATCCACTCCATCAGGTGCTGCTGCCAGGCCAGGTAGGCCTGGAGTCCGCGCCGGTAGAAGGGGTTGAGCCGCCAGGACGGGTCGGCGAAGCGCGCATCCTGCGGGTTGGGGGTGTAGGGCGTGTCTCCCAGCAGCACCCGGCCGAGCTTGCCACCCAGCTTGAGCAGGTGGCGGGCGCTGTGCACCGGGCGCTTGGCGCTGTGCACGGCCAGGGTGCGGACGGTCGAGGCCAGGTCCTTGCCTCTGAGGCCGACAATGGCGCTCTGCACGTTCATGAAGTTAGCGGGGACCGGCAAGGCGCCCGAGTCCTTTTTCTCTCGCATGGGGGCAACACTCCGTAATCAGTCCATCGTCATGGAGGGTCAGCAAGGCTCGTACCACGAGCACGACAGGTGCATTCCAGACCAGTTCCCGGGAAATTCAAGTCCGGGCGGGCTGCACCGTGCCGGCGCTCAGGTAGGGAAGGGCCCCATCCTGGGGCGCGATTTGGCTCAGGGGGTGCGGGGCAGCAGCGGCTTGGGGTGCATGACTGCCCGCCGCCGCTCCTGGGCGAGGAACTTCATGATGATCGGCGCGACTGTTTCAGCGCGTGTCACCAGGAACAGGTGGCCGTCGTCGATCACGTGCAGCTCCGCATTGGGGATGCGCCAGGCCAGCAGGCGCATGTTCACCAGCGGGATGATCGGGTCGTCATCGCCGGCCAGCACCAGGGTGGGCTGGCGGATGCGGTGCAGCCAGTGGATGCTGGTCCAGCCGAGGCCGGCGAACAGTTGCCAGTAGTAGCCCAGCTTGCCGGAGGAGCGCACCTTGCTCGCGTGGGCCATGGCCAGGCCGGGGTCGCGGCGGAAGGCGCCGCCGTAGATGTCCGGGGCGATGTGCACGCCGTAGGACGGCTGGATGTAGCGCCGCGGGCTGGCCATGCGCATCAGCACCTTGGGCTTGCCGGGCACCATCACCGCGCCGGCGGAGGTGGCGGCGAGGATCAGCTTCTTGCAGCGCTCGGGGTAGTCGTGGGCGAACTGCTGGGCGAGCGCGCCACCCCAGGAGACGCCGATGGCGTTGACCTGGCCGTAGTCGAGGTAGTCCAGCATCCGCGCGGCGAGCTTGGCCAGGCCGGGGAAGCGGTAGGGCGTGCTGGGGGTGGAGGAACCTCCGACGCCGGGGACGTCGAAGGCGATCACCTCCTGGTCCGGGTCCAGCGCCTGGACGAAGGGGAACACCAGCTCGAGGTTGGCGCCGATGCCGTTGAAGATCAGCAGCGGCGTCAGGTGTTCGCCGCCCGGACGTACCGCAGTGCGGATGGTCTGGCCGTCGAGGTCGATGGTGCGGAAGACGAAAGGTTGCGGCATGCGCGAGCCCCTATGGGTGGATACGGCGGGCGGCGCCGGCTGGGGCTCCGCCTGGACTGCCGGGGATGAGCCGGCTCAGGCCGCCGCCCATTCGGGCGGCGAACCGGTTCGGCACGTCCGGGTGCCGGGGCGACGATGCGCGCGAGGCGCTATCAGCGCTCGTGGACATAGGTTCCTGGGGACGCCTCGCCGGCCGGGTAGGCCTTGTTGCCGAGGGTCAGCGTGGCTTTCTTCAGCTTGCCCGAGCGCTCGGCCAGCCAGGCCTGCCAGTGCAGCCACCAGGAGTCGGCGTGCTTGGTGGCGTTCTCCTGCCAGGCCTTCGGGTCGGCGGGCATGTCGCTGCCGGTGGAGAAGCGCGCCTTGGGGTTGCCGGGCGGGTTGAGGATGCTCTGGATGTGGCCGCTGTTGGATAGCACGAACTCGCACTTGCCGCCCAGCAGGCGGGCCGAGCGGTAGCAGGCTTCCCAGGGGGTGATGTGGTCGGTGGTGCCGGCCACGCAGAAGAAGTCGCAGGTGACCTTCTTCAGGTCGATCGGTGTGCCGCAGACTTCCAGCGCGTCGGGCCGGGTCAGCGGGTTGGTCTTGAACATCTCCACCAGCTCGCCGTGGAAGGCGGCGGGCAGGCGCGTGGTGTCGTTGTTCCAGTAGAGGATGTCGAACACCGGCGGCTCGTTGCCCAGCAGGTAGTTGTTCACCCAGTAGTTCCAGATCAGGTCGTTGGGCCGCATCCAGGCGAACACCTTGGCCATGTCCTTGCCTTCGAGCACGCCCGACTGGTACGAGCGGCGCTTGGCGGCTTCGAGGGTCTGCTCGTCGGCGAACAGCGCGACCTGGGTGTCGAGGTTGAAGTCCAGCACGCTCACCAGCTGGGTGAAGGCGTGCACCTTCTGCTCGCCGATGGCCTGGTAGTGACCCAGCAGGGCGACGGTGGTGATGCCGCCAGAGCAGGCGCCGAGCATGTTGAGGTCCTTGGCGCCGGTGATCTTCAGCACCACCTCGATGGTTTCCTTGAGGGCCTCGATGTAGGTCGACAGGCCCCATTCGCGCTGGGCCTTGGTGGGGTTGCGCCAGCTGACGATGAAGGTCTGGATGCCGTTGCGCAGGTTGAAGCGCGCCAGGCTCTTCTCCGGGGAGAGGTCGAAGACGTAGAACTTGTTGATCTGCGGCGGCACCACCAGCAGCGGGCGTTCATGCACCTGCTCGGTGATGGGCTTGTACTGGATCAGCTCCAGCACGTCGTTGCGGAACACCACGGCGCCTTCGGTGGTGGCGAGGTTCTTGCCGACCTCGAAGGCGTCCATGTTCACCTGGCTCGGCATGCCGCCGTTGTTGACCAGGTCCTTGGCCAGGTGGGAGAGGCCGTCGAGCAGGCTCTTGCCGCCGGTCTCGAAGAAGCGCTTGACCGCTGCCGGGTTGGCCATGGTGTTGGTGGGGGCCATGGCCTCGGTCATCAGGTTGATCACGAAGTGGCCGCGGCTGGTATCGGACTCGGACAGGTTGCTGTGCTCGATCCACTGGTGCAGTTCCTTGCGCCAGGCGAGGTAGGTCTGCAGGTAGCGGCGATAGAGGGGGTTCTGGCTCCAGGCCGGGTCGTTGAAGCGGCGATCGTCCGCTTCGGGGTGCAGGTCGGAGGATCCGAGCAGCACGTTCTTCAGTTCGACGCCGAAACGGGCGACATGCTTGGCACTGTGGAAGGGCTGCTTGACGGCCTGCAGCATGACCATGCGTGCGGAGGTCAGCAGGTCCTTCCCGCGGATGCCGATCACCGGGTTCAGGCCCAGGGTGTTCTCCGAGGCTTGTCGCTGCAGGTCTTCGTTGTTCTTGTTGCTCATCTACGACGCTCCATTGTCCTGAGACGGATACCGGCGAACTGCTGTACGGGACAGTTAAGCGTGGCCTGGTACTGCTCGGGTTACCGGGGGTGCGAAGAGAACTTCGCCTGTTTCTGTGAACCTTTGGTTGCCAAATGCATGGAACCTGCCAGTTCTGGTTACCCGAGTTTAGGTGAATGCGCAAGCTGGCCGGGGGCTGGCGTGCGTCGAAGAGTATGGCGGCGGGATCTAGAAAATGCGCTCTAACCGCGTGCGCCCTGGCCAGGATGGGGCCAGGGCCTGCACCGCTTCAGAGCATGAGGCGGACGACGCTTTCGTCGGGGTCGCGGGAGCGCCCGGCGGTCTGGAGCTGCGCCAGGTAGTCCTTCCAGAGTTCGTCCTGGCGGGTGGCGAGTTCATAGAGGTAGTCCCAGGTGAACAGGCCGCTGTCGTGGCCGTCGTCGAAGGTCAGTTTCAGGGCGTAGTTGCCGGCGGGTTCGACCTTCACCAGGGCGACGTTCTGCTTGCCGTATTGCAGCACCGGCTGGCCGTGACCCTGTACCTCGGCGGAGGGGGAATGCACGCGGAGGAATTCGGCGGGCAGGCTGTGGCGTTCAGTGCCGTAGCTGAGCACCAGGGTGCGGGATGCCTTGTGCAGTGCGATGGCGGTGGGGATGCGCATGGGCGGGGCTCCGGACCGGGGCGGCCAGCCGGGCGGGATGCCGCGGCTGGCACGCGAGTGTGTCGCACAGCTTAGAGGATGTAGCGCGACAGGTCTTCGTCCTGGGCCAGCTCGCCCAGGTGGCCGTTGACGTAGGCGGCGTCGATGCGGATCGGGGCCTCCTCGTGCTGGGCCGCGAGGTCGCCGGCGCTGAAGGAGACTTCCTCCAGCAGGCGCTCCAGCAGCGTGTGCAGGCGACGGGCCCCGATGTTCTCGGTCTTCTCGTTGACCTGCCAGGCGATCTCGGCCAGGCGTTTGATGCCCTCGGGGGCGAACTCGACGTTCAGGCCCTCGGTCTTCAGCAGTGCGGTGTACTGCTCGGTGAGGGAGGCATGGGGTTCGGTGAGGATGCGCTCGAAGTCCTCCGGGGAGAGGGCCTTGAGTTCCACGCGGATCGGCAGGCGACCCTGCAGCTCGGGCACCAGGTCACTGGGCTTGGCCAGGTGGAAAGCGCCGGAGGCGATGAACAGGATGTGGTCGGTCTTGACCATGCCGAGCTTGGTGTTGACGGTGCAGCCTTCGATCAGCGGCAGCAGGTCACGCTGCACGCCCTCGCGGGAGACGTCGGCACCACCGACGTTGGCGCGTTTGGCGACCTTGTCGATCTCGTCGATGAAGACGATGCCGTTCTGCTCCACGGCTTCCAGGGCGCGGGCCTTGAGCTCTTCCTCGTTGACCAGGCGCGCGGCCTCCTCGTCACGGACCATCTTCAGCGCGTCCTTGACCTTGAGCTTGCGGCTCTTGCGCTTGCCCTTGCCCATGTTGGAGAACAGGTTCTGCAACTGGCTGGTCATCTCCTCCATGCCGGGCGGGGCCATGATCTCGACGCCGGCCGGGTTTTCGGCCACTTCGATGTCGATTTCCTTGTCGTCCAGCTGGCCTTCGCGCAGGCGCTTGCGGAACAGCTGGCGGGTGTTGGTGTCCTCGCGCTGCGGCTCGTCGCCGAAGCCGCTGCGCGCCGGCGGCAGCAGGGCGTCGAGGATGCGCTCCTCGGCGGCGTCTTCGGCGCGGTGGCGGACCTTGTGGATCTCCTGCTCGCGCATCATCTTCACGGCGGCATCGGCCAGGTCGCGGATGATCGACTCGACGTCGCGGCCGACGTAGCCCACTTCGGTGAACTTGGTGGCTTCGACCTTGATGAACGGGGCGTTGGCCAGCTTGGCCAGGCGGCGGGCGATCTCGGTCTTGCCGACGCCGGTGGGGCCGATCATCAGGATGTTCTTCGGCGTCACCTCGGCCCGCAGTTCGGCGGGCAGCTGCATGCGCCGCCAGCGGTTGCGCAGGGCGATGGCGACGGCGCGCTTGGCGTCTTCCTGGCCGACGATGTGGCGGTTGAGTTCGTGGACGATCTCGCGGGGGGTCATGGACATGGATGTCGCTCCGGGGCTGGACAGGGCGCTCATTCGGCGCTGTCCAGCTCCTCGATGGTCAGGTTCTGGTTGGTGAACACGCAGATGGAGCCGGCGATGTTCAGGGCGGTCTCGGCGATTTCCCGCGCGGAGAGGTCGGTGCGCTGCAGCAGGGCGGTGGCCGCGGCCTGGGCGAAACCGCCGCCGGAGCCCATGGCGATCAGGCCGTGCTCGGGTTCGACCACGTCACCGTTGCCGGTGATGATCAGCGAGGCGTCCTTGTTGGCCACGGCCAGCATGGCTTCCAGGCGGCTCAGGGAACGGTCGGTACGCCAGTCCTTGGCCAGTTCGACGGCTGCCCGCACGAGGTGGCCCTGGTGTTTCTCCAGCTGGCCTTCGAAGCGCTCGAACAGGGTGAAGGCATCGGCGGTGGCGCCGGCGAAGCCGGCCAGCACCTGGCCGTGATACAGCCGGCGCACCTTCTTGGCGTTGCCTTTCATGACGGTGTTGCCGAGGGAAACCTGGCCGTCGCCGCCCATGACGACTTTGCCGTTGCGGCGGACTGAAACGATGGTGGTCAAGGGAGGAGTCTCCACGCAGCGGGGCGAAAATGCCCGAATGGAAACCCAGATGGGGGAGCCCGCGCGGCTTTTCAACCGCGCGGGGGTGATTCGTCGATCAGCGTGCCTGCCGCTGTTGCAACAGGAGATTACCGAAGCCGCTGCCGGCCAGCTGTTTCTGCGCGGTGGCGAGCTGCTCGCGGCTGGCGAAGGGGCCGACCAGCACGCGGTACCAGGTTTCCTCGCGCACGGTGCCGGACTCCACCTGGACGTTCTGGCCCAGCAGGATGATCTGGGCGCGGACGCGGTCGGCGTCTTCCTTCTTGCGGAAGGAGCCGGCCTGGAGGAAGAACTGGGTGGTGGTCGGCGCCTTGGCCACGGTGGGCGGAGGCGGCGGTACCTGGCCGGCGAGGGCGGCTTCGGCCCGTGCCTTGTCGATCTTCGCGGCTTCTTCCGGGGTCACCGGCTGCTGGGGCGTCGGCGGGGTGGCCGGCGTCTCCTTGGGCAGGGCGTCCGGCGGCACGATGACCTCGGACTCCGGCAGCAGCGTGTAGAAGTCGTACTTCGGCTTGGCCGGCTCGCTCTCCGCCGGGGGCTGCGCGGGCTGGGCCTGGCCCTGGGGCTTGGGCTTGCCGCCGGCGGCCTGCTGCTGTTGCTCGGGCTTGGCGCGGCGGATGTCGTCGCGGCCGGGCTCGAGCTTCATCAGCATGACCACGAAGCCGCCGATGACCAGGCCGATGGCCAGCCAGACCCAGCCGGGCACCGGCTTCTTCGCCGGTGCCTGGTAGCGGCTGGCTCCGCGTTTGGGGGCTGCTTTCTTCTTCGCCATGGGTCCGTTACATGCGTTCCAGGGTGTTCAGGCCGAGGAGTTCCAGGCCTTGCTTGAGGGTGCGACCGGTGAGGGCGGCGAGGCGCAGGCGGCTCTGCTGGGTGGCTTCGTCCTCGGCGGCGAGGATCGGGCAGTTCTCGTAGAAGCTGGAGAACAGGCCGGCCAGGTCGTAGAGGTAGGTGCAGAGGATGTGCGGAACGCCCTTGGCGGCGACGTTGTTGAGGATGTCGGCGAACTGCGCCAGCTTGGCGGCCAGTGCCTGCTCCTGCTCGGCGGCGAGGACGATCTGCCCGCCGATCTCGTCGACGCCCTTGCCCAGCTTGCGGAACACGCTGGCGGTGCGGGTGTAGGCGTAGAGCAGGTAGGGCGCGGTGTTGCCTTCGAAGCTCAGCATCTGCTCGAAGTTGAAGCTGTAGTCGCTGGTGCGGTGCTTGGAGAGGTCGGCGTACTTGACGGCGCCGATGCCGACGGCGCGGGCGATCTGGCGCAGTTCGGCCTCGTCCAGCTCCGGGTTCTTCTCCTTGACCAGGGCGTAGGCGCGCTCTTCGGCCTCGTTGAGCAGGTCGATCAGCTTGATGGTGCCGCCGTCGCGGGTCTTGAAGGGCTTGCCGTCGGCGCCGTTCATGGTGCCGAAGCCCATGTGCTCCATCTCGAACTCGGGGCGCACGAAGCCGGCCAGGCGCGCGGCGGCGAAGACCATCTGGAAGTGCAGGGCCTGGCGCTGGTCGACGAAGTAGAGGGCGCGGTCGGCCTTGAGCACGCCGCTGCGGTAGCGGGTGGCGGCGAGGTCGGTGGTGGCGTAGAGGTAGCCACCGCCGGCCTTCTGCACGATCAGCGGCAGCGGCTCGCCTTCGGCGTTCTTGAACTCGTCCATGAACACGCACAGCGCGCCGTCGCTTTCGGTGAGCAGTCCCTTGGCGCGCAGGTCGGCGACCACGTTGGGCAGGTCGTCGTTGTAGGCGCTCTCGCCCTTCACATCGGCCATGGTCAGCTTCACGCCCAGGCGGTCGTAGACGGCCTGGCAGTGGCTGAGGGAGATGTCGTTGAAGCGGTTCCACAGGCGCAGGCACTCGGCATCGCCGGCCTGCAGCTTGACCACCAGTTCGCGGGCGCGGTCGGCGAATTCGCTGGATTCGTCGAAGCGCTTCTTGGCGGCGCGGTAGAAGCCTTCCAGGTCCGACAGCTCGGCGTCGCTGTCCACCGGCTGCTCCTGCATGTAGGCCAGCAGCATGCCGAACTGGGTGCCCCAGTCGCCCACGTGGTTCTGGCGGATCACCTCGTCGCCGAGGAACTCCAGGACGCGGGCCACACCGTCACCGATGATGGTGGAGCGCAGGTGGCCGACGTGCATCTCCTTGGCCAGGTTGGGGGCGGAGAGGTCGACCACCACGCGCTGGGCCGGGCCGGCCTTGCGCACGCCGAGGTGGGCGTCGGCCAGGGCGGCGTCCAGGCGCTGGGCCAGGGCCTGGGTGTTCTGGAAGAAGTTGAGGAAGCCGGGGCCGGCGATCTCCACCTTGCTCACCTGGTCATCCTGGGGCAGGGCGGCGATCAGCTTCTCGGCCAGGTCGCGCGGCTTCAGGCCGGCGGGCTTGGCCAGCATCATGGCGATGTTGCTGGCGAAGTCGCCGTGGGTCTTGTCCTTGGTGTTTTCCACCTGGATGGTGGGGGTCAGGCCTTCGGGCAGTACGCCTTCGCTGGCGAGACGGTTCAGGGCGTGCTGGATCAGCTGGCGAATGGTGTCTTTCATGTTCTGCTCTCGGCCGGAAGTCGGCGGCGCCATGGCGCTGGTTGAAAACCGCGCATTATCGGCGTGCAGTGCCTGCCGCTTCAAGCGCCAGGCGCCGAGGGGCGCCTGTGACGGTGGGTCGCGTCAGAACAGGTCGATCGGGTCGACATCCAGGGACCAGCGCACGGCCCGGCCGCCGGGGAGCTGTTCCAGGGCCTGGGACCAGGGCGTGAGCAGGCGGTGCAGGGTGGCGCGGCTGTTGGCCTGGAGCAGCAACTGGGCGCGGTGCTTGCCGGCACGGCGCTCCATGGGGGCGGGGACGGGGCCGAGCAGCTCGACACCGCTGAGGTGCAGCTCGGCCAACTGCTGTTCGGCTTCGGCACAGGCGCTGTCGAGGAAGGCTTCGGCCTGCCCGGGCTTGTGCGCTTCGGCCCGCAGCAGGGCCAGGTGGGCGAAGGGCGGCAGGCCGGCGGCGCGGCGCTCGGAGAGGGCCTGCTCGGCGAAGGCGAAGTAGCCCTCTTCGGTGAGTTGCACCAGCAGCGGGTGGTCGGCCAGGTGGGTCTGGATGATCACCCGGCCCGGTTCCTCCGCGCGGCCGGCGCGACCGGCCACCTGGACGATGAGCTGGGCCATGCGCTCGCTGGCGCGGAAGTCGGCGGAGAACAGGCCGCCATCGGCGTCGAGGATCGCCACCAGGGTGACCCGGGGGAAGTGGTGACCCTTGGCGAGCATCTGGGTGCCCACGAGGATGCAGGGCTCGCCCTTGTTGATGGTGCCGAACAGCTGGGCCATCGCATCCTTGCGCGAGGTGCTGTCGCGGTCGATGCGCAGCACGGGGAACTGCGGGAAGAGGATGCCGAGGCGTTCTTCGGCGCGCTCGGTGCCGGCGCCGATGGGGCGCAGGTCGACCTTGCCGCAGTCGGGGCAGTTGTCCGGGCGGCGCTGGACGTGGCCGCAGTGGTGGCAGCGCAGCTCGTTGTGGCGCTGGTGCAGGGTCATGCGGGCGTCGCAGCGGGTGCACTGGCTGATCCAGCCGCAGTCGTGGCACAGCAGGGTGGGCGAGAAGCCTCGGCGGTTGAGGAAGACCAGCACCTGCTGGCCGGCCTCCAGGGTCTGCTGGATGGCCTGTTGCAATGGGCCGGAGATGCCGCTGTCGAGCGGGCGGCTCTTCACGTCCAGGCGCAGGAAACGCGGCTGCCGGGCGCCGCCTGCGCGCTGGGTCAGCCGCAGCAGGCCGTAGCGGCCGGCGTAGGCGTTCTGCAGGCTTTCCAGCGAGGGGGTGGCGGAGCCCAGCAGGATCGGCACGTTCTCCTGGCGGGCGCGGACGATGGCCAGGTCGCGGGCGTGGTAGCGCAGGCCTTCCTGCTGTTTATAGGAAGCGTCGTGCTCTTCGTCGACGATGATCAGCCCCGGGTTCTTCATGGGGGTGAACAGGGCCGAGCGGGTGCCGATGATGATGTCGGCCTCGCCGTCGCGGGCGGCGAGCCAGGCGTCCAGGCGTTCGCGGTCGTTGACGGCGGAGTGCAGCAGGGCGACGCGGGCGTTGAAGCGCCGGGAGAAGCGTTCGAGGGTCTGCGGGCCGAGGTTGATCTCGGGGATCAGCACCAGGGCCTGCTTGCCGGCCTGCAGGGTCTCGCGGATCAGTTGCAGGTAGACCTCGGTCTTGCCGCTGCCGGTGACGCCAGCGAGCAGGAAGGCGTTGAACTGGCCGCAGGAGGACTGCACCGCGTCGAAGGCGGCCCGCTGCTCGCTGTTGAGCGGCAGTTCGGCCTGGGCCAGCCAGTGTTCGTGGCGCGGCGCGGGGGCATGGCGGCGGGTCTCCACGCGCGCCAGTCCCTTTTCCAGCAGCAGGTCGAGGCTGTCCTTGTTCAGCTGCAGCTGTGCGAGCAACTGGTGGGCGACGCCATGGGGATGCTGGGCGAGGATGGCCAGGGCCTGGCGCTGGCGTGGCGCGCGGGCCAGGCGCGGGTCGTCGGCGCGGGCGCCTTCGCAGGCGTGCCAGAAGCGCTCCTGGCGGGCTTCGGCGGGTTCGCCCTGGCGCAGCAGCACGGGGAGTGCCCAGCTGAGTGTGTCGCCGAGGCTGTGCTGGTAGTACTGGGCCGTCCACAGGCAGAGCTGGAACAGCGGCGCCGGCAATGGCGGCTGGCGGTCCAGCAGGGCGAGCGCGGGGCGGAGCTTGTCCTCCGGGACTTCGCTGCGGTCGGTGACTTCCACCAGCACGCCGATGACTTCGCGACGGCCGAACGGCACCCGCACGCGTATGCCGGGCTGCAAGGCGACCGGGGCCACGCCGGCAGGGGCGCGGTAGTCGAACAGGCGGCGCAGGGGCGAGGGCAGGGCGAGTCGCAGGATGGGGCTGGGCACGGGGAACTCCGGTGGGGGCCCGGGGATGCTAGGGGGATGCCGTTCCCGTCGCAAGCGGCGGGGTGGGTGCCGTGCGTCGCTCGGCGCAGGCTGCGCTTGCGCGTCGGGGAAGGTCTGGTATCATCTCGCGCCTGTTTCCGTGCGGTACTCGACATAGGGTCGGGTGGCGGCACGCCAGACCTGAGGATCAAGCCATGAAACCGGAAATCCATCCCGAATACGTAGCGATCGAAGCTACCTGCAGCTGCGGTAACGTCATCAAGACCCGCTCCACCCTGGGCAAGAACATCAGCCTCGACGTGTGCTCCGAGTGCCACCCGTTCTACACCGGTAAGCAGAAGGTCCTGGACACCGGCGGCCGTATCGATCGCTTCAAGCAGCGCTTCGGCGTGTTCGGCGCCAAATAAGGCCCGTTCGCCGGGAAGCTCGCAACGAGCTCCCAGCTGCACGAAAAGGCGCCCCGAGGGGCGCCTTTTTCATGCCCGTCTTCCGGGCATTGACGCTGTACTGCCGGGCGGCGTAGAACCGCGGCTCCTGGCACAGTGGACCTCAACGAGGTGGCGATGCCCTTTCTTCCCTGGCTGCTGCTGGTGGTGTGCATGGCACTGGCGAGCGGGTGCGCGGTGAACCCGGCCACGGGGCGGGACGACTTCGTGCTGATGGACGAGGCGACCGAGCAGGAGCTCGGCATCCGCTACAACCAGGACGTGCAGCAACGCTACCCCCGCTACCCGGATGCGCAGCTCCAGGCCTATGTCCAGCAAATCGGGGAGCGGGTGGCCCGGTACAGCCATCGTCCTGACCTGGCATTCATCTTCACGGTGATCGATTCGCCGGATCTCAACGCCTTTGCCCTGCCGGGCGGCTACATCTATGTGCACCGTGGGCTTTTGGCCTACCTGGGGTCGGAGGCGGAGCTGGCGGCGGTGCTGGCCCATGAGATCGGCCACGTCACGGCGCGCCATGGTGCGCGACAGCGGAGTCAGTCCCAGGCCTGGGGTGCAATCGGCCAGGTGGCGGCGCTGGGCACCGGGGTGGGGGCCGTGGCGGATGCGACGCAACTCCTGGGCGGGGCGCTGGTGCGTGGCTACGGCCGGGAGATGGAGTTGCAGGCCGACGAGTTGGCGCTGCAGTACCTCGCGCGCAGTGGCTATGACCCGCAGGCGCTGGTGAGGGTCATCGAGGTGCTCCAGGCCCAGGATGCTTTCCTCCGCTCGGGGCGTGCTGATGCCGGTCGACAGGCTGGCGGTTACCACGGGCTGTTCGATTCGCATCCGGCCCACGAGGCGCGCCTGCGCCAATTGATGAGTCGAGAAACGGGCCCGGGGGTCTGGAATCGCGATGCCTACTTCCAGGCGCTGGATGGGTTGGTCATCGGTGGGCCGGTGGGGCAGGGCGTGCTGCGTGGTCGGCATCTCTCGCACGGGCCGTTGGGGGTGGCGCTCGACTATCCGCCGGGGTGGCGAGTGGTCAGCGAGCCGGATTCTGTGACGGCCTATTCGCCAAATGGGGCTGTCTACCTCGGGTTGCGCTCGGAACCTGTCGATCCAGGGCTATCGCCGATGGCATTCCTCGGTGCTCGCGTGGGGGATCGGCATCTACTGGAAGCGCGCACCCTGGACGGCGCCGCCTTGCCCGGGGCGACGGCCTGGCTCGCCGGCCCGCCGGCCCGACGCGTGGCGGTGGCTTTCGGAGACGCGCGCGCGTATCTCTTCGTCGCCGGGGCCGAGAAGGACGCGGCCCTGCGGGATGCCGATGCACAGGTGTTGGCCACCGTTCTTAGTCTCCGTGGAGTGACGGAGCAGGATGCGTCCCTCGCCGAACCGGTACGGATTCGTACGGTTAAGGTGGGGAAGGGGCAGCATCTGACAGATTTCATTTCCGTTGGAAACGCTGCGGTTTCCACCCGCGACCTGGAAAATAGGATACGATTGCTAAATAATCTGTATCCAATCGGTGATGTGCAACCTGGGGATTGGCTGAAAGTCGTACGTTAGAGGGGTTGACGAGCCGTGACTGCCTAGTCTTGTAGGCCCCTTGCTTCTTGCGTATGCTCGCCCGTCCGTCTGTCATAACAGTAAAAGCGGAATGCCAACATGTCTGATCTGAAAACTGCCGCTCTCGAATACCATGCCCAACCCCGCCCCGGGAAACTGAGCGTCGAGCTGACCAAGCCGACTGCCACTGCCCGCGACCTCTCGCTGGCCTACAGCCCGGGCGTCGCCGAGCCGGTGCGCGAGATCGCCCGTGATCCCGAGCTGGCCTACAAGTACACCGGCAAGGGCAACCTGGTGGCAGTGATTTCCGACGGCACCGCCATCCTCGGCCTCGGCAACCTCGGCCCGCTGGCCTCCAAGCCCGTCATGGAAGGCAAGGGTGTTCTGTTCAAGCGCTTCGCCGGTGTCGATGTGTTCGATATCGAAGTTGATGCGGAGAGCCCCCAGGCCTTCATCGACACCGTCAAGCGCATCTCCATCACCTTCGGCGGCATCAACCTCGAAGACATCAAGGCGCCCGAGTGCTTCGAGATCGAGCGCACCCTGATCGAACAATGCGACATCCCGGTCTTCCACGATGACCAGCACGGTACCGCCATCGTCACGGCCGCCGGCATGCTCAATGCCCTGGAAATCGCCGGCAAGACCCTGCCGGAAGCCCAGATCGTCTGCCTGGGTGCCGGTGCTGCCGCCATCTCCTGCATGAAGCTGCTGGTGAGCATGGGCGCCAAGGTCGAGAACATCTACATGGTCGACCGCAAGGGCGTGATCCACGCCGGCCGCGATGACCTGAACCAGTACAAGGCAGTCTTCGCCCACGAGACCTCCAAGCGCACCTTGTCCGATGCCCTGGAAGGTGCGGACGTGTTCGTCGGTCTGTCCGGCGCCAACCTACTGAGCGCGGAAGACCTCAAGCGCATGGCGGCAAACCCGATCGTCTTCGCCTGCTCCAACCCGGATCCGGAAATCCAGCCGGAACTGGCCCATGCCACCCGCAACGACGTGATCATGGCCACCGGCCGTTCGGACTACCCGAACCAGGTGAACAACGTGCTGGGCTTCCCCTTCATCTTCCGCGGTGCGCTGGACGTTCGTGCCACCCGCATCAACGAAGAAATGAAGATCGCAGCAGCTCTGGCGCTGCGTGACCTGGCCAAACAGCCGGTGCCCAAGGATGTCTGCGATGCCTACGGCGTGGCTTCCCTGGAGTTCGGCCGCGAGTACATCATTCCGAAGCCGATGGACAAGCGCCTGATCACCGTGGTTTCCGATGCGGTTGCCAAGGCAGCCATCGAGTCCGGCGTAGCAACCCTGCCGTATCCGAAGCACTACCCGCTGAAGTCGGTGGACGATGTGTTTCAGGGCTGATCGCCGCTGATATGAAGAACCCGCCTGCTGGCGGGTTTTTCATGTCTGGTGGATGTGTTCGGCTGGAAAGGAAGAGCCCGCTGATCGCGGGCTCTTCTCGTTTGCTCAGAACAGATCGATGGGTGCAGCTTCGTCCGCTGGCAGGGGGCTGCCTGGGATGCTGGAGCCCGGGTCGAGTTCGCTCATGGGCGGGGGCGAGTCTTCGCTCTTGAACAGTTCGAAGAATGCATTGGGCGTTCCCGGTGTTGCTGCACGCCCGCTCAGGGGGTCGATGCGCAGCGTGAGAATCCCTTCGGGTTCTGGCTGGACGTGCTCCGGTTTGTCCTTCAGGGCTGCACTCATGTAGCTCATCCAGATCGGCAGGGCGACTGTGCCGCCGTACTCGTGCCGGCCCAGGCTCTCGGGCTGGTCGAAGCCGACCCACACCGTGGTGATGTAGTCGGCGTTGTAGCCGGAGAACCAGCTGTCCTTGGACTCGTTGGTAGTGCCGGTCTTGCCCGCGATGTCGCCACGCCCCATGGCCAGGGCGCGTCGACCGGTGCCGCGCTTGATCACGTCCTGCAGCATGCTGGTCAGGATGTAGGTGGTGCGGGCATCGACGATGCGTTCGGCGGTGGCCGGCTCCGCAGTTGCATCATGGTTGAGCTGGGTGTCGGGCGCTGCGTTGACTTGGGCCATGCTGGCGCTGGGTTTGTCGTCCTGCGGTACGCGGGGCGGGTTGGCGGTGAAAATGACCTTGCCTTCCCGGTTTTCGATTCGTTCGATCAGGTAGGGCTGGATCTTGTAGCCGCCGTTGGCGAAGGTGCTCCAGCCGGTCGCGATCTCCATCGGGGTGAGGGTGGCAGTGCCCAGGGCGAGGGAGAGGTTGCGCGGCAGTTCATCCTTGTTGAAGCCGAAACGGCTGATGTAATTGATCGCGTAGTCGATCCCCACGGCTTGTAGAAGGCGGATGGAAACCAGGTTGCGCGACTTGTACAGCGCTTCCCGCATGCGGATGGGGCCGAGGAAGGTGTTGTTGTCGTTCTTGGGGCGCCACACCTTGTCCAGGTACTCGTCGACGAAGACGATGGGGGCGTCGTTGACCAGGCTGGCGGCAGTGAAGCCGTTATCCAGTGCTGCACTATAAAGGAAGGGTTTGAAGCTTGAGCCGGGTTGGCGCTTGGCCTGGGTGGCGCGGTTGTAGTTGCTCTGCTCGAACGAGAAGCCGCCGACCAGGGAGAGGATGGCGCCGCTGTAGGGGTCGAGTGAAACCAGGGCGCTCTGGGCTGAAGGCTGCTGGCTGAACAGCAGGGCGCCGTCAGGTTGGCGCAGTACGCGGATCAGGTCGCCGACCTGCACCACGTCTGCCGGCTGGCGCGGGCGGGCGCCGAGGCTGTTGGTGTTCAAGTAGGGGCGGGCCCACTTCATGCTGTCCCAGCTGACGGCCTCTTCATTGCCGCTGCGAGTCAGCACGAGGATGCCGCTCTGCTCGACCTGGGTGACGATAGCGGGCTCGAGGCCGCCAATCGTGCGCTGCTTGGCAAGCTCCTGGCCCCATCCTTCGCGGGTCATGCCGGGAAGTCGGGTTTCCGGGCCGCGGTAGCCGTGGCGCTGGTCGTACTCCATCAGGCCGCTGCGCAGGGCGACGTTGGCGGCTTCCTGCAGGTCGCTCGGTGTCGTGACAGTGACGCGGAAACCTTCGGTGTAGGCATCGCTGCCGTAACGTCCGACCATTTCGGCGCGCGCCATCTCTGCGATGTAGGGTGCGTTCACTTCTGGGGTCGGAACATGGTAGCTCGCGTCGATCGGTTCGCTGATGGCGGCCTCGTAGCGCGCCTGGTCGATCTTGCCCAGCTTGAACATGCGCCCGAGGATCCAGTCGCGACGCTCCTTGCTGCGGGTCGGGTTGACCAGCGGGTTGAAGCGGGAAGGCGCCTTCGGCAGGCCAGCGATCATGGCCATCTGGGCCAGGCTCAGCTCCCGGATCGACTTGCCGTAGTAGACCTGTGCAGCGGCTTCGATGCCGTAGGCTCGGTTGCCCAGGTAGATCTTGTTGACGTAGAGCTCAAGGATCTCGTCTTTGCTGAGCTCTCGTTCGATCTGTAGGGCAAGAAGTATCTCGTTGATCTTTCTGGAGAAACTCCGCTCGCTGGTGAGGAAGTAGTTCTTCGCCACCTGCATGGTGATGGTACTGCCGCCGCTCTGGATATGCCCGCTTTTCAATAATTGAGTGGCAGCGCGCACCAGGCTCGTGAGGTCGACGCCATAATGGTTGGCAAAGTTGTCGTCTTCCGCCGCCAGCAGGGACTGGATGAATTCCGGAGGGATGTCCGCGAAACGGATCGGTGCCCGCCTCATCTCGCCGAACTCGGCGATCAGCTTCCCATCGCTGCTATACACGCGCAGCGGTATCTGCAGCTGGATGCTGCGTAGGGAATCGACAGACGGAAGACTCGGGCTAAGGTAGAGATAAGCGCCGCTGAAACTGAGCAACAGCCCACAAAAAACAGCAACGCAAGACCACCAGAAAAACTTCAGCAGGCGTATCAAGATTCTTGGATTTCCAGGCAAAAGAATGAGTTAAGCGGAAACAGATCTGAAAAGGGAAAAACTGATCACATTATAAGCGTTTTTTTTCCCGGGGAGCCATTTGCGCTTCTGTCAAGACTGTTATTTAATGTGGAAAAACATAAATCGTCCGTAAGTCACGGACGCTGATAGGAAATCGGTCGTGCTAGGGCTCTTCAACAAGAAAGCGAATTCGCTGCTGGGGATCGACATAAGCTCGACCTCGGTCAAGCTCCTCGAATTGAGTCGCTCGGGTGGCCGCTACAAGGTAGAGGCCTACGCCGTCGAGCCGCTCCCGCCAAATGCTGTCGTCGAAAAGAACATTGCTGAGCTGGAAGGCGTCGGCCAGGCACTGTCGCGTGTGGTCGCCAAGGCGAAGGCAGGCTCCAAGCTGGCAGCCGTTGCTGTGGCGGGGTCGGCCGTCATCACCAAAACGATCGAGATGGATGCGGGGCTGTCCGATGACGAGCTGGAGAATCAGCTCAAGATCGAAGCTGACCAGTACATTCCTTATCCCCTTGAAGAGGTAGCCATCGATTTCGAGGTTCAGGGCGTTTCTGCACGAAACCCCGAGCGAATGGATGTGCTGCTGGCAGCCTGCCGTCGCGAGAACGTCGAGGTGCGCGAGGCAGCGCTTGCTCTTGCTGGACTCACCGCGAAGGTCGTGGATGTCGAGGCCTATGCGCTTGAGCGTGCCTATGGGCTCCTTGCTTCCCAGTTGGGGAATGGCTCGGAGGATCTGACGGTTGCGATCGTGGACATCGGCGCGACGATGACCACCCTGAGCGTCTTGAATAATGGTCGCACCATATACAGTCGCGAGCAGTTGTTCGGAGGTCGCCAGTTGACCGAAGAAATTCAGCGCCGCTATGGCCTTTCTGTCGAGGAAGCGGGTTTGGCCAAGAAGCAGGGCGGTCTTCCGGATGACTACGACAGCGAGGTTTTGCAACCGTTCAAAGAGGCAGTTGTCCAGCAAGTCTCACGATCGCTGCAGTTCTTTTTCGCAGCGGGCCAGTACAACGATGTCGATTACATCCTCCTGGCCGGCGGTACAGCCTCTATTCCCGATCTAGATCGCCTGATCCAGCAGAAGATCGGAACGCCGACGCTGGTCGCAAACCCCTTCGCCGACATGGCACTGAGCGGCAAAGTCAACGCAGGTGCGCTGGCAAGTGATGCGCCGGCCTTGATGATCGCTTGTGGCTTGGCAATGAGGAGTTTCGACTGATGGCGCGTATTAACCTGCTACCGTGGCGTGAGCAGCTGCGGGAAGAGCGCAAGCAGCGATTCCTGGTGGCCTTGGGCGGTGTGGTTGTTATTTCTGCAGGCCTCGTGTTCCTTGGTGACCAATACCTCAATGGCGAGATCGATAACCAGAACGCCAGGAATGAATTCGTACGCAAGGAAATTTCCGTTCTGGATACGCGCATCAAGGAAATCAGCGAGCTCAAGACACGCCGGCAGCAGTTGCTGGAGCGTATGAAGATCATTCAGGACCTGCAGGGCAACCGCCCGATCATTGGTCGTGTCTTTGATCAGCTTGTTCGTACTCTGCCCGATGGTGTGTATTTCACGACCGTGAAGATGGCAGGGTCCAGTATTGCCATCACTGGGGCAGCTGAATCCAACAACCGTGTTTCCAACTTGATGCGGAATCTGGATGCCTCCGAGTGGTTGACCGCACCGAACCTGACAGAAGTCAAGGCGATCACCGCCGGTGCTGTTGATCAAGCGAACGTGTTTCAACTGACCGTGCAGCAGACACAACCTGCTGCGGACAATGCCGGAGCCAAGAAATGAGTCTGGCTGATTCCCTGGAAAGTCTGCGCAAGATCGACCTCAACGATCTTGACCTGAATAACGTCGGTTCCTGGCCGGCTGCCGTTAAGGTCATAGCCTGCATTTTGGTGATGGCTGCGATCTTGGCGCTGGGTTACAACTTTCACCTCAAGGATCTTGAGGTGCAGCTCGACCAACAGCGTGCTGAAGAAGAGTCGCTGAAGCAGCAGTTCACCACCAAGGCTTTCCAGGCCGCCAACTTGGAAGCCTACAAGGACCAGATGAAGGAAATGGAGACTTCCTTCGGTGCGCTTCTTCGTCAGCTTCCAAGCGACACCGAAGTTCCTGGTTTGCTTGAGGACATTACGCGCACTGGACTGGGTAGTGGTTTGGAGTTCGAAGAGATCAAGCTCCAGCCGGAAGTGGTTCAGCAGTTCTATATCGAACTGCCTATCCAGATATCGGTAGTGGGCAGCTATCACGACTTGGCGACATTTGTGAGTGGCGTCGCCAGCTTGCCGCGTATTGTCACACTGCATGATTTCAGTATTGCTCCGCTCAGCCCGGAAAGTACTTCCAAACTGCGTATGAGTATTTTGGCCAAAACTTACCGATACAACGACAAGGGGCTGCAGAAATGATGCGCGTCAGCTCCAAGGCTGTTCTTGCCTTAGTGGTGTTTTCCAGTTTGTCGGGGTGCGGGAATAGCGGTGATTTCTCGGATCTTCAGGCTTACATGGATGAGGTCCGTGCGCGTCCCAAGGGGACCATCGAACCGTTGCCGAAGTTCCAGCCCTATGAGGCCTTTACTTATAGTGCCGCTGCACTACGGAGTCCCTTCCAGCCTCCGGTGAAAATCGATCTGGCTAACAAGGTGAAAGGCAGCAAGGATGTCCACCCGGATGAAACCCGGGTCAAGCAATTCCTCGAAGGGTTCAATATCGAGACCTTCCAGATGGTAGGTACGCTTTCCAATAACGGTGGGATGTTCGCGTTGGTCCGTGGGGCAGGAGGGGTGCATCGGATCAAGGTTGGCGATTATCTGGGGCGAAATGACGGCAAGGTTGTTTCTATCAGCGAAGGCAAGATTGATGTCGTCGAGATCGTCCCGGATGGAGAGGGTGGCTGGCTTGAGCGTCCTCGTAGTCTCACGCTCATGGAACGCTCTTAAGGGCGGGGTGACTTTATGAACTACAAACACCGGTCTGCACAACGGAATTTGACAATGAACAGCTCCCTAACACGCCTTGGACTTTCTCTTCTGGCGGCCATGTTTTCACCTATGTTGCTGGCTGCTGACCTCAAGGCCCTAGACGTCGCGGCCCTGCCGGGCGGAAAGGTCGAGCTGAAACTCGGTTTCGACGGCCCCGTTGTACAGCCGAGAGGCTACACGATTGAGCAGCCTGCAAGGATCGCATTGGACCTGCCTGGCGTTGCCAACAAACTTGGCAGCAAGAACCGCGAGCTCGGGGTAGGTAACGCTCGGAGCGTCACTCTTGTCGAGGCGAAAGATCGCACTCGCATGATCATCAACCTGTCGACGTTGGTGCCTTACAGCACGCGAGTTGAGGGTAACAACCTTTATGTTCTGGTTGGCGACGCTGCCGGCGCTGCTCAACAGGCTGCACGCACCAGTGCGCCATTAGCAGCTCCGTCACAGCCTGTCGCACCTGTCAAGGCGTTCGCGCCTGCGGGCAAGGCAATCAGCAACATCGATTTCCAGAGAGGCGAGCAGGGCGAAGGTAACGTCGTCATTACCCTATCCGACCCCAGTGTGAGTCCCAACATCCAGGAGCAGGGTGGAAAGATTCGCCTGGACTTTTCCAAGACCCAAATTCCGGAGTCTCTGCGTGTTCGTCTTGATGTAAAGGATTTCGCGACCCCGGTTCAGTTCGTCAGTGCCTCTGGCAGCTCGGGTGATGCCAGTATCGTGATCGAGCCGACGGGCTTCTACGACTACCTGGCCTACCAGACTGAAAACAAGCTGACTGTCAGTATCAAACCGCTTACCCAAGAAGATATGGAGAAGCGCAAGACCGAGCGCTTTGCCTATTCTGGCGAAAAGCTCTCGCTCAATTTCCAGGATATTGATGTCCGCTCGGTACTGCAGCTGATTGCTGACTTCACCGATCTGAACCTGGTTGCGTCCGATACCGTACAAGGCAACATCACTCTCCGCCTGCAGAACGTACCTTGGGATCAGGCACTTGACCTAGTCCTGAAAACCAAGGGCCTGGACAAGCGCAAGGTCGGTAACGTGCTGCTGGTTGCGCCAGCGGACGAGATCGCTGCCCGTGAACGCCAAGAACTGGAGTCTCAGAAACAGATTTCCGAATTGGCTCCGCTGCGCCGCGAGCTCATTCAGGTCAACTACGCCAAGGCAGCTGACATCGCCAAGCTCTTCCAGTCCGTCACGAGCGGAGAGCCCTCAACCACCGATGAACGTGGCTCCATTACCGTCGATGATCGTACCAACAGCATCATCGCCTACCAGACTCAGGACAAGCTTGACGAATTGCGTCGCATCGTTACCCAGCTCGATATCCCGGTTCGCCAGGTAATGATCGAAGCGAGAATCGTTGAGGCGAATGTTGATTACGACAAGGCATTGGGCGTCAGGTGGGGGGGAGCTTATACCAATGGCAATTGGAATAGCTGGGGGAAAAATGGGAATATAGGTATTAAAGATGGAGATACTTCCTCTTGTGGTCCTTTTAAGGGTAATTGCACGCTCCCTACTACCAACAATAACCCAACGCCGTTCGTAGATATGGGTGTCTCAAATAGCTCATCTGGGATAGGGATAGGTTTCGTTTCTAGCCATGCGATTCTTGATCTGCAGCTTTCTGCTATGGAAAAAACAGGCAATGGTGAGATCGTTTCTCAACCCAAGGTGGTTACCTCTGATAAAGAAACTGCAAAAATCCTAAAGGGCTCTGAAATTCCGTATCAAGAGGCTAGCTCCAGTGGTGCGACCAGTACCTCTTTCAAAGAGGCAGCTCTCTCGCTGGAGGTTACTCCCCAAATTACTCCGGACAATCGGATCATCATGGAAGTGAAGGTCAATAAGGATGCTCCGGACTTTGCAAACCAACTGAATGGCGTGCCTCCGATCAATAAGAACGAGGTAAATGCCAAGGTGTTGGTGAGTGATGGCGAGACAATCGTAATTGGCGGTGTCTTCTCTAATACACAGACTAAATCTGTGGACAAAGTGCCGTTCCTCGGTGATCTGCCATTCGTGGGGCGAGTGTTCCGAAGAGATGTTGTTCAAGACAAGAAATCCGAGCTGCTGGTATTCCTGACTCCGCGTATCATGAACAACCAGGCTATCGCTGTGAGTCGCTGATATCAGTGCACAATCTGATCCTCGTTGGCCCGATGGGAGCTGGAAAGAGCACCATCGGGCGTTTGCTTGCCAAGGAACTCCGTTTGCCGTTCAAGGACTCCGACAAGGAGATCGAACAGCGAACCGGGGCGAATATTCCCTGGATTTTCGATGTGGAGGGGGAGCAGGGCTTCCGTGACCGCGAACAGGCCATGATCCAGGAGCTTTGCGAAGCCGATGGGCTGGTCGTGGCGACGGGTGGGGGTGCCGTGCTTCGGCCTGCCAACCGTGAAGCGCTGCGATCGGGTGGTCGGGTGGTTTACCTCCACACCTCCGTCGACCAGCAGATCGGCAGGACCTCTAAGGATCGCAACCGGCCGCTCCTGCGGACGGCCGACCCGGCCAAGGTCCTCCGTGACCTCATGGCCATCCGTGATCCGCTCTACCGTGAGATCGCCGACATCATCATCGAGACCGATGAACGTCCGCCGCGGATGGTGGTGCAGGAAATACTCGAGCGACTACAGGGCCTTCCGCCCCGTTAAAGGGCGGGCGGAACTGCGCTATCCTAGTGCCCTTTTTCATAGTGGGGGCCTCATGCGGACACTTCAGGTCGATCTCGGCGAGCGTAGCTATCCCATCCACATCGGTGCCGACCTGTTGTCGAAGGCCGAGCTGTTTGCGCCGCATATCGCGGGCAAGCAGGTGGCCATCGCCACCAACGAAACCGTCGCCCCGCTTTATCTCGAACGGCTGACCCAGACCCTCGCCGGTTACAAGGTCCAGCCCATCGTTCTGCCTGATGGCGAGTCCTTCAAGAACTGGGAAACCCTCCAGCTCATCTTCGACGGCCTGCTCACCGCACGTCATGACCGCCGCACCACCATCATCGCGCTGGGTGGCGGCGTCATCGGCGACATGGCCGGCTTTGCTGCCGCCTGCTACCAGCGCGGCGTCGACTTTATCCAGGTCCCGACCACCCTCCTGTCCCAGGTGGACTCCTCGGTTGGTGGCAAGACCGGCATCAACCACCCCCTCGGCAAGAACATGGTGGGTGCCTTCTACCAGCCCAAGGCCGTGCTGATCGATACTGCGACCCTGCGCACGTTGCCGCCTCGCGAACTCTCCGCCGGGCTCGCCGAAGTGATCAAATACGGCCTGATCTGCGATGCGCCATTCCTGGACTGGCTGGAAACGCACATGGAGGCCCTGCTGGCCCTCGAGCCGACGGCGCTGAACGAGGCCATCGAGCGCTCCTGCGCCGCCAAGGCCCGCGTAGTGGGTGCCGATGAACGCGAATCCGGCATCCGCGCCACCCTCAACCTGGGGCACACCTTCGGCCACGCCATCGAGACCCACATGGGCTACGGCGTCTGGCTGCATGGCGAGGCGGTGGCCGCCGGGACCGTCATGGCCCTGGAGATGTCCCGTCGCCTCGGCTGGATCGACGCCGCAGAGCGCGACCGCTCCATGCGCCTGCTGCGTGCAGCGGGCCTGCCGATCGTACCGCCCCAGGAGATGACTCCCGCCCATTTCCTGGAGCACATGGCCGTAGACAAGAAAGTGATCGATGGCCAGTTGCGCCTTGTGCTGCTGAGCCGGCTCGGAGAGGCGGTAGTCACCGCCGATTACCCGGGCAACATTCTGGACGAGACCCTGAGCGCCGATTACCGCGCCCTGGCCGAAGAGCTTGGAGAGTAAAAACAGTCCCATGAGCAGCCTGCACGCTGAAGAGGCCTTCCTGGCCCACTACCAGTTCACCCATGACCCGTTCGCCGCGCGGGTCCCTGGCTTCAAGTTCTACCCGGCCCAGCGCAAGCCCGTCCTCGGCCAGCTGCACCACCTGGCCCGCTACAGCCAGCTGTTGCTGGTCGTGACCGGGCCCAACGGCGCCGGCAAGACCCTGCTGCGCCAGGCCCTGGTTGCCAGCACCAACAAGCAGGCCGTGCAGAGCGTGGTCGTGTCCGCGCGCGGCGCCGCCGAGGCCGGTGGCCTGATGCGCCTTATCGCCCAGGCGCTCGGCATTCCCCAGGCAGACAGCCGCTCCATCCTCGCCCAGGTCGGCCAACTGGCCCTGACCGGGCAGGAGGTCTACCTCCTCGTCGATGATGCCGAGGACCTGGACGACACCGGCGTCGACAACCTGCTGGCCCTGGCGGCCGGCAGCGGCGAATCGCGTCCCCACGTCTTCCTCTTCGCCGACTCCTCTCTGCTGCCGCGCCTGGAACTGGTCGCTGATGGTGAAGAACGCTTCCACGCCATTGAACTTCTGCCCTACAGCGAGGACGAAACCCGCGAATACCTGGCGCAGCGCCTCGAAGGCGCCGGCCAGAGTATCGACCTGCTGACCGAGGAACAGATCGAAGACATCCACCTCCAGTCCGGAGGCTGGCCCGGCGGCATCAATCAGGCCGCTCGCGAGCTCCTGGTGGAAGCGATGCTCGCCGAGCGGGGCGCATCGCGCAAAGGAGGGTTCAGCTTGAATCTACCGAAGAAGCACCTGCTGGCACTGGGCGTCGTCGCCGTCGGTGTCGTCGCCGCCTGGCTGATGCAGGGTCGTTCCGATCACATCGCACCGGCCCAGCCCACTACCGCACAACTGCCCCTGGGCCAGGGCGTTGCCCCGTCCACGCCTGAGCAGCCGGGCAAACCCGGTGAAGCGCCGGCCGTCGAATTCGCCGGTTCGTCGCAGCCGCTGCCCCTGCCGCTGGTGGGCGAAGCCCAGCCGGTCATCCGTGAGCCGCTGGCCCAGGCCGCCGGGCAGGAAGACCAGGATGAAGCCGGTGCCCCGACCACGGGCAGCGCCGTGCCGCCCACCGTGACCACGGTCGCCCCGCCCGTCGGAGCCACGGCCAGCCCCGCGCCGGCCCAGCCGCCCGCACCCATCGTCACCCAGCAGCCGGCTACCCGACCGGCAGCGCCGGCCACCGCGCCTGCCGCTCCGGTCGTGGCCCAGGCCACCCCCAGTGCGCAGCCGGCCAAGCCCGCAGCAACCCCGGCGCCGACCGCCAAGCCTGCAGCGACCGCACCGGCAGCCAAGCCGGCCGAGAAGCCCGCTGCCAAGCCGGCTGCAGTCGCCTCCGCGGGTGGTGGTGCAGGTGATGGTTGGTACCGTGCCCAGGCAGGTGGCAACTACGCCGTGCAGATTCTCGGCACCAGCTCCGAAGCCAGCGCCAAGTCGTTCGTCCAGCAGAACGGCGGCGAGTACCGTTACTTCAAGAAGCTGCACCAGGGTAAGCCACTGTACGTGGTCACTTATGGTAACTTCCCCAGCCGCAACGCCGCCCAGGCCGCCATCAAGGCCCTGCCCGCCAAGGTGCAGGCCGGCAAGCCCTGGCCGAAGAGCTTCGCCAGCATCCAGCAAGAGATGGCCCGCTGAGCCCGGTCCCGGGCTCACCTGTCACTTGGCATCCTCAGATGTGACCGGAAAGTCGCTAGCACGACCTTCCGGTCTATTCCTTCGCTTTTGCGACAAAAACTTTCACCGAATCGTCGTGCAGATTTGTAACGACCCCAGTGGATATGTACACTGACCTCCCTTTTGCCTACGCAAAGCTGGCGTCAAGTCCGGCGCGAGAGGTAAGTGGTTGAATTAAAAGAAATTCCGCCTCTAAAAAGAGGCTGCTCTGGTGAGAGTTCCCCCTATGAAAGCAGGTCTGTACCATCCTGATGAGTTCAAGGATAACTGCGGCTTCGGCCTGATCGCCCACATGCAGGGCGAGGCCAGTCACCATCTTCTGCAAACCGCGATCGAAGCACTGACCTGCATGACCCACCGCGGCGGTATCAACGCCGACGGCAAGACCGGCGACGGCTGTGGCCTGCTGATCCAGAAACCCGACCTGTTCCTGCGTGCCATCGCCAAGGAAACCTTCGGCGTCGACCTGCCCGGGCAATACGCCGTGGGCATGGTGTTCTTCAACCAGGACAACGCCCGTGCCGAGGTCGCTCGCGCGAACATGAACCGCGAGATTGAAGCCGCCGGCCTGCAGCTGGTCGGCTGGCGCAAGGTCCCGGTGGACACCAGCGTGCTCGGCCAACTGGCCCTGGAGCGCCTGCCGCAGATCGAGCAGGTGTTCATCGGCGGCGAAGGCCTGTCCGACCAGGAGATGGCGGTCAAGCTGTTCAGCGCGCGTCGTCGTTCGTCCGTGGCCAACGCCGCCGACGCCGACCACTACGTCTGCAGCTTCTCCAACAAGACCATCATCTACAAAGGCCTGATGATGCCGGCCGACCTGCAGCAGTTCTACCCGGACCTGGGTGACGAACGCCTGCAGACCGCCATCTGCGTCTTCCACCAGCGCTTCTCCACCAACACCCTGCCGAAGTGGCCGCTGGCACAGCCCTTCCGCTTCCTCGCCCACAACGGCGAGATCAACACCATCACCGGCAACCGCAACTGGGCCGTCGCCCGTCGCACCAAGTTCGCCAACGAGCAACTGCCCGACATCGACGAACTCGGCCCGCTGGTCAACCGTGTCGGTTCCGACTCCTCCAGCATGGACAACATGCTCGAACTGATGGTCACCGGCGGCATCGACCTGTTCCGTGGCGTGCGCATGATCATCCCGCCGGCCTGGCAGAACATGGAAACCATGGATGCCGACCTGCGTGCCTTCTACGAATACAACTCCATGCACATGGAGCCCTGGGACGGCCCCGCCGGCGTCGTGCTGACCGACGGCCGCCACGCCGTCTGCCTGCTCGACCGCAACGGCCTGCGCCCGGCCCGCTGGGTCACCACCAAGAACGGCTACATCACCCTCGCCTCCGAAATCGGCGTGTGGGACTACAAGCCCGAGGACGTCATCGCCAAGGGCCGCGTCGGCCCCGGCCAGATCCTCGCCGTCGACACCGAGACCGGCCAGATCCTCAACACCGAGGACATCGACAGCCGCCTCAAGTCGCGCCACCCCTACAAGCAGTGGCTGCGCCAGAGCGCCGTGCGCATCCAGGCCAAGCTCGACGACGACCACGGCGTCGCCAGCTACGACAGCGACCAGCTCAAGCAGTACATGAAGATGTTCCAGGTCACCTTCGAAGAGCGTGACCAGGTACTGCGCCCGCTCGCCGAACAGGGCCAGGAAGCGGTCGGCTCCATGGGCGACGACACCCCCATGGCCGTCCTGTCCAAGCGCGTGCGCTCCACCTACGACTACTTCCGCCAGCAGTTCGCGCAGGTCACCAACCCGCCGATCGACCCGCTGCGCGAAGCCATCGTCATGTCCCTGGAGATCTGCCTGGGCGCCGAGCGCAACATCTTCTCCGAGTCCCCGGCCCATGCCAGCCGCGTCATCCTCAGCAGCCCGGTGATTTCCCCGGCCAAGTGGCGCGCGCTGATGACCCTCGACCGCGAAGGTTTCGAGCGCCAGGTCATCGACCTCAACTACGACGAGTCCATCGGCCTCGAAGCCGCTGTGCGCAACATCGCCGACCAGGCCGAAGAAGCCGTGCGCGCCGGCAAGGTGCTGCTGGTCCTCACCGACCGCAACATCGCCCCCGGCAAGCTGCCCGCCCACGCCTCCCTGGCCGTCGGCGCCGTGCACCACCGCCTGGTGGAGCAGGGCCTGCGCTGCGACTGCAACATCCTGGTCGAGACCGCCACCGCCCGCGACCCGCACCACTTCGCTGTCCTGGTAGGCTTCGGCGCCTCCGCCGTCTACCCCTACCTCGCCTACGAAGTACTGGCCGACCTGATCCGCACCGGCGAAGTCCTCGGCGACCTCTACGAAGTCTTCAAGCACTACCGCAAAGGCATCTCCAAGGGCCTGCTGAAGATCCTCTCGAAGATGGGCATCTCCACCATCGCCTCCTACCGTGGCGCCCAGCTGTTCGAAGCCGTCGGCCTGGCCGACGAAGTCGTCGACCTCAGCTTCCGTGGCGTTGCCAGCCGCATCCAGGGCGCCCGCTTCGTCGACATCGAGAGCGAACAGAAGCTGCTCGCCCAGGAAGCCTGGAGCAACCGCAAGCCGATCCAGCAGGGCGGCCTGCTCAAGTTCGTCTACGGTGGCGAGTACCACGCCTACAACCCCGACGTGGTCAACACCCTGCAGGCCGCCGTGCAGCAGGGCAGCTACGAGACCTACAAGCAGTACAGCGCCCTGGTGGACCAGCGCCCGGTGTCCATGATCCGCGACCTGCTCAAGGTCAAGGAGAGCACCCAGCCCCTGTCCCTCGATGACGTCGAGCCCGTCGGCGACATCCTCAAGCGCTTCGACTCCGCCGGCATCTCCCTCGGCGCCCTCTCGCCCGAAGCCCACGAAGCCATCGCCGAGGCCATGAACCGCCTGGGCGCGCGCTCCAACTCCGGCGAGGGCGGCGAAGACCCGGCCCGCTACGGCACCGTGCGCAGCTCCAAGATCAAGCAGGTCGCCACCGGCCGCTTCGGCGTCACCCCCGAGTACCTGGTCAACGCCGAAGTGCTGCAGATCAAGGTCGCCCAGGGTGCCAAGCCCGGCGAAGGCGGCCAGCTGCCCGGCGGCAAGGTCAACGGCCTGATCGCCCGCCTGCGCTATGCCGTGCCCGGCGTCACCCTGATCTCGCCGCCGCCGCACCACGACATCTACTCCATCGAAGACCTGGCCCAGCTGATCTACGACCTCAAACAGGTCAACCCCCAGGCCCTGGTCTCGGTGAAGCTCGTGGCCGAGCCCGGCGTCGGCACCATCGCCGCCGGCGTGGCCAAGGCCTATGCCGACCTGATCACCATCTCCGGCTATGACGGCGGCACCGGCGCCTCCCCGCTGACCTCCATCAAGTACGCCGGCAGCCCGTGGGAACTGGGCCTCTCCGAAGCGCACCAGACCCTGCGTGGCAACGACCTGCGCGGCAAGGTCCGCGTGCAGACCGACGGCGGCCTGAAGACCGGCCTCGACGTCATCAAGGCCGCCATCCTCGGCGCCGAGAGCTTCGGCTTCGGCACCGCCCCGATGATCGCCCTGGGCTGCAAGTACCTGCGCATCTGCCACCTGAACAACTGCGCCACCGGCGTCGCCACCCAGAACGACAAGCTGCGCAAGGACCACTTCATCGGCACCGTCGAAATGGTGATGAACTTCTTCACCTACGTCGCCGAAGAAACCCGCGAGTGGCTGGCCCGCGTCGGCGTGCGCAGCCTCGGCGAACTGATCGGCCGCACCGACCTGCTGGACATCCTGCCGGGCGAAACCGCCAAGCAGGGCAACCTCGACCTCACCCCCCTGCTGGGCAGCGACCGCATCCCGGCCGACAAGCCCCAGTACTGCCAGGTGGACCGCAACCCGCCGTTCGACCCCGGCCTGCTGGCCGAGCGCATGTGGGACATGGCCAAGGGCGTCATCGAGAGCAAGTCCGGTGGCTGCTTCGACCTCACCATCGGCAACTGCGACCGCTCCATCGGCGCACGCATCTCCGGCGAGATCGCCCGCCGCTACGGCAACCAGGGCATGAAGGACACCCCCGTGACCTTCCGCTTCAAGGGCACCGCCGGCCAGAGCTTCGGCGTGTGGAACGCCGGCGGCCTGGACCTCTACCTCGAAGGCGACGCCAACGACTACGTCGGCAAGGGCATGACCGGCGGCAAGCTGGTTATCACCCCGCCCAAGGGCAGCCCGTTCAAGAGCCAGGAGTCGGCCATCATCGGCAACACCTGCCTCTACGGCGCCACCGGCGGCAAGCTGTTCGCCGCCGGCACCGCCGGCGAGCGCTTCGGCGTGCGCAACTCCGGCGCCCATGCCGTCGTGGAAGGCACCGGTGACCACTGCTGCGAATACATGACCGGCGGCTTCGTCTGCGTCCTCGGCAAGACCGGCTACAACTTCGGTTCCGGCATGACCGGCGGCTTCGCCTACGTGCTGGACATGGACAACAGCTTCGTTGACCGGGTCAACCACGAACTGGTGGAAATCCAGCGCATCAGCAACGAGTCCATGGAGGCCTACCGCAGCCACCTGCACAGCGTGCTGGTGGAGTACGTCAAGGAAACCTCCAGCGACTGGGGTGCCCACCTGCTGGAAAACCTGGACGACTACCTGCGCCGGTTCTGGCTGGTCAAGCCGAAGGCTGCGAACCTCGCGTCGCTGCTCTCCAGCACCCGAGCCAACCCGCAATAACAAGCGCCCGAGCCGCGAGCCCGCGCGTCACCGACGCCGGGCCCGCTGGCCAACCGTGATGAGTCTTGCAGCGTGCCGCCCTGACGTGCCGCTGCTGTTAAGAGGTTTTCCAAATGACTGAACGTCTGAACAACGACTTCCAGTTCATCGAGGTCGGGCGCAAGGATCCGAAGAAGAAACTGCTGCGCCAGCGCAAAAAGGAATTCGTCGAGATCTATGACACCTTCAAGCCCCAGCAGGCGGCCGACCAGGCCCACCGCTGCCTGGGCTGCGGCAACCCCTATTGCGAATGGAAGTGCCCGGTCCACAACTTCATCCCCAACTGGCTGAAGCTGGTCTCCGAAGGCAACATCCTCGCCGCCGCCGAACTGTCCCACCAGACCAACACCCTGCCCGAGGTCTGCGGCCGCGTCTGCCCGCAGGACCGTCTCTGCGAAGGGGCCTGCACCCTCAACGACGGCTTCGGCGCGGTCACCATCGGCTCGGTGGAGAAGTACATCACCGACACCGCCTTCGCCATGGGCTGGCGCCCTGACATGTCCAAGGTCAAGCCCACCGGCAAGCGCGTCGCCGTCATCGGCGCCGGCCCGGCCGGCCTCGGCTGTGCCGACGTCCTGGTGCGCAACGGCGTGACCCCCGTGGTGTTCGACAAGAACCCCGAGATCGGTGGCCTGCTGACCTTCGGCATCCCCGAGTTCAAGCTCGAGAAGCATGTCCTCAGCCGTCGCCGCGAAGTCTTCACCGGCATGGGCATCGAGTTCCGCCTCAACACCGAAGTCGGCAAGGACATCACCATGGAGCAGCTGCTCGGTGAGTTCGATGCCGTGTTCATGGGCATGGGCACCTACACCTACATGAAGGGCGGCTTCCCCGGCGAAGACCTGCCCGGCGTGCATGACGCGCTGGACTTCCTCATCGCCAACGTCAACCGCAACCTCGGCTTCGAGAAGTCCCCCGAGGACTTCGTCGACATGAAGGGCAAGCGCGTCGTCGTCCTCGGCGGCGGCGACACCGCCATGGACTGCAACCGCACCTCCATCCGCCAGGGCGCCAAGGCCGTCACCTGTGCCTACCGCCGTGACGAAGAGAACATGCCCGGCTCGCGCAAAGAGGTGAAGAACGCCAAGGAAGAGGGCGTGAAGTTCCTCTTCAACCGCCAGCCCATCGCCATCGTCGGCGACGGCAAGGTGGAAGGCGTCAAGGTCGTCGAAACCCGCCTCGGCGAGCCCGACGCCCGTGGCCGCCGCAGCCCCGAGCCGATCCCCGGTTCCGAAGAGATCATCCCGACCGAAGCCGTGCTGATCGCCTTCGGCTTCCGTCCCAGCCCGGCGCCGTGGTTCGAGCAGTTCGACATCCGCATCGACAGCCAGGGTCGCGTCGTCGCCCCGGCCCAGGCGCAGTACAAGCACCAGACCAGCAACCCCAAGGTCTTCGCCGGTGGCGACATGGTGCGCGGCTCCGACCTGGTGGTCACCGCGATCTTCGAAGGCCGCACCGCCGCCGAAGGCATCCTCGACTACCTGGGCGTTTAAGCGGCAAGCCACACGCCGCCAGTGCGCAGGGTGGATGCCGCTCTTGGCATCCACCAGGCGGAGTGGCCGGTGAACACGGAAGGTGGACCGATAAAGCGCGGTCCCCCCTGCAGGCCACGTGGGCCGACGGGGCGCCAACTGCCCCTCGGCCTGTAGCCCTTCGCCGCGACATTCTGTCGCGAAAGACAAAAGGCACGGCACCCGCCGTGCCTTTTGCGTTGGGCTTTGCGAAAATGCCGGCACTTTTTTGCTGGGAACCTGCCATGACCGCTCTGAAGAACGACCGCTTCCTTCGCGCCCTGCTCAAGCAGCCCGTCGACGTCACCCCCGTCTGGATGATGCGCCAGGCCGGTCGTTACCTGCCCGAGTACCGCGCCACCCGCGCCAAGGCCGGTGACTTCATGAGCCTGTGCATGAACCCGCAACTGGCCTGCGAAGTGACCCTGCAGCCCCTGGACCGCTACCCGCAGCTGGACGCGGCCATCCTCTTCTCCGACATCCTCACCATCCCCGACGCCATGGGCCAGGGCCTGTACTTCGAGACCGGCGAAGGCCCGCGCTTCCGCAAGGTGATCAACACCCGCGCCGACATCGACGCCCTGCCCATCCCCGACGCCGAGGAAGACCTGGGCTACGTCATGGACGCCGTGCGCACCATCCGTCGCGAACTCGATGGCCGCGTCCCGCTGATCGGCTTCTCCGGCAGCCCCTGGACGCTCGCCACCTACATGGTCGAAGGCGGCTCCAGCCGCGACTTCCGCAAATCCAAGGCCATGCTCTACAACGACCCGCAGGCCATGCACGCCCTGCTGGACAAGCTGGCCCGCTCGGTCACCACCTACCTCAACGGCCAGATCCTCGCCGGCGCCCAGGCCGTGCAGATCTTCGACTCCTGGGGCGGCGCCCTCTCCGCAGCGGCCTACCAGGAATTCTCCCTGGCCTACATGAAGCAGATCGTCGACGGCCTGATCCGCGAGCACGAAGGCCGCCGCATCCCCGTCATCCTCTTCACCAAGGGCGGCGGCCTGTGGCTGGAGTCCATGGCCGACACCGGCGCCGAAGCCCTCGGCCTGGACTGGACCTGCGACATCGGCAGCGCCCGCGCCCGGGTCGGCGGCAAGGTCGCCCTGCAGGGCAACATGGACCCGTCCGTGCTCTACGCCAGCCCCACCGCCATCCGCAACGAAGTCAGCCGCATCCTCGCCGCCTACGGCCAGGGCACCGGCCATGTCTTCAACCTCGGCCACGGCATCACCCCCGAAGTGGACCCGGCCCACGCCGGCGCCTTCTTTGAAGCCGTCCACGAGCTGTCGGCCCAGTACCACGGCTGATCGCCATCCCAATGGAAAAGGCCGCATCAGCGGCCTTTTTCATGGACGTGTCTTTGTCGGGCGTGGCTCAAGGTCGGGTGCCCAGCTTGTTAGCGAGTTCTGCTGGTGTTTTTGGTTTCGCCCTCCCGGGCGAGTCCCTTTTCCAGTCGCTGGATCGCCAGCCCGGTGAAAAGGAACCAAAAAACTTGCCCCTGCATCCGGCCCGACTACGTCGGGTTCCCTCACTTCGTCGCCGCTCCAGGGGCCGCGCTGACGGGCCATCCCTGGCCCGACAGCGCTCTCGCGACATCCATGTCGCTCAACCCCTTTCACGACGACTGCGTTCGGCCTTCTGAAGGGGCGTTGTCCCCGCCCCACCTTCCGAGCGGCAGACATAAAGAGTGCGCACTGAGCTTGGGGTTGGATCAGTAAGCCGTGTAGCGCTCCTCCACCTGGCGCCGCTGCAGCGTGTATTCCTTCAGGTCGATCTCGTTGCCCGCCAGTTTCGCGTCCAGCTCGTCCAGCGCCTTCTTGCGCTGCCGTTCGATGTGGGTACGGGTGGCCTGGTAGTTGATGGAGCGCGACGCCTCGTAGCCGCTGACCGGGTCCCAGAGGATCGACAGCGGCCACAGCAGCAGGTTGACCACCCCGAAGCCGTACTCCCGCCCGTAGAACGACCCGCCGCCCGGCAGCAGGCCCAAACCCGCGCCCAGGCCCGGGTTCTTTTCCTGCACCGCCATGCCGCGGGCTTCGTAGTGGTCCAGCTCGGCCTTCTGCACCGAGTTCAGGCCGGTGGCGCAACCGGTGGTGAGGGCGAGGGCCAGGGTGGCGATGGCAAAACGTACACGCACGGCTTGTTCCTTCTTGTTGGAGTTTGGAGACCCGCAAGCGCGGGGCCGCGAGGCTAGCACGGGGTCCTGGGGCACCCGGGCGTAGGGCCTTGAAGGAAATTTCCGAGGATCAGGCGTGTATCGGCAGGCCCTTGGAGGGCGGCCGAACCAGCCGCCGCCGGAAAGCAAAAAGGCCGCACAAGGCGGCCTCTTTTCCCGGCAGTGCGGCTTACTTGACGTTGGCCACCTTGCCCTTCAGGGCAACGCCTGCCATCAGCGCACCGGCGTGGCACTCGTACTTGGCGCTGTCCTTGTATTCCTTGTTCTTGTAGTTGCTGGCGATGTCGACCACCGCGTTGGCACCGGCGGACTTGGCCGCGTTCTGCAGGCGGATCAGCGCCGATTGCAGGGCCCAGCGGCAGGCTTCCTCGTCGGTCTTGTTGAAGGCGTTGGTCTTCTGGCTGGTGGTCACGTTCGGGTTGATCACCGTCACCTGGCCCGCCGGGGTGTTGCCCGCCAGGTAGAACTTCACGGTGCCGTCCAGGCGGCCGGCCTGCACGGCCTCGGCGACCACGGAGTTGAAGTCGAGGAAGTGCGTCGTATCGCGGGCTTGGCTGATGCCCGGCAGCAGGGTGGCGGTGAGCAGGGCTACGGCGGTCCAGGTCTTGCGTTGCATGGTCGTCTCCTTGACGGCTTTTGGGGTCATTGTCCGGCGATCGCTGCGCGGGTCTGGATCTCGCGCAGGATGGTGTTGCTGAGGTTGTTCACCCAGCGGTTGTAGTTGCGGTGGATCTCGCCGTTCTCGTAGTTCAGCCCGCTGCTGTTGCGGTACTGGATATCGAAGTCCAGGGGGCTGTAGGCGATGGCGATCTCCGCGCGATGACGGTTGCGCACATTGATGCTGGCGCTGATCTCGGTCGGCGTGACGCGGGTCGGCGTCCAGTCGCGGGCCTGCAGCGCCGCGAGGATGGCCGCCTGCATCTGCGACTGGCTCACGTTCAGGCTCGGCGGCACCGGCTCGTGGGGGTTCAGGACCGGGCGCTGGGTGCTGCAGCCGGTGGCCAGTGCCAGGGCCAGCGCGAGGACGGCGAGGGGACGTGTTCCTTGCATCGTGGGGCTCCGTGTCAGCGCCAGCGACGGAAGATCAACGAGGTGTTGACCCCGCCGAAGGCGAAGTTGTTGTTCATCACGTACTCGTTGCTCATCTGGCGCGGGCCGTCGCGCAGGTAGTCCAGCTCGCCGCAGGCCGGGTCCACCGCGTCCAGGTTGAGGGTGTGGATGTACTGGTCGCGGTTCATCATCTCGATGCTGAACCAGGACTCCAGCGCGCCGCAGGCACCCAGCGTGTGGCCGAGGAAGCTCTTCTGCGAGCTGATGGGCATCTGCGCACCGAACAGGCTGCTGGTGGCCAGGGTCTCCGCCACGTCGCCCTGCTCGGTGGCGGTGCCGTGGCCGTTCACGTAGCCGATGGCCGAAGGCGGCAGGCCCGCGTCCTGCAAGGCCAGCTCCATCGCCCCGCGCATGGTCGCCTGCTCCGGCTTGGTGGTGTGCTGGCCATCGGCGTTGCAGCCGAAGCCGACGATCTCGGCGTGGATCCGCGCCCCACGGGCCAGGGCATGCTCCAGTTCCTCCAGCACCAGGATGCCGGCGCCCTCGCCGATCACCAGGCCGTCGCGGCCGGTGTCGTAGGGGCGCGGCGAGGTGTGCGGCGCATCGTTCTTCAGGCTGGTGGCGTAGAGCGCATCGAACACCATCGCCTCGGTGGGGCAGAGCTCCTCCGCACCGCCGGCCAGCATCATCGGCAGGCGGCCGAACTTGATCGCCTCGTAGGCGTAGCCGATGCCCTGGCTGCCGCTGGTGCAGGCGCTGGAGGTGGGGATCAGCCGGCCCTTGAGGCCGAAGAAGATGCTGATATTGGCCGCCGCCGTGTGCGGCATCATGCGCACGTAGGAGTTGGCGTTGAGGCCGTCGGCCACCGAGTTCAGCAGCATGTTGCCGAAGGCCTTGATCTCCTCGGTGCTGCCGGTGGACGACCCGCAGGCCACGCCCATGCGCCCGTCACGGATGCGCTCGTCGCCCGCCAGCCCGGCATCCGCCAGGGCCCGCTCGGCGGCGTAGACCGACAGCTTCGAGACCCGCCCCATGCTGCGCATCTGCTTGCGGGTCCAGTGCGACGGCGTGGTGAAGCCGTCGATGGGCCCGGCCAGGCGGGTGTTCAGCTCGGCGAAGCGGTCCCACTCGTCCATCCGGCGGATACCGCTGCGGTTGGCCGTGAAATGGCTCCAGATACTGTCCCAGTCGTCGCCCAGGGAGGTGATGCCGGCCATGCCGGTGACCACTACACGTTTCATCAGCACAGCCCACCGTTCACAGCGAGGACCTGCCGGGTGATGTAGCCGGCCTCCTCGGACATCAGGAAATTCACCGCACCGGCCACTTCTTCCGGCGTGCCCATGCGCTGGGCCGGGATCATCTTGAGGATCTCCTCCACCGGCACCCGCTCATCGAGGATCTCGGTGTCGATCAGCCCCGGCGCCACGCAGTTGACCGTGATGCGGCGCTTGGCCAGCTCGATGGCCAGCGCCTTGGCGGCACCGATCACCCCGGCCTTGGAGGCGCTGTAATTGACCTGCCCGCGGTTGCCCACCAGCCCCGACACCGAGGTGATGCAGACGATGCGCCCCGGCTTGCGGCGACGGATCATCGGCATGCTCAGCGGGTGCAGCACGTTGTAGAAGCCGTCCAGGTTGGTGCGCAGCACGCTGTCCCAGTCCTCGTCGGTCAGCGCCGGGAAGGCGCCGTCGCGGGTCAGGCCGGCGTTGCACACCACCCCGTAGTAGGCGCCGTGGGCTTCCACGTCGGCCTCCAGCTGCTCGCGGCAGGCGGCGCGGTCGGAAACGTCGAACTGCAGCACCCGGGCGCTGCGGCCCAGGGCTTCGATCTCGGCCTTCACCGCCTCGGCCTCGTCGCGGCGCGAGCGGCAATGCAGCACCAGGTCGTAGCCCGAGCGCGCCAGGCGCAGGGCGATGGCGCGGCCGATGCCGCGGCTGGAGCCGGTGACCAGGATGGTCTCGGTCATGCTTGGGGTTCCTCCAGGTAGCTCGCCACCTGCGGCGGACGGAAGACGTTGAGGCGGGCGAAGGCCTCGACGCCCGGCCCGGTCAGGCGGCATTCGAAGACGCCCATGCCGCTGTCGTCCTGCAGGGAGCGGGTGGCGGTAATGTGCAGGTCCACGCCGGCCGGGAAGCGGTCGACGTTGCATTGGTAGTGGCGGGTGCCGAGCAGAAAGCCCAGCTCCACCGGTTGTCCCGCCTGACGGGCCTGGCAGCCGGCGTAGGCGGCGATGCTCTGGGCCATCAGTTCCACGCCGACCCAGGCCGGCAGGCTGCCGTCGTCCTGGGTGAACAACCCCGGGCGCACGGTCAGGCGGGTTTCCACGTCCTCATCGCCGAAGCGCAGGACCTGGTCGATCAGGATCATGTCCCCGGCATGGGGGACCAGTTCGGCTATCGGCCAATCGCTCATGGCGCGTCTCCGAGAATCAGGCTGATGTTGCTGCCGCCGAAAGCGAAGGAGTTGCTCATCAGGTGGCGCGGGCGCTGGGCGGGCAGGCGCGAGGCCCCGTCCACCAGGCGTAGGGCCGGCAGCTCGGGGTCGGGCTCGCCGTCCCAGCGGTGGGGCGGCAGGCGGTGCTCCGGGTTCCATGGGCTCAGGGCCAGCCAGCAGAAGGCCGCCTCCAGGGCCCCGGCGGCGCCCAGGGTGTGGCCGGTCAGCGGCTTGGTGGACGAAGCCGGCACGCCCTCGGGGAACACCGCCGTGGTGGCCAGGCTCTCCATCGCATCGTTGTGCTGGGTGGCCGTGCCGTGCAGGTTCAGGTAGTCGATCGCCGACGGCTCCAGCCCGGCATCGACCAGGGCCTGGCGCATCGCGCGCTGGGCCCCCAGGCCGCTGGGCTCGGGGGCGGAGATGTGGTGCGCATCGGAGCCGGCACCCGCGCCCAACAGGGCGATGCCGCCGGCGTCGCGCTCCATCAGGAACAGCGCCGCGCCCTCGCCGATGTTGATGCCCCGGCGGTTGCGCGAGAGCGGGTTGCACAGGCTGTCGGAGACCGCCTCCAGCGCGGCGAAGCCGTTCAGGGTCAGCCCGCACAGCGAGTCCACCCCGCCGCACACCACCGCATCGCACACCCCCAGCTGCAGCAGGCGGCGCGCGCTGAGCAGGGCCCGGGCGCTGGAGGTGCAGGCGGTGGAAATGCAGTAGGCCGGCCCGGCGCTGCCCAGCCAGGCCGCCAGGAAGGCCGCCGGCGCCACCAGTTCCTGCTGGGCGTAGCGGTAGTCCGCCGGCAGGGCGCCGGTGCGCAGCTGCTCACCGATGCCCAGGCTGGCTTCCTGGATGCCCGAGGTGCTGGTGCCCAGCACCACGCCCACCCGTGCCGCGCCATGGCGGGCCACGGCGGCGCGCAGTTCCGGCTCGATCTCCAGGGCAGCGGCCAGCAGCAGGCGGTTGTTGCGGCTGTCGCAGGCGGCCAGCTCGGCCGGCAGCGCCGGCAGTTCGGCGTCCACCGCGCCGAGGGTCAGGGTGCGCTCGGGCACCCAGTCGGCGTGGGGGCGCATGCCGGCGGTGTCGCCGGCCAGGAGGTTGCGGGCCACGGCGGCCTTGCCCTGGCCCAGGGCACAGACCAGGCCCAGTGCGTTGAGGGATGCGGTCATCGAGGCTCCTCGCCCGTCAGCGGGCTGATGCGGTAATGCGGTCCTTCGCGGCGTTGCAGGTCGAACTGCAGGGGCGTGCGGTAGGCCACCCGCCAGCGGCCATCCAGCTCGCGGCTGCCGTCGGCGCCCACCTGCTGGGGAATGCCGGCGTAGACGCGGGGCAGGGCCTCGGAAGGCACCAGCGCGTAGAGCAGCGCGGCGAACAGCTCGCGGGCTTCGGGGTTGGGCGGCAGCAGGCCGTCGTTGTGCCAGGCGCCGGCCTCCAGGCGCTGGCGCGCCAGGGGCACGCCCAGCGGGTCGAACAGCGACCAGCGCAGCACGCCGCCCTCGTCCTGCACCACCAGCAGCCAGTCGCGCTGCTCGCCCTGGGCCTCCCGTGCCACGTGCAGCGACAGCGGCAGCCCCAGCGGCGGCACGCGCGCCGGCACCGGGGTGGTCCCGGCACAGGCGGCCAGCAGCAGGCAGGCCAGCAGGGTCAGCGCGCGCCAGGTCATGCTGCCGGTGCCTCCAGGGGCTTGCGGGCCACCAGGTTCACCAGCGTCTCGTTGCGCTGCCCGGGCGGGGGCGGCGTGCGCAGGCCCCAGCGCTCCAGCAGGCCGAAGTCGCTGGAGCGGCTCCACCACAGGTACGGGTAGGAGACGTTGCGCGGCTCGAACACGAAGCCCTGGCCGCGCACCATCGCCTCGTACTCGGCGGCGGTGCGCTGCACGTGCATCGGGTGGCGGAACAGCCAGCGGATCACCCAGGTGTCGATGTAGTAGCGCGTGGACTCGGCGAACAGCAGGTAGCCGCCCGGCTTCAGCACCCGCCAGAACTCCGCCAGGGCACGCTCCTGCTCCACCAGGTGGTGGAAGGTCTGGTGGCAGAACAGCAGGTCCACGCTGGCGTCCGGCAGCTGCAGTTCGGCGCAGTCGCTGGCCAGCAGCTCCACCGCCAGCCCCTGGCGCTCGGCTTCGGCGCGGGCACAGTCGAGGCTGTGCGGGTCGGCATCCAGGCCGATCATCCGCGCCGGCGCGAAGGCGTCCGCCAGCAGGCGGAAGGACTTGCCCTGGCCGCAGCCGGCGTCCAGCAGCACCGGCGCCTCCGGCAGCGGCGCGTGGAACAGGCCCTTGAGGTCGTTGATCGCCACCCGCAGCACGTGGTGCTCCCAGGTGTGGCTCTGCAGGAACCAGAAGCCGAAGCGGGTTTCCTCGACGTAGGTGGCGGCGGCGCGCTGCATGCTCATGGCCTCACTGCGCCGCGCACAGTTCGCTGATCATCCGCAGCCGGCGCTTGGGCTCGGCGACGAAGGGGTTGCGGGTGTCCCAGGCGTAGCCGGCGAGGATCGAGCAGATCATCCCGCGGATCTCCGGCGAGCCGCCCTGGTAGAAGATCACGTCCTGGAAGGTGCCCTCGTACCAGCCCTCCACATAGGCGCGGAAGGCGTCCACGCCCTTCTTCAGCGGCGTGGCGAAGTCGCTTTCCCAGTCCACCTGCTCGCCGTTCAACTGACGGTCCAGCAGGTTCGCCGCCATGCTCGACGAGCGCATGGCGATGGTCACGCCGGAGGAGAACACCGGGTCGAGGAACTCGGCGGCGTTGCCCAGCAGGGCGAAGCCCGGGCCGTGCAGGGTCTTCACGTTGGCCGAGTAGCCGCCCAGGGCGCGGGCCGGGGTGTCCCACACGGCATTGGCCAGCAGGCGGCGCAGGTTCGGCGTCTCGGCGACGAAGACCTTCAGGCAGGCGTCCAGGTCCTCCGGGCGGTTGGCGTAGCTGCTGCTTTCACCCACCACGCCCAGGGAGCAGCGGCCGTTGCTGAAGGGGATCAGCCAGAACCACACGTCGCGGTACTCGGGGTGGATGGTGATGAGGATCTTCTCGCGGTCGAAGGCCGGGTCGTCGATGCGGTCCTCGATGTGGGTGAACACCGCCTGGCGCACTGGGAAGCTGGACGGCGCCTCCAGGTCCAGCAGGCGCGGCAGCACCCGGCCGTAGCCGCTGCCGTCGAGCACGAAGGCGGTTTCCACCTGGTACTGGCTGCCGTCCAGGCGCTGCACCGTCAGGCGCGGGCAGTCGCTGGAGAAGTCGGCGGCGATGATCTCCTCCTCGTAGCGGATCTCCACGCCCTGGCGTGCCGCCTCATCGGCCAGCAACTGGTCGAAGGGCGCCCGCTGCACCTGGAAGGTGCTGCCCTTGCCGGGGGTGAATTTCTCCCGGAAGTCGAAGTCGGTGTAGCGCTCGCCCCAGGCGAAGGCCGCGCCGTGCTTGACCTGGAAGCCGGCGGCCATGACCGCGTCGAGCATCCCCGCTTCCTCGACGAAGTCCAGGCAGTGGGACAGCAGGCTCTCGCCGATGGAGAAGCGCGGGAAGCGCTGGCGCTCGAGGATCAGCACGTCGTGGCCCTTGCGCTTGAGCAGGGCGGCGGCGATGGCGCCGGAGGGGCCGGCACCGATCACCACCACCTGGCGTTGCTGGACTTCAATGGACTTCATGGGGACTCCTTTCCGAAACGGTAGAGGGAACGGCCCGGGCGCGTTGGGTCAGGGCCGGCAACAGGGTGGCGATCAGTCCCATCAGCATCAGCGCGAAGTACAGCTGCGCGCTGATGATCTGCTGCTGGAACAGGAGGTTGAGGAAGACGATCTCGGTCAGCCCGCGGGTATTGAGCAGCACGCTCTGGCGCCATTTCGCCGTGCTCGCGGCCAGGCGGCCCTCGGCCCAGGACAGCCCCAGCCAGTTGCCCGCCAGCTTGCTCAGCACCGGCAGCACCAGCAGCGCACTGAACTGCACCCAGGAATAGCCCTGCCAGGCCGTGTGCCAGTCGATCTGCAGCAGGCCGTAGGCGAGGATCAGCGGCACCGCCAGCCACACCTGCAGGGCATGGAACACCGCCACCGGCAGCGGCAGGCGGAAGGGCACGCGCAGCGCCGCCATCACCAGCAGGTAGGCGATGCCGAACACCAGGGCATTGAGCTTGAGCTGTTGCAGGGTCAGCAGCAGGGCGAAGAAGGCCAGGCTGTAGACCAGCGGCGCGCGCACCCGCGCCAGGTGCAGCGCCAGCGGCAGCAGCGCGGCCAGCAGCGGCCAGAGCAGGGTAGTGGGCGCGGCGCTGCCCTGGGCCAGGCCGAACAGGCACCAGCACATCAGGTCCATCAGGATCGCCGCCTGCAGCAGGCGGCGGATGGTCGGCTCCGGGTAGCCCAGGTGACGCAGGTAGAGGAACAGCACCGGGATCGCCGTCAGGGCGAACAGCAGCCCCACCGCCACGTTCGACAGCAGGCTCGCCGCCGGCAACAGCCAGGTGGCGCAGGCCAGGCCGCAGAAGAACGGCACGAAGAAGCTCGGCAGCGCGATCTTCACGCTGGCCGCCTCCAGGCGAAGGTCGATCACGTCGCTGAGGATGTGCCCCAGCAGCAGGGTGAAGGCCACCCCGTACAGCGGCTTGAGCCAGGGCGCGGCCAGCACCTGGGCGTTGTCCAGGCCCACCGGCGCGGCCAGCCAGAGCATCACCAGCGGCAGGCCGAAGCTGGCCAGCAGCAACTGGCTGACGATGGGGATCAGCCCCAGCAGGCGACCCACCCGGGTGAACAGGGCGAACAGCCCCAGCAGGCCGATCCAGAACAGCACCAGGGTCATGCCGGTAGCTCCTGGCCGTGGGGCACGTCCGCCTGGGCCCAGGGCGCCAGCAGGAAGCAGAAGAACAGCCCGAGGCTGATGGTCAGGCCGAAATTGGCGATGGCCGGGGTCTGGCTCAGCAGCAGCAGGCCGAACGACAGCCAGCTGGTCAGGCCCGACAGCAGCGTGCCCAGCAGGCTCACCGCCGCGCCGCCCACCGCCTCGCGCATGAGGATCGCGTAGTCCACGCCTATGGCCGTCACCAGCAGCAGCCCGAACAGGCTGAACAGCGTCAGCGGCTGGCCCAGCCAGCCGAGGCAGGCCAGGGACGCCAGCGCCGCCAGCAGCGGCAGCGCCACCACCCGCAGCGCACCGCCGAGGCCGAAGGGCAGGCACAGCAACAGCAGGATCACCGCACAGGAGGCCAGCTTCAGCTCGGCCGCGCTGACCTGGGTGGCGGCGAACAACCGGTTCAGCTCACCGATGCGGTCCACCGCCTGCACGCCCTCCAGCCCGGCCGCAGCCTGCTCCAGCAGCGCCGGGGAGGCCGCGCCTTGCAGGCTGACGATGCCGGCCACCCGGCCCTGGGCATCCCGCCCCAGCCAGAGCGGGCGCCAGGCCTCGCCCAGGGGGCCGGCCAGGGCCGCCTCCAGGGGCAGCGGCGGGGTGTTCAGCAGGCGCGCGCGTTCGGCCTCAAGGGCGTCCAGCGGCAGGCCTAGGTCCAGCAGCGGCTGCCAGTGGGCGGGCAGGGCCCCCAGGGCCTGGTGCAGGGCCGCCAGGCGGCTGGGCGGTGCCGCCAGCTGGCTGAGGGCGCGGTAGCCCTGCAACTGGCCGTCGGCCACCGCCCGGTCCAGGCGCTCGGTGAGGGCGGCCTGGCGTTCCAGCAACTGGTCCTCGTCGGCGGCGCGCACCAGGAAGAACTGGCTGGTGGGCTGCAGGCCGGTGAGGCGGGCGATCTCGCGGGCTTCGTCCAGCAGCTTCGGCTCGGCGCCGAGCCACTGGCGCAGATCGTTCTGCGGGCGCACCTGCCACACCCCGGCGGCGCAGAAGGCCAGCAGGGCCAGCAGCCAGGGCAGGCTGCCGGTGCGCGCCAGCAGCGCCGTGCGGCGGGCCAGCAGGCCCTCGGCCAGGCGCAGCGGTGCCGTCGGCGGGGCCAGGCGCAGGCCGCCGAGCAGGGCCGGCAGCAGGCACACCGAGCAGAGGTAGGCGGCCACCAGCCCGGCGGCGGAGAACACCGCGATCTGGGTCAGCGCCGGGAAGGGGGTGAAGGCCAGGGCCAGGTAGCCCACCAGGTTGGTGCCCAGGCTCAGGCTGAGGCCGGGCAGGGTGGCGCGCACCGCGTCCCAGGCGCGCCAGCGCGGGTCGCTCCAGCCCTTGCTGAGATAGTGCAGCGGGTAGTCGGCGGCGACCCCGGTGAGGCTGGCGCCGAGCACCAGGGTCAGCGCGTTGATCTCGCCGAACACCAGCACGCAGGCCGTGCAGCCCGCGCCCAGGGCCAGGGCCACCGGCAGCAGGCTGAGCAGGGTGCGCGGGCGGCGGAACACCACCAGCATCAGCAACAGCGTGCCGAGGCTGGCGCCGCCGCCGATCAGTGCGATCTCGCGGCTGGCCTTGGCCTGGCCAGCGGCCGCGTGCAGCAGCCCGCTGGCGGCCAGCAATCGGCCACCCTCGGCTTCCACCTGCTGGCGGGCCTGGGCCACCTGCCCGGCCAGCCAGGGCGGGGTCTGCATGTCGAAGGCGCCGTCACGGGTGCGCAGCCGCAGCAGCGCCCAGGTGGTGTCGCCGTCCTTCACCAGCAGCGCGCCGCTGGCCAGGTCGGCCCGCACCCGCCCGGCGGGCACCAGGGCCTGCTGGCCAAGGCCGGCCAGGCCCAGCCAGTCGTCCTCGGTGGCCACCAGGCCGGTGCTGGCGAAGGGGTCGAAGAGGCGTTCGGCGCGGGCGGCGACGAAGGCCTCCGGTTGCTGTTCCAGGCGCGTGCGGTCCGCCGCGCCGAGCAGCGCCAGGCGGCTGTCCAATAGTTGCCGGCGCACGGCCGGCAGGTCGGCCTCCAGGCTCCACTGGGCACGCTCGATGTGTGGGTCGTTCTGCCAGCCCTGGCCCAGGCGCCGGGCCAGGTCGATGGCGTGCGCCGCGTCGGGGTGGCCCACCAGCAGCAGGACTTCGCGGTTGAGCGGTTCCTGCATGCGCTGTTCGGCCTGGCGCACCAGCGCATCACCGGCGCCCTGGGGCAGCAGCGCGAGCATGTCGGCGGCCACCGGCGGGCCGTTGCGCCACTGCCAGGCGGCCAGCGCCAGCAGGCCCGCCAGGGCCAGCAGGAACAGGCGTGGCAGCAGGCGCTCAGCGCGCAAGGTCGGCGGCCTCGTCGGCGGTCAGGGTGTCGGCGGCCTGGCTGGCCGGCAGGCGCAGCAGGGTGCGGTCGCCCTGGGTTTCCACCAGCTCGATGCGCTCCACCAGGGCGCCCCCCTCGATGCGGATGGCGCTGAAGATCTGTTGCAGCAGCAGGGCGCGCGGCGCCAGGTGCAGGGTCCAGTGCTGGCTGTCGCCCTCCAGCGTCAGCGCGAAGTCACGCTCCAGGCCGCTGCGGTCGCCCTTGAGCACGGCGAGGAACAGCCGGCTCTGCTGGGCGGCGACGTCCTGGTCGGGCTGGGCCTGCCACTGGCCGTCCACGCGCCGGGCGATGCCCTGGTCGCTGATGCGGTAGTCCTGGCGCAGGGGCTTTTCCAGGCGCCAGAGCAGGCCGCCTTCGCGGGCCAGGGTGAACTGGCCGGTGCTGGTCAGGGGCTGCGGCAGGGCGCGCAGGTGCTTCTCCTGCACGAAGGGCCCGCGCACCACCGCCGGGGCGGCGAGGCGCTGGGCCAGCTGGTCGAGGTCGAAGGCCTGGGCAAGGCCGCTGGCCAGCAGCGCCGGCACCAGCAGCAGGGCCCGCAGCCAGGGCGCGCGGATCATGGCAGGGCGCGCTCCACGGCATCGGTGAACACCTTGGGCGAGGCCAGCTGCATCTCGCGGCTGGCGATCTCTACCGCCACCTGCACGCTGCTGGCGCGGGTCATGCGTTCGCCGGTCTCGGCGTCGGTGATCAGGTAGTTGATCTTCAGGCGGTTCTCCCACTCCACCAGGTCCGCCCGCACGCGGATGCGCTGGCCGAAGCGCGCGCCGCGCACGTAGCGCAGCTGCAGGTCGATGATCGGCCAGGCGTAGCCGGCGTCGCGCATGTGCCCGTAGTTGTGGCCGATGCGGTCCAGCAGGGCGCAGCGGGCCACCTCCAGGTACTTCACGTAGTGGCCGTGCCAGACCACTTCCATCATGTCCACGTCGAAGAACGGCACGAGGATCTCCACCTCGGCCTGGATCACCCCGGCGCTACGCATAGAGCCTCCAGTGGCGGGCGCGGATGCGCTCCAGGCACAGGCGCAGTTCACCTTCCAGGGCGCGGTCCTCGATCACCGGCGGGAAGTCCCCGGCCAGTTGGCGGTGCATGGCGGCCAGGGGCGCGGGCAGGTCACGCTCGCCGGCGCGCTGGCGCAGCCACACGCCCTGGTTGGCGGCCAGCAGGGTGGCGGCGGCCACCTGCTCGGTCAGCTCCAGGCTGCGCAGGGCGTCGCGGGCGGCGATGGTGCCCATGCTCACCTTGTCCTGGTTGTGGCATTCGGTGGAGCGCGAGAAGACGCTGGCCGGCATGGTGTTCTTCAGCGCCTCGGCGGTCCAGGCGCTGGCGCCGATCTGCACGGCCTTGAAGCCGTGGTTGATCATCGCCGTGGCCTGGGGCGCGCCGGAGAGGTTGCTCGGCAGGCCGTGGTTGTAGCGCACGTCCACCAGCAGGGCGAGCTGGCGGTCCAGCAGGTCGGCGACGTTGCCCACCAGGTTCTTCAGGCTGTCCATGGCGAAGGCGATGTGGCCGCCGTAGAAGTGCCCGCCGTGCAGCACGCGCTCGGCCTCGGCGTCGATCAGCGGGTTGTCGTTGGCGCTGTTCAGCTCGGTCTCGATGAACTGCCGCAGCAGGCCCAGGCTGTCGGCCAGCACGCCCAGCACATGGGGCGCGCAGCGCAGCGAGTAGCGGTCCTGCAGGCGGTGCAGCGGCGCGGTCGGCGCGTCGATGGCCAGGTCCTTGCGCAGCCAGGCGGCCACCTGCATCTGCCCCGGGTGCGGCTTGGCGGCGAACAGGCGCTCGTCGAAGTGCTCGGGGTTGCCCTCCAGCGCCACCACGTTGAGCGCGGTGATGCGGGTGGCCAGTTGCAGCAGGTAATCGGCGCGGGCGTAGGCCAGGCAGGCCAGGGCGGTCATCACGGCGGTGCCGTTCATCAGCGCCAGGGCTTCCTTGGGGCGCAGCACCAGGGGCTCCCAGCCCAACTCGGCGTGCACCTCGGCGGCGCTGCGGCGCTGGCCCTGGTAGACCACCTCGCGCTGGCCGGAGAGGGTGGCGGCCACGTAGGAGAGCGGGGTGAGGTCGCCGCTGGCGCCCACCGAGCCTTCCTCCGGGATCACCGGCAGCACGTCGTGTTCGAGGAACGCCTGCAGGCGCTCCAGCAGCTCCACGCGCACGCCGGAAACCCCGTGGCACAGCGACTGCAGGCGCGCCGCCAGCACCGCGCGGGTGGCGGCCTCGTCCAGCACCTTGCCCAGGCCGCAGCCGTGGAAGGTGAACAGGTGGCGCGGCAGGGCTTCCACCTGCTCCAGCGGCACGGCCACCACGCAGGAGTCGCCGTAGCCGGTGGTGACGCCGTAGATCACGCCTTCCTTGTCCAGCAGGGTGTCGAGGAAGCGCGCGCCCTTGGCGATGCGCTCGCGCCAGGCGGCGTCGCCCTGCWGCAGGGCGGGGGCGCGGCGCTGGGACAGGGCCACGACGTGCTCGATGGACAGCGGCTGTTCGCCGAACACCACCGGTTCAGGCTGTTGTGTCGTCATGTTCGTTCCAGAACGGATAGAAGTTGAACCATTGCAGCGGTGCCAGCAGGCACAGCTCGCCCAGGCGTTGGGCATAGCGGGCCACCCAGGCCTCGATCACCGCGTCACGCTCGCCCCGGCGCCACTGCACCTGCTCGGCGAAGGGTTCGAGGTGGACCTGGTAGCGCCCGCCGATCTTCAGGCAGGTCATCAGGTTGAGCGGGCACTTGAGCAGCCCGGCCAGCAGCCAGGGCCCCTGGGGGAAGGCGGCGGGGCGACCGAGGAAGTCGACCCGGACGTTGCGACCGCCGTGCAGCGGCACGCGGTCGCCGGCAATCGCCAGCCACTCGCCGCGCTCCAGGCGTTCGCTCAATTGGAGCATGACCGCCGGGTCCAGCTCGCTGACCTGGATCAGCCGCAGGTGCGTGGCCCCGGCTTCGCCCAGCAGGCGGTTGAACTGTTCGGCATGGCGGGTGTGCACCAGCACGTTCATGGTCACCTGCTCGCTCAGCTCGGCCAGCGCGCGGCACACCTCCAGGTTGCCCAGGTGGGCGCCCACCAGCATCTGCCCGCGTGTGCTGCGCATGTGCTGGTGCAGGCCGCTGGGGTCGTGCAGGTCCACCTGGTCCAGGCCGATGCGCCCGCCCCAGATGTCCAGCTTGTCCAGGAGGGCATCGGCGAAGGCCATGAACTGGGCGAACACCGAGCCGAGGCTGGGTGCCAGCTCCGGGCGGCCGCTCCAGTCGGCCAGGCGCTGCTGGTAGTAGCGCGCCGCGCGGCGGGCCTTGCCGCCGAAGAGGAAGAAGTACAGGACGATCAGGTGCAGCAGCGGGCTGAGCACCCGCCGCCCGAGGCGCCGCGCGATCAGCGCGGTGAACTTCATCAGCAGGAAGCTGCCGCGCTCGCGCTGGTCGGCCCAGTGCTCGCGGCTCATCCCCGGCACCTGCGCCAGAGGATCAGCGGCGCGCGCAGCAACATGCCGAAGAACAGCTTGGCGTGCATCTTCGAGATCAGCGCGTTGTCGTGGAACAGGCGGAAGTGCGAGAGCCCGTCCAGCGGGTAGTGCACCTTGGTCGGCAGCCAGTGCATGGGCTGGTTGCGCCAGGCCAGGCGCACGAGGACCTCCGGGTCGAAGTCCATGCGCTTGCCGAGGCGGGTGGTCTCGGTGAGTGCCAGGGTCGGGGCCAGGGGGTAGACGCGGAAGCCGCACATGCCGTCGCGGATCGACAGCGACAGGCTGTTGATCCACACCCACACGTGGGTCAGGTAGCGGGCGTAGAGGCGGCTCTTGGGCACGCTTTCGTCGTACTGCGGGTAGCCGCAGATCAGCTCGCCCGGGCGGGCCTGGGCGGCGGCGAGGAAGCGCTGCACGTCGGCGAGGTCGTGCTGGCCGTCGGCATCCACCTGCAGGGCGTGGGAGAAGCCCAGCCGGCCGGCTTCGCGCAGGCCGGCCATGACGGCGCCGCCCTTGCCCTGGTTGACGGCCAGGCGCACCAGGTGGACGTCGGGCTGGGTGGCCAGCTGGTCCATCACCTGGGCGCAGGCGGGGCTGGAGGCGTCGTCCACCAGTACGCAGGGCAGGCCGTGCTGGCGCAGGGCGTCGACCACCAGGGGCAGGGCGTGCTCGTGGTTGTAGACGGGGATCACGGCGCAGGGCTTAAACATTGCGCGCTTCCCCTTGAAGTACGTAGGTGTCTGGCTGATTGCCGTGCATGGCGGACAGCCCCTGTTTCGCCTTGCCGGGCGAGTTTCTTTTTTCAGTCGCCAAAAAAGAAACCAAAAAGGCTTGCCCCTGCATCCGGCCCCGGCTTTGCCGGGGTGCCCTCACTCCGGTGTCGCTCCGGAGGTCGGCGCGACAGGCCATCCATGGCCTGACACGCCTCTCGCGGCATCCATGCCGCTCGTCCTCCTGCGCAACGCCTGCATTCGGCCTCCTGAAGGGGCGTTTGCCCCGCCCACCTTCTGAGCAGGGCATGAGCAGGTGTTCGCCGATCCAGAGCGGCAGGTTCATATCCACGGTTGAGAAGGCAGCGCTGGTGTTACGCATGGTCGGCCACCAGCAGGATGCGCCCGGAGGAGCAGGCGGCTTCGCCGTTGCGGAAGGCGAAGTAGAGCTTGCCCTTGTCGGTGTCGAAGCGCAGGGACAGCTGCAGGCGGTCGCCGGGGCGGACCAGTTGCTGGAACTTGAGGACTTCCATGCCGGCGAAGCGCGGGGGCAGGGTCATCACCTGGCGGGCGAGGTGCTGGGCCCAGTCGATCTGCACCACGCCGGGCAGTACGGGGGTGGCGGTGAAGTGGCCGGAGAAGTGGGCGAGGTCCAGGGGGACCTCCAGCTCCAGGCGCCATTCGCCGTCCTGTTCGTGGGCGCTGAGGGGTTCGACGCGGGTCGGGCGCGGGGCCTTGAGCTGGGCGTCCACCTGCACCTGGGGCAGCTTGCCCTGGCTGCTCCACGGCAGTTGCCGCACCAGGCGCCAGCGGCGCGGCAGGGCGATGGCTTCGCAGTGGCCGGCCAGGTGTTTGCGCAGGGTTTCGGTCAGGGCGCGGCGGCCGCCGTTGCGCAGGGCGTGCAGGCCCTGGGGCGAGAGGGCGACCAGGGCGCCGAGGAAGGCGCGGTTTTCCTGCACCACGCCCAGGCGCGCTTCGGCGACGAAGGGGTGCTCGCCGAGGGCCTGTTCCAGCATGGGCAGGGAGATGCGTTTCTCTTCCAGCTTGACGATGCGGTCGAGGCGGCCGAGCAGTTCGAAGCGGCCGTCGGCGTCGATGCGCACGGCGTCGGCGGTCTGCTCGCGGTGCCCCTCGGGCAGGTAGGGCGAGGTGAGGTGCAGGGCGCCGTCGGCGTCCTGGCCGACCACCACGCCGGCGAAGGGCGTCCAGCGGCTGCCGCCCTGGCGCCAGGCGATGCCGCCGGTTTCGGAGCTGCCGTAGATTTCCGTCGGCCACTGACCGAGGCGCTGCTGCAGGGCTTCGGCGGCGTCCGCCGGCAGCGCACCGCCGGAGGAGAACACCCGGCGCACGGCGGCCAGGGCGGGCCAGTCGAGGTTGTCGCCCATGCGTTTGAGCAGGGCGGGGCTGGCCACCCAGGCGAAGCCGGCGGGCGCGGCGGCGAGGCTGGCGCGCTGGAGGTCTTCGGCGAAGGGCTGGGCGCGGCGCACGAAGGGGCGGCCGGCGGACAGCGGCCAGAGCACGCGGAACAGCAGGCCGTAGATGTGCTGGGCGGAGACGCTGGCGACCAGGGTGGCGCCGGCCAGGTCGGCGCCCCAGAGCGCTTCCAGGGCCTCTACTTCGTTGCCCAGCTGGCGCAGGGTCTTGCCGATCAGCTTGGGTTCGCCGCTGGAGCCGGAGGTGCACAGGGTCAGCCGGCAGTGCTCGGGGTCGAGGGCGGCGGCGGGCAGGGCCGGGCCGTCGAGGCCGTCGAGGCTGTCGAGCCAGAGGTCGCAGCCGTCGGCCAGGCGCCGGCGGGTCTCGGGCTGGGCGTCGGCCGGCAGCAGCACGTCGACGCCGGCACGCCAGGCGCCGAACAGGGCGATGGCCAGGTCTGCGCCGTCTTCCAGGTACAGGGCCACGCGCTGGGTGCCGCGTGCCTGCAGGGCGCCGGCCAGGGCCAGGGCACGCTGGGCGAAGCCGGCGTGGTCAAGGGCGGGGTCGAGTGCCACCGGGCGCCCGGGGTGGGCGTCGAGCAGCAACTCCTGTGGGACGATCCAGGTCACGCGAATCTCCGTACACGCTGGCGCACCAGCCATTCCCCGGCGAACAGCAGCCCCATCAGCAGGTAGGCGATGAGGCCGGTATAGAGCGTCCACCAGGCCAGCGGCGCCCACAGGGTGAGGGCGGCCGCCACCAGGCCGTTGAGCAGGAAGAACAGGGTCCACACCGCCGTCACGCGGCGGGTGTAGCGCACGGCCACCTCAGGCAGCTCGGGCTCGCGCAGGCGCGCCAGGCGTTCCACCACGGGCATGCCGTGCAGCAGGCTGGCGCCGAACAGGCCGAGCAGCACGGCGCTCATCAGCACCGGGTACCAGCGCAGCAGGTCGGCCTGGTTGGCCAGCCCCAGCAGCAGGCAGAAGCCCAGGGCGGCGAAGGCCGTCAGGCGGCTGCCGGGGCGCTGCGCGCTGCCCAGGCTGCGGGCCAGCCAGAGGCCGCCGAGCAGCAGGGCGAACAGGCGCGGCGAGAGGTGCTCCATGCCGTAGTACACGGCGAAGGGGTAGCCCAGCCCGGCCAGCACCAGCAGCAGCCCGACGAGCCGGCTCATTCGGCGGAGTTCACCAGGCGGTGCACGGCCTCGACCACGTCGCCCACGGTGCGCACGGCCTTGAATTCCTCGGCGGCGATCTTGCGCCCGGTCTGGCGCTTGATGTGGTCGATCAGGTCGACGGCGTCGATGCTGTCGATCTCCAGGTCTTCGTAGAGGTTGGCCGCCAGGGTGACGCGCTCGGGCTCCAGCTCGAAGAGCTCGACCAGGGCGTCGCGCAGGGTGGCGAAGATCTCATCACGGTTTTGCATCGCGGCCCCCTCAGGCGGCTTTCTGTGCCGACACGAAGGCCGCGAGGCTGGCCACGTTGGCAAAGTGTTTGCGGGTGTCCTTGGCTTCGGCGTCGATCTTGATGCCGAAGCGTTTCTGGATGGCCAGGCCCAGTTCCAGGGCATCCACCGAGTCCAGGCCGAGGCCTTCGCCGAACAGGGTCTGCTCGTCGCCGATGTCTTGCGGGCCGATGTCTTCGAGGCCGAGGGCCTCGATGATCAGGTTCTTGATCTCAAGTTGCAGAGCGCTCATCCAGGCCGAGCTCCTTCATGAAATGGTGGTGGAGATGGTCGTTGAGGCGGCGCGAGGCGATCGGCGCCGGCCCCTGGTCGGCGAAGGCCTTGGGATCGATGTCCTGGCCGACGCGCAGATGGAAGTGGAAGCGCCGCGACGGGATGCTGTACCAGGGCTCGGCCTTGGTCAGGGTGGTGGGCGTCACGCTGATGGTCACCGGGGTGACGATGCGTGCGCCGCGCAGGGCGATGGCGGCGGCGCCCCGGTGGAACTGCGGGGCCTGCCCCGGCGTGGTGCGGGTGCCTTCGGGGAAGACGATCAGGGTCTGGCCTTCCTCCAGCACACGGGCGGCCTCGTCGAGCATGTCCATGCTGCCGCTGTTGCTGATGTACTGGGCGGCGCGGATCGGGCCGCGCATGCAGGGGTTGTCCCAGAGGCTCTGCTTGACCACGCAGTTGGCGTCGCGGATCAGGCCGATGAGCACCACCACGTCGATCAGCGAGGGGTGGTTGGCGATGACCATCTGCCCGGGGCGGCCCAGGCGTTCGGCGCCTTCCACTTCATAGGTGAGCACGCCGCTGCGGTGCATGAACTGCACGAACAGCCAGAACAGCCGGCTGGTGGTGGCGCGGGCGCGGCGGCGGTGGTCGGTGGCGTCGCCCGGCAGCAGCGAGAGCAGGGGGAACACGAGGATGCGCAGCAGCACCCCGCCGATGCCGAACAGGGTGAAGGACAGGGCGGTGGCGATCAGGCGCCACCAGTAGGGCGCGTCGGGACGCTCGATGCGGGCCTGCTGGGTGAGGAAGCGCTCCGGTGCGTTCATCGGGCACCTGCCGTGCGGGCGGTGGGGAGCGGGGCGCAGGGGCTCAGGGTCGGTTGCGTTGCCAGGTCCATGTACGGCTCTTCCAATGATGCTGAATACGTGGCAAGTCCAGGTGCAGGGCCCGCAGCAGGCCCAGGGCATGGGGCCAGGCGGCGGGGGTGGTCTCCGCC
>NZ_JYFT01000068.1:0-60314 GCF_000931385.1 Pseudomonas sp. FeS53a
CCTGCCCCCAGGTTGTTGGTGAGGCTGCTGTTGACGATGGTCAGGATGCCGCTGCGGGGGGTATCTTCAACGCCAGCAGCGGCATCCTGACCATCGTCAACAGCAGCCTCACCAACAACCTGGGGGCAGGTGGTGGTGGCGGTGGCGGTGTTTCCAGCGACGCGGCCACTGGGCCTGGCAACAGGGTKGGCAATGGCGGGGCGGGCGGTGCCGGGGTCGGTGCCATCTGGAACGCCGGCGGCACCGTGCGCATGGACAGCACCAGCTTCAATACCCTGACCAACGGCAACATCGGCGCAGGTGGCCTGGGTGGCAAGGCGGCCGGCGGCACGAACGTCAACGGCGCCGACGGTGATTCCACCTCGACCCTCTACACCACCAATGGCGGCATTACCGATACCAACTACAACCCCAACGCCGCGCCCACCCTCGGCAACCTCAACGGTGACAGCGTCAACTGGACTGGTGTGGGCAATACCGTGCGCCTCGACGCGGGCAGCAACGCCAGCCTGGCCGATGCCGAGCTGGGCGCGCTGAACGGCGGCAACGGCAACTGGTCTGGGGCCAGCCTGGTGATCCAGCGTAACGGCACGGCGGTGAGTACCGACTTGCTGGACTTCGACACCGCCAGCGCGCTGTTCACCGTCAGCGGCAACAACCTGCAGGCGGGGGGGCTGACCTTCGCCACCTTCACCAACACCGGCGGCGTGCTGACCATCACCTTCACCAGCAGTGCTACCACCGCCACCACGGCGCTGGTCAACGACGTGGCGCAGCGCATCACCTACCGCAGCGACACGCCGGCCGGCGATGCCAACGTCAAGGTCACCCTCAATGACGGTGCCGGAGGCAGCGCCACGGCCAACGTCACGGTGGCCAGCGACACCATCTACGTCACCAGTACCAACGACACCGCGACCATCGACCCGAGCAACGGCACCAGCTTCAGCGAGGCCGTCGCCATCGCCGCTGCCGACAGCACCGGCACCCAGACCATCGTCTTCGCCAGCAACCTGGCCGGCCAGACGCTGAACCTCAACACCGTGTCGATCAACGAGAGCCTGACCTTCGACATGGACCAGGCCAGCGGCCTGGTACTCACCGGCGGCACCATCACCCTGGGCGCGGGCACCACCCAGACCTTCACCCATGGCGCCGGCGACACGGCGACCATCGCCAGCCTCATTTCCGGCAGCGGCGCCGTGACCAAGGCCGGTGCCGGCAACCTGACCCTCTCCGGCGCCGCCAATACCTTCTCCGGTGCCACCACCATCAGCGCCGGCACCCTGACGGTGAGCGGCGGGGATGCGATCTCCTCCAACAGCAGCGTGTCCGTCGCCGCAGGCGCCACCCTGGCCCTGGCTGGCAACGAGGCGATCGGCAACCTCTCCGGCGCCGGCTCGGTGACGCTCGGTAGTTTCAGTCTCACCAGCACCCAGACGGCGGATACCACCTTCTCCGGCTCCATCAGCGGCACCGGTGGAGTGGTTTTCAGTCAGAGCGGTTCCGCCACCTACTCGACCACGCTTTCCGGCACCAACACCTACACCGGCGCCACCCTGCTGGCCAACTACGCCTGGCTGAAGCTCAATGGCGACGCCTCCATGGCCGACAGCAGCACCGTGCGGGTCAACGGCAACAGCGTCCTGACGCTGCTCTCGAATCAGACCATCGGCAGCCTGGCAAGCAACAACGCCAATGCCAGCATCCAGCTGGGCAGCTACACGCTCACTGCCGGGGGCGACAACACCACCACCTCGGTGCTCGGGGTGATTTCCGGGACCGGTTCGCTGGTCAAGCAGGGCAGCGGCACCCTGACCCTGTCCGGCAGCAATACCTACGGTGGCGCCACCACCGTCTCCGGCGGCACCCTGTCGATCTTCGGTGACAGCAACCTGGGCGGCGACACGGTCACCCTGGCGGGTGGAACCGTGCTCGACGTCTCCGGCGCCACCACCATCAACAACGCCATCGTCCTGACCGGCAACAGCAGCATCGGCAACAGCAACGCCGTCACCCTCAGTGGTGCCATCAGCGGTGCCTACGACCTGACGAAAACCGGCAGCGGCACCCTGACCCTGTCCGGCAGCAACAGCTACGGCGCCACCTACGTGAGCGCCGGCACCCTGAGCGTGAGCAGCGACGCCAACCTGGGCTCGGGGGCGGTGAACCTGGCCGCCGGCAGCACCCTGTTGGTGTCCAGCGCCACCACCATCGACAACGCCATCGTTCTCGGCGGCAATGCCACGGTCAGCGCAGCGGCCAACGCCACCCTGTCCGGGGTGATCAGCGGTGCCTTCACCCTGACCAAGTCGGGAGTCAACACCCTGACCCTGTCCGGCAGCAACACCTACGGTGCCACCACCGTGAGCGCCGGCACCCTCAGCGTCGCCAGCGACAGCAACCTGGGCAACGGCACCGTTACCCTGGCCTCCGGCTCGACCCTGGCGGTGACCAGCGCCACCACCATCGACAACGCCATCGCCCTCAGCGGCAGTGCCACGGTCAACACCGGCGCCGACACCACCCTGTCCGGGGTGATCAGCGGCAGCAACAACCTGACCAAGTCCGGTGCCAGCACCCTCACGCTGACCGGCAGCAACACCTTCACCGGCAGCACCAGCGTCAACGCCGGCACCCTGAGCATCGCCAGCGACGCCAACCTGGGCGCCGGTGCGCTCAACCTGGCCAACGGCACCACGCTGCAGATCACCGGCAACACCACCATCGACAACGCCCTGGCGCTGACCGGCCTGGTCACCGTCAATGCCGGCGCGGCCGCCACCCTGTCCGGCACCATCAGCGGCACCGGCAGCCTGACCAAGACCGGCGCCAGCAACCTGACCCTCTCGGGCAGCAACACCAACAGCGGCACCACCACTGTGGCGGCGGGCACCCTGGTGGTCGACGGCAGCACCAACAGCGCCACCACTGTGGCCAGCGGCGCGACCCTGGCCGGCAGCGGCACCCTGGGCGGCGATGTCACCGTGCAGAGCGGCGGCACCCTCTCTCCGGGCGGCACGGGCGTTGCCACCCTGACCGTCAACGGCAACCTGACCCTGGCCTCGGGCAGCACCCTGGCCCTGGACATCAACGGCGCCACCGCCGGCACCGGTTACGACCGGGTGGTGGTGAACGGCGCCGTCGATGTGTCCGGTGCCACCCTGGCGGTCACCCACGGCTACGCGGCCGGCAGCGGTGACAGCTACACGGTGATCGTCAACGATGCCGCCGATGCCGTGACCGGCACCTTCAGCGGCGTCACCGAGGGCAGCAAGTTCAACGCGTCGGGCAACGGCACCGAGCTGACCACCAGCTACATCGGCGGCAGCGGCAACGACCTGACCCTGACCGCGCCCATCGCCCCGACCGTCACCAGCGTCTCGTCCAGCACCGCCAACGGCACTTACAAGATCGGCGACGTCATCACCGTCACCGTGCGCTTCGACAGCGCGGTGAACGTGACCGGCACCCCGACCCTGACCCTGGAGACCGGTGTCACCGACCGTGTGCTCGACTATGTGTCCGGCTCGGGCACCGACACCCTGACCTTCAGCTACACCGTGCAGGCCGGCGACAGCTCAGCCGACCTCGACTACGCCTCCAGCTCGGCCCTGAGCCTGAACGGCGGCACCATCAAGGATGGCGCCAACCAGAACGCCATCCTCACCCTGCCGACCCCCGGCGCCGCCGGCTCCCTGGGCGCCAACAAGGCCTTGGTGGTGGACGGCGTGCGCCCGGCGGCCACCAGCATCACCCTCAGCGACACGGCCCTGCGCATCGGCGAGACCGCCACCGTTACCGTGACCTTCAATGAGCGGGTCACCGGCCTGGACATTGCCGACTTCAGCGTGGCCAACGGCAGCCTGAGTGGGCTCAGCAGCAGCGATGGCGGCCTGACCTGGACGGCGACCTTCACCCCCAGCGCCAACATCAGCGACGCCACCAACCTGATCACCCTCGACAACACCGGGGTGATGGACCAGGCGGGTAACATCGGCAGCGGCACCACCGACTCGGTCAACTACGCCATCGACACCCAGCGTCCGACGGCCACCATCGTGGTCACCGACACCGTGCTGAAAGCCGGGCAGACCACCACGGTCACCATCACCTTCAACGAGGCCGTGGCCGGGCTAACCACGGCGGACTTCAGCGTTGCCAACGGCACCCTGAGCGGCCTCAGCTCCAACGACGGTGGCGTCACCTGGACGGCGACCCTGACGCCCAGTGCCAGCGCCAACGATCCGACCAACCTGATCACCCTGGACAACACCGGCTACACCGATGTCGCCGGCAACGCCGGCAGCGGCACCACCGACTCCAACAACTACGCCATCGACACCCAGCGCCCGACGGCCACCATCGTGGTCACCGACACCGCGCTGAAGGCCGGGCAGGGCACCACCGTCACCATCACCTTCAGCGAGGCGGTGTGCGGGCTGACCACGGCGGACTTCAGCGTGGCCAACGGCAGCCTGAGCGGGCTCAGCTCCGCCGACGGCGGCATCACCTGGACGGCGACCCTGACGCCCAGCGCCAACGTCACCGACCCGACCAACCTGATCACCCTGGACAACACCGGCTACACCGATGCCGCCGGCAACACCGGCACCGGCACCACCGATTCCAACAACTACGCCATCGACAGCCGCGCCCCGGCCGTCACCTCCGTCGGTGTACCGGCCAATGGCACCTACCTGACCGGCAACACCCTCGACTTCACGGTGAACTTCGATGAGGCCGTGACCGTCGACACCACCGGCGGCACGCCGCGCCTGGCCATCACCCTGGACACCGGCGGCACCGTCTACGCCAACTACGTCAGCGGCTCGGGCAGCACCGCCCTGGTGTTCCGCCTCACCGTCGCCAGCGGCCAGCAGGACAGCAACGGCATCGCCGTCGGCGCCAGCCTCGATGCCAACGGCGCGACCCTGCGCGATGCCGCCGGCAACAACGCCCAGACCGTGCTCAACAACGTGGGCTCCACCGCCGGCGTGCTGGTGGACGCCGCCGCCCCGCAGGTCACCAACATCGCCATCGATGGCACCTCGCCGACCCGCGACACCACCCTCAGCTTCACCGTGACCTTCAGCGAGGACGTCAGCGGCGTCGACCTGGCCGACTTCGCCCTGGCCACCAGCGGCAGCGCCAGCGGCACCCTGCTGTCGCTGGTGCAGGTGGATGCGCGCACCTACCGCGTCACCGTCAGCGGCGTCACCGGCCAGGGCACCCTCGGGCTGTCCCTCGCTGCCGCCGGCAGCGGTATCACCGACACCGTCGGCAATGCCATGGCGAACAACTTCGCCACCGTGGGCTACGTGCTTGGCGGGGTCGAGGGCGATCCGGAATTCCGTGCCAACCCGACGCCCAGCGTGCCGACCACGCCGACCGCACCGATCCAGCCCAACGTGCCCAGCGTGCCGCCGTCCAGCACCACCTCGCCGTTGCTGCCGCCGCCGCTGTTCGAGCAGCCGACCCTGGGCAGCGGGGTGCCCACCGTGGGCAACATCTTCATCAACCCGAACGCCCTGGCGCCCAGCTACATCGCCCAGGTCTTCGCCAGCAGCGACAGCTCCGCCAGTGACGGCGGCGCCAACGGCTTCCTCGGCTTCGGCGGGGGCGACGGCGGCGTGTTCGGCACCAGCAGCTTCTCCAGCATGTTCGGCAAGGATGTGCCGCAGCAGGACATGCAACTGAAGGTATTCGACGGCAAGCAGTGGCGCGGTGGCGACACCGGCAAGAACGGGCGGGGCCTGACCGGCGCCCCCACTCTCGGCCAGCAACTGCACGCCATGAAGGAAGCCGACCTGCGCCCGGTGCGCGAGTTGGCCCAGGCCCTCGGGCAGGTGGCGGGGGCCACCACCCGTGGCTGACATGACAAGAAAGGGAATCACCGTGCCGTACCAGGGGGCGGCCGCCAGCATGAACCAGACCTACAAGCTCTTCACTGCCAGCCTATTGGCCTTGGCCATCAGCGGGTGCGCCGTGACCACCCAGCCCATCGACCGCAGCGAGAGCGAGGCCCGTGCACGGGCGGACCTCTCCAGCATGTTCAAGGACCAGGAGCCCCTCAGTGGGCCCCTGACCCTGAACGAGGCCATGGCCCGGGCCATCAAGTACAACCTCGAGGCGCGCCTCAAGGTGATGGAGCATGCCCTGGCCGAGCGCCAGCTGGACCTGGCCACCTTCGACATGCTGCCGCGCATGGCGCTGTCCGCTGGCTACGCCGGGCGCAACAACGTCAGCGCCTCCAGCAGCCGCAGCATCGAGACCGGTTCCCAGTCCCTGGAACCGTCCACCTCCCAGGACCGCGACCGTGGCGTGGCGGACCTGACCATGGTGTGGAACGTGCTCGACTTCGGCGTCAGCTACATGAGCGCCAAGCAGCAGGCCGACCAGCGCCTGATCGTCGAGGAGCGCCGTCGCAAGGTCATCCACACCATCACCCAGGACGTGCGCTCCGCCTACTGGCGGGCCGTGGCCGCCGAGCGCCTGCTCAAGCAGATCGACAGCCTCATGGCCCGCGTCGACAAGGCCCGCGATGACAGCCGCAACCTCAGCACCCAGCGCATCGGCGATCCGGTGCAGGCGCTGAGCTACCAGCGTGCGCTGATCGAGGCCACCCGCCAGCTGGAAGAGCAGCGCCGCGCGCTGTCCCTGGCCAAGACCGAGCTGGCCGCGCTGATCAACCTGCCGCTGAACACCGACTTCCAGCTGGCCGCCAGCAACGACTACGCGGTGCCCGAGCTGAAGGTGAACTTCGCCCAGCTGGAGCAGCAGGCCCTGGCCAGCCGCCCGGAACTGCGTGAGCAGGACTACCAGGCGCGCATCAGCGCTGCCGAGACCCGCAAGGCCATGCTGCGCCTGCTGCCCGGCCTGGAGTTCTCCGCCGGTGGCCACTACGACAGCAACAGCTTCCTGGTGAACCAGAGCTGGGCCGACTACGGCGTGAAGGTCACCTGGAACCTGTTCAACGTGCTCTCTGCCCCGGCGGCCATCGATGTGGCCAAGGCCGGCCAGGACGTCACCGTGGCCCGCCGCCAGGCTATGTCCATGGCCATCCTCGCGCAGCTCTACGTGGCCAGCGCCAACTACGCCGAGGCCCGCCGGCAGTTCCAGACCAGCCAGCAACTGGCCGACCTGGACGGGCAGATCGCCGAGCAGTTGCGCAACCGCTACAGCACCCAGAGCATCGGCGAGCTGGAGCTGATCCAGGGCGAGCTGAACACCCTGCAGGCCCAGCTCAAGCGCGACCTGGCCTATGCCGACCTGCGCAACGCCTACAACCAGGTGTTCGTCAGCGCCGGTGTCGACCCGCTGCCCGGCTCCCTGCCGGACACCCGCCTGAGCACCCTCGCCAACGCCCTGGCCAGCAGCCAGGCGCGCCTCGAACAGGGCGACATCAGCCCGGCCAAGTAAGCGGCCGGCGAGCCTGCCCGGTGGATCGTGCCCCTGCGATCTGCCGGGTGGGCCCGCATGCCTTCCTTCCTCTTCCTGACGATCCTGCGTCCGTCTTGTGAATCCACGAGTGTGATCGGCCTCGCGGATGGCCACCTGCGCCTGTCCGCCTTCCCGGGCTTTCTGCGAGCATGGGCGCCTGCCATTGCCGAGGTGCGCCGATGATCCCCGTTCCCAACCCCACCGTGTTCCTGATCATCGGGTTGATCTACCTGCTCGGCGTGCTGGCCGTGCCCGTGCTGCTGGCCCTGGCGGCCTCCCTGTGCTGGCCGCGCTCGCGTCGGCATGTGCTGGCGCGTCCCTGGCGCTACGGCCTGCTGACGCTGGTGATGCTGGTGCCGGTGGGGCTCATGGGCGCGTTGTGGCTGCAGGAGCGCGAGTTCGCGGCGGAATTCGCCGCCCGTCAGGCGGCGCTCAACCCGCGCCTGGAGCAGCCGCTGACCCTGGGCGACCTGACCTTCCCGGCGGGCAGCCAGGTCAAGCTGGAGACCCTCGATCCGCTGGACTGGCAGGACCAGCCCCAGCCCCACGGGCTGGAGAGCCTGAAGGAGGCCGAGCTGCCCGCGCCCATGGCACTGCTCGGCTTGCAGGTGGACGCCCTCGACCTGCCGACCGGCTATAACTCCAGCCGCGTGCGCCTGGCCCGCGAAGGCCAGGTGGACGGGTGGCCCTGCGCCGCCGGGGAGTGGGTGGAGTTCCGTCGCACCCAGGAGGACCGCCTGAAGCCCGCCGGCTGGCACTTCGAGAGCTGCCCGCTGACCCCCGGCCACTCCGTGCAGGGTATCGACTGGCCGACCGGCACGACGCTGCGGCAGCTGGGCGAGCACTGGGTGCTGCGCAACGACGGCCCCGCCGACCTGCCGTTCGATGGCCTGCACTGGCTGTCCCTGGTGCTGGAGCTGGATGCCCGGCGCGAGCCGGTGTTCTGGGAGGGCGAGCTGGCCCGGCCGCTGGTGCTGGGTGGCTGGCACTACCCGGTGGGCACCCGCGTGCGTCACGAGGGGGATGGCCTGTCGCTGTTCAGCCCCACCGACCGGGCCGTGGCGGTCCGCGAGGCAGACGGCCTGAAGCAGGGCGCCGGTCGCTCGATCCTGCAGCGGCGCAGCGACGGCCAGGTGCTGAAGATGCCGGCCAACGACGAGGTGGGTGTCATCGACTGGATGGTCCTCGAATAGCCCCGGGGCCCCTTTCGGACCGGGCTTTCCGACCTTTCGCCCGCGCCCGTCACTGGGTCCCGATTGCCCGATGCAGCCGACTCTGGGAGGGTAGCCGCTGCCCTGAGGCGTTGGAATTTTCGGGAGTCAGTCATGAAACTCGTTCTGCACTTCGACGGTTCTGTCGCGATCAATACCCTGCGCCAGGTGCTCCTGGCCGCTGGTGAAAACACCACCGTGCACTACGGGGCCGCCCACGGCCTGGATGCGGGGGCGCTGCTGTCGGTGGTGAGCGCCGCCGGCAGCGACCGCCGCCTGGTGCTCGGTTTCGACGGGGCCCGCGCCGAGACGCGCAACCTCCAGCAGGCGGTGAGCTTCGCCGGCCCGCACACGGCGGTGGAGATCAACGCCGCCCAGGCGGTGAACCCCGCTGCACTGCGCTCGACCCTGGCGGCGGCCGGTGATGGTCGCCAGGTCCGCGCCACCTTCACCGGCGGCCGCGCCAGCGCAGAAGCGCTGCTGGCCGCGCTGGGCGTGGCGGGTGAGCGGGTCGACATCGGCATCGGTGCCGCCCAGTCGCTGGCCCCGGAAGCGCTGCTGGCGGCCCTGGAAGCGGCCGGTGACGGGCGCAACCTCGCCGTGGAGCTCAGCGGCACGCAACCGGCCGCGCACCTGCTGCAGGCGGTCGAGGCGGCCGGGGCGAGCACCGGCATCGTCATCGGTGGCGCCCAGGCCCTGACGGCGGACGAGCTGCGCGACACGCTGGGCGCCGCAGGCAACGGCCGCCACCTGAGCCTGGTGTTCAACGGCGCGCAGGCCGGCGAGACCGACCTGGCGAGCGTGGTGGCGGGCGCCGGCACCAACACCCTGGTGCGGGTGAACACTGCCGAGTCCCTGGACAGTGCCAGCCTGCTGGCCTGCATCGGTGCCACCGGCAACACCCGCCAGCTCTCGGTGGAATTCAACGGCGCCCTGCAGGCCGAGGTGAACCTGGCCCTGGCGCTGGAGGCGGCCGGGGTGAGCACCGCCGTGGCGGTGAACACGGCCCAGGAGGTGGCCGAGCCCAGCCTGCTGGCCGCCTTCGAGGTGGCAGGCGACCAGAAGCGCTTCGACGCCGCGTTCAACGGCGCACAGCTGACCCCGGAAGCCCTGCAGCGTTACGCCGGGGCTGCCGGCCAGCAGGTGACCCTGAGCATCGGTGGCGCCCATGCGCTGCCGCTGCCGGCGTTGCTGGAGGCCGTTCGCCTGGCAGCCTGACCGCTGGTTTGGCCGCACCACGAAGCCGCCTTGCCCTGATGGGCAAGGCGGCTTTTTTGTGGGCAGGCAGGGGAGGGGCTGGCTAGACCTGGAAGCGCGACACCGAGGACTGCATGGCGGCGGCCACCTGGTCCAGCCGCTGGGCGGCTGCGGCCAGTTCGTGCATGGCCTCGGTGTTGCTGCGGGACATGTGGGCGATGAGTTCGACCCGCTGCGCCACTTCACTGCTGGCCTTGGACTGCTCGCCGATGGTGTGGGAGATCTCGTCCACTACTTCAGCCGCCTTGTGGGCACCCTCGCGGATTTCGCTGATGGAGCTGCCGGCCTGGGTGGCGAGGGTGACGCCGTCCTGCACGCGGGTGACGCCGGTCTGCATGCTGTTCACCGCCTGGTCGGTGCTTTCGCGGATGCGCGCGATCATGCCGGTGATCTCCTGGGTGGACTGGGCAGTGCGCGCCGCGAGGTTGCGCACCTCGTCGGCGACCACGGCGAAGCCACGCCCGGCCTCGCCGGCCCGGGCCGCTTCGATGGCGGCGTTGAGGGCCAGCAGGTTGGTCTGCTCGGCGATGCTCTTGATCACCTGGATGATGGAGTGGATCTCTTCGGACGAGCGGCCCAGGGCGGTGATGGTGTTGGAGGAGCTGTTCACGGCCTCGGCGATGCGGTTCATGCCGTCCACCACGCCTAGGATGACCTGCCCGCCACTGCTGGCCAGGCCTTCGGAATGGGCGGAAATGCCTTGGGCGTTGCGCGCGTGGTCGGCGATCTGGGCGATGTTGGTGATCATCTGCTCCATGGCGGCGGCCATGCTGGCGGCGCTCTCGGCCTGCTGGTTGGCGCCGTCGACGATGCCCCGTGAGGTGTCGCTGAGGGTGGTGGCGGTGCCGCGCAGCTCTTCGCTCTCCAGGCGGATGCTGGCGATCATCTCGCGCAGGCTGTTCTGCATCTGGGCCAGGGCTTCCATCAGCTGGCCGGCTTCGTCGCGGCTTTCCACCTGGATGCTGTTGCGCAGGTTGCCCTGGGCGATGGCACGGGCCACGTCGATGGTCTTCTTCAACGGGCGCATGATGGCGCTCATCAACTGTGCGGTGGCGAGGCAGAGCACGACGCAGACCAGCACCAGCCCGCCCAGCAGCCACCAGGCGGCGCTGTGTACGGCGTCGCTGGCAGTCTGGCGGGCCTCGTCGGCGCGGGTTTCGATCAGGGTGCTGAGCTTCTCGTTGCGCTCCTCCAGCTCGCTGAAAATGCGCTGGAAGTCGCTCAGCTGCGCGCGGCTCGCCTGGGGATCGCGCAGGGCGTCGTCCACCAGCTTGCCGGCTGCTGCGATGTAGGTGTCGATCAGCGGGCGCAGGTCGCGGATGGACTGGCTGAGCTCGGGACTCAGCGGCAGCTTGGCGTTCTCGTCCATGACCTTGCGGAACCACTGGCTGTGCTCGCTGAAGTCGTTGCGCACCTGGCTGGCGGCGGCGCTGTCGCCCGGGTCGGCGACGAAGGCGGCGAGCACGTCGGCGCGCAGGGCGTCGTGCATCATGTCGCCTTCCATGTGGTTGCGCAGGGCCGTGACGCTCAGCTGGTTCTCGGCCAGTGCATCGGCGAGGCGGTTCTGCCCGAGCAGGCCGATGCCCCCCAGCAGTGCGGCGGCGAGCACGCTGATGACGCCCGATGCCACCAGTTTCTGACGGATGTTCATCCCCTTGGCCTCCCTTGCGAAGCGGATCGTTGGCTAAGCGTAGTTCAGTGTTGGCGGGCCAGCGTGCTCGCATCAGGGCCTTTGCGCGGCGTATTCTGGGCGCCCTTTTTCGCGGGTCGTCGTCATGCTGCAGATTTCCTCCAACGTCCAGATCCCCGACGACGAGATCGAACTGACCGCCATCCGCGCCCAGGGCGCCGGTGGGCAGAACGTCAACAAGGTCTCCAGTGCGGTGCACCTGCGCTTCGACAGCCAGGCCTCGTCGTTGCCGCCGTTCTACAAGGAACGCCTGCTGGCGCTGCGGGATGCGCGCATCACCGCCGATGGGGTGGTGGTGATCAAGGCCCAGCAGTACCGGACCCAGGAACAGAACCGTGCCGATGCGCTGGAGCGCCTGGCGACGCTGATCCGCGAGGCGGCGGTGGTGCAGAAGAAGCGCCGGCCGACGCGCCCCACCCTCGGCTCCAAGACCCGTCGCCTCGACGGCAAGAGCAAGCGCGGGGCGATCAAGGCCGGGCGCGGCAAGGTGGATTACTGAGCCGACCGGGCGACCCCATGCAGGGGCCGCCCGGTGCGCTCAGCAGACCTTGGCGATGGCGGCGGCGAGGTCGCCGATGCGGCTGAAGTCCAGCCCGGCGATGTTGGCGCGGCCGGTGCCCACCATGTAGATGCTGAACTCGCTGCGCAGTCGCGCCACCTGCTCCGGCGACAGGCCGGTGTAGGAGAACATGCCGCGCTGCACGCCGATGTGGGCGAAGCGCTCGGCCAGGCCGTAGGGCTGCAGGGCTTCCACCAGGCCCCGGCGCAGGTCGGCGACGCGGCGGCGCATGCCCTCCAGCTCGGTGATCCATTCGGCCTTCAGCTTGGCATCCTCGAGGATGGTGGCGACCACGGCGGCGCCGTGGGCGGGCGGGGTGGACCACAGGTTGCGCGCGTGGAAGGCCAGTTGGCTGCGGACGTCGGCGAGCTTCTCGGCATCTTCGGCGCAGACGATGAGGGCGCCGGTGCGTTCGCGGTAGAGGCCGAAGTTCTTCGAGCAGGAGCTGGTGACCAGCACCTCCGGCAGGTTTTCGGCGAACAGGCGCACGGCCCAGGCGTCGTCGTCCAGGCCATCGCCGAAGCCCTGGTAGGCGAAGTCGATCAGTGGCAGCAGTTCGCGGCGCTTCACCACCTCCAGCACCCGTTGCCAGTCGGCCTGGGCCAGGTCGAAGCCGGTGGGGTTGTGGCAGCAGGCGTGCAGCAGCACCACGTCGCCGACGGGAATGCGTTCGAAGGCTGCCAGCAGGCCTTCGACGTCGAGGCGGTTGGCGGCGTCCACGTAGGGGTAGTGGCTGATCGCGACGCCGACGGCGTTGAAGATGGTTTCGTGGATCGGCCAGGTCGGGTCGCTCAGCCAGATACCACGGCCCGGCAGGTTGCGGGCGATGAACTCGGCGGCCAGGCGCAGGGCGCCGGTGCCGCCCGGGGCCTGGGTGGTGCCGGCGCGACCGGCGCGTTGTACGGGGTTGCCGATGCCCAGCACCAGGTCCTGCAGCAGGCGGCCGAAGGCGGCGTCACCGTGGCCACCGACGTAGGTCTTGGTGGTTTCCAACTCCAGCAGGCGCTGCTCGGCATGCTTCACGGCGTGGGGAATGGGGGTGAGGCCGCGGGCGTCCTTGTAGACGCCGACGCCCAGGTCGAGCTTGTTGGGGTGGGTGTCCTGGCGGAAGGCGTCCATCAACCCGAGGATGGGGTCGCCCGGCACCCGGCCCACGGCGGCGAAGTGGCTCATTTGCGGCCCTCGGCGGTTTCGGCGATGCGGTCGGTACGCGCGGCCATGATGAAGTCGTTGCGGTGCAGGCCCTTGGCTTCGTGGCTCCACCAGGTGACGGTGACCTTGCCCCACTCGGTGAGCAGGCCCGGGTGGTGGCCTTCTTCCTCGGCGGCGGCGCCGACGGCGTTGGTGAAGGCCAGGGCGTGGCGGAAGGTGCGGAACAGGAAGACCTTCTCCAGCTGCATGATTCCGTCGCGGACTTCGATGTTCCAGTCCGGGATCTCCTTGATCAGCGTGGCCAGTTCGTCGTCGGAAACCAGCGGGGCGCCGGCGCGGCAGGCTTCGCAGTGGGCTTGGGACAAGGCGGTCATGGGGTTCTCCGTTGTTCGTTCGGCCGGCGTGGCTCGCCGGCTCCTTGAGTCTGGTTCGGTTCAGGCCGCCTTGGGCGGGAATTTCGGCGCGTGCAGGCCGAGGGCCATGGCCTGGTGGACCAGGGCCATGATGTCCTCGTGGGCCAGCTCGAACAGGCGCTTCAGCTCCGGCAGCACGAAGTACAGGGGTTGCAGGATATCGATCCGGTACGGCGTGCGCATCGCTTCCAGCGGGTCGAAGGCCTGGTGCTCGGGCTCGCTGGACAGCGAGTAGACCGTCTCCTTCGGCGAGGAGAGGATGCCGCCGCCATAGATACGGCGGCCCTGGGGCGTGTCCACCAGGCCGAACTCGATGGTCATCCAGTAGAGGCGGGCGAGGTACACGCGCTCTTCCTTGGTGGCCTTGAGGCCGAGCTTGCCGTAGGTGTGGGTGAACTCGGCGAACCAGGGATTGGTGAGCAGGGGGCAGTGGCCGAAGATCTCGTGGAAGATGTCGGGCTCCTGCAGGTAGTCCAGCTCCTCCGGGGTGCGGATGAAGGTGGCCACGGGGAACTGCTGGCTGGCCAGCAGCTCGAAGAACGTCTGGAAGGGGATCAGCGCCGGGACGCGGGCGACGCGCCAGCCGGTGGCGGCCTGGAGCACGCGGTTGATCTCGTCGAGCTGGGGAATGCGGTCGTGGGGCAGGGCGAGGCGTTCGATGCCGTCCAGGTAGTCCTGGCAGGCGCGCCCTTCGATCACCTTGAGCTGGCGGGTGATGAGGGTGTTCCAGACGGCGTGCTCGCTGTCCGGGTAATGGATGAAGCCGCTGTCGTCCGGCTCGCGGGCCACGTAGTGGGTGGTTTTCATTCGGCCTCCCAGGGCGCGACGTTGTTGTTGTGTTGACCCAGGGATACCGCGTTTCGGTGGGCTGGGGCGGTGCAGGAGGTCGGGCTGGATGGGAAGGTGGGGGTGTGTTTCGTAACGAATTCTTTACGATTTTGCCAGTGGCCGGTGTTTCGGCCTTGCTGGTGCGTCGAAGTGTCACATATTCTTGACGGAAAAATCGGGCAGGACGCTGATTTTCCCGGCACTGCCCCTGGTGTGCACCTCTGAAAACGTAGGCGAGGCCGTCAGCGCAAGGCAAAAACAGGCGAAAAAGCGCAGTTTACGTGGTGTAAATGAGCACTTTGAGTCGGTTTTTAACGCAGCGATGACAACGCAGGTAGTTTTTGGAGGTGCACTGACAAGAGCCCGTTTCGGGGTGCCTCATGCGCATCAAAGTCCATTGCCAGAACCGCGTAGGGATCCTGCGCGACATCCTCAACCTGCTCGTCGACTACGGCATCAACGTCAACCGTGGTGAAGTGGGCGGGGACCAGGGCAACGCCATCTACCTGCTGTGCCCCAACCTCATCAACCTGCAACTGCAATCCCTGCGGCCGAAGCTGGAGGCCATCCCCGGCGTATTCGGCGTGAAGCGCGTGGGGCTGATGCCCAGCGAGCGTCGCCACCTGGAGCTGAACGCCCTGCTGGGGGCGCTGGAGTTCCCGGTGCTGTCGGTGGACATGGGCGGCTCCATCGTCGCCGCCAACCGCGCGGCGGCACAGTTGCTGGGCGTGCGGGTGGACGAGGTGCCGGGCATCCCGCTGTCGCGCTACGTGGAGGATTTCGACCTGCCGGAGGTGGTGCGGGCCAACAAGGCGCGGGTGAACGGCTTGCGCATCAAGGTGCGCGGCGACGTGTTCCTGGCCGACATCGCGCCGCTGCAATCCGAGCACGACGAGAGCGAGGCCCTGGCCGGCGCGGTGCTGACCCTGCACCGCGCCGACCGGGTGGGGGAGCGCATCTACAACGTGCGCAAGCACGAGCTGCGCGGCTTCGACAGCATCTTCCAGAGTTCGCGGGTGATGGCGGCGGTGGTGCGCGAGGCGCGGCGCATGGCACCGCTGGACGCGCCGCTGCTGATCGAGGGCGAGACTGGCACCGGCAAGGAGCTGCTGGCCCGTGCCTGCCACCTGGCGAGCCCGCGCGGGCAGTCGCCGTTCATGGCGCTGAATTGCGCCGGGCTGCCGGAATCCATGGCCGAGACGGAGCTGTTCGGCTACGGCCCCGGGGCCTTCGAGGGCGCCCGGCCGGAGGGCAAGCTGGGGCTGCTGGAGCTGACCGCCGGCGGCACGCTGTTCCTCGATGGCGTGGGGGAGATGAGTCCGCGCCTGCAGGCCAAGCTGCTGCGCTTCCTGCAGGACGGCTGCTTCCGCCGGGTGGGCAGCGACGAGGAGGTGTACCTGGACGTGCGGGTGATCTGCGCCACCCAGGTGGACCTGTCGGAGCTGTGCGCGCGGGGCGAGTTCCGCCAGGACCTCTACCACCGCCTCAACGTGCTGTCCCTGCACATCCCGCCGCTGCGCGAATGCCTGGATGGGCTGGGGCCGCTGGTGGAGCACTTCCTCGACTCGGCCAGCCGGCAGATCGGCTGCCCGTTGCCGACCCTCGCGCCCCAGGCGCTGGAGCGGCTGTCGCGCTACCACTGGCCGGGCAATGTGCGGCAGCTGGAGAACGTGCTGTTCCAGGCCGTCTCCCTGTGCGAAGGCGGCCAGGTGCGTGCCGAGCACATCCGCCTGCCGGACTACGGCGCGCCACAGCCCCTTGGGGACTTCTCCCTGGAAGGCGGGCTGGAGGCCATCGTCGGGCGCTTTGAGCGGGCGGTGCTGGAGCGGCTGTTCGCCGACCACCCCAGCAGCCGGCAACTGGGCAAGCGTCTGGGGGTGTCGCACACCACCATCGCCAACAAGCTGCGGCAGTACGGATTGGGTCGGGAAGAGGCCTGAGCCGGCAGGCCGCTGGGGTTCCAGGCGGGTCAGCACGGGGCGTGTTCAACGGCCTGTTAGACCTTGGTGCAATGGTTGGGCCGGCGCTCGGGGGGTACAAAGGACGCGTCTGAATCTTGCGTGATCGGACACAAGCGTTTCTAGCATTCCCATCCCGGAATGAATTGGGCGGGCGACCAGATGGTCGCCCATTTTTTTGCCTGTGTTCCGGAGGTCACGCGGTGCCAGCGCTGCCTAGAGCAGCACCGAATACCAGAACACCCGGCCAATGACGTTGATGTGCTCGGCCACTTCGGTGGCCTCGTAGCGCTCGTCGGGGTGTTCGTCGCTGTTGAAGCTGCGGATGCGCAGCCCGCCGCCAGGGAGGCGGTAGAGCAGCTTCACCCGCAGTTGCCCGTCGTGGTCGAAGGCGTACATGTCGCCGTCCTTGATGGTGCGCGAGCTGGTGTCCACGCCCACCGTGCTGCCGTCGGGCAGGACCGGTTCCATGCTGTTGCCGTTCACCGTCACGCAGGCCGCGCTGGCCGCGTCGATGTTCTTCTTGCGCAGCGAGTACTTGCCGAAGCGCAGCTTGCGCCCGGTGGTCTGCAGCACCACGGTGCTGCCCTTGCCGCCGGACAGCTCCACTTCCTTGTAGAAGGGCAGCTCGACCTCGTCGGGGTCCAGCGGGGTGTCGTCGTCCCAGGACTCCACGGCGCCGGCCCAGTTGGCGTTCGCGCCGGACGGCGGCATGCGCGTGTCGAGCATGCCGCCGTGGCCTTCGGCGAGCCAGCGCGGGCTGACGCCGCAGACAGTGGCGATCTGCGTGGCAAAACTGGTCGCGCGCGACTTGCCACGCTCCAGATCGGAAATGGAGGCCTGGGTCATGCCAGTCGCCTGGGCGAGCTGGACCTGGCTGAGGTTGGCGTGCTTTCGCGCCGCCCGGATTCGGTCTTTGAGTTCCATGGGGCAGCAGATTAACGGTGCGCCTATTTCATTGCAAGCACCTATATATAGGTATTATTATATGCGCCTGTGCTGCCCCGTTGCCGTGAACCGGTCGACGGGGCTTTTGTTTAGCCCTGCCACGGGGCATGGAAAAGGAGACAGCCCATGTTTAACAGCACCGAACAGGCCCTGGCCGTAGCGTATTGGATGGCTGAACACCGGGTGGGGCCGAAGTCGTCCACGGCGATGGCGATCGATGTGCTGCGCGAGCGTTTCGACACCCAGTTCGTCGAGCGTCTGCCCAGCGGCCTGAGCCCCCACGAATGGCAGGCCCAGGCCACCATGACGATCCGTTTCGCCCAGCGCCTGCTGGCCGACCACCCCCTCGAACTGGCCGTGGTTCAGGCCGAATACGCCCACGGGCGCGACTTCGTGCTGGCCATGGCGGCCCTGCGTGACTGGCTCAAGCCGCAGGCCGATTCGGCCGAGCAGCGTGCCGCCCTGGCACTGCTGATGCGCATGTTCCGCCGCCCGCCCCACAGCATCCGCGAGATCGAGCGCCTGACCGGCCTGTCCAAGAGCACCCTGCACCGCTGGGACCAGGATTGGCGCGCGCGCGTGGCCCTGAAACTTCGCGAGGCCCTGGCGCGCCTGGAGGCGCCGATGAGCCGTGCGGGGATTGTCGTGGCGCATTGAAAATATTTTTGAAAAAAACAGGTTCTCCCATATTGACCTGTTGGGACGATAAAGGTAACCTAGCTCCAAGATCGAAATCAGACCATCAAGAGCCCGCCCACCAGCGGGCTCTTTCGTTTCCGGGCCCGGTCGATCATCGGGCCCTCTTCAAGGAGTCCCATCATGACCGAGCCCAGTGTCGCTGCGGCAATGGCAGGGGGGATGACCGGCGCGGGGTTGGCGATCCTGATCCCCAGCATCGATGGCAACGCGCTGATCGGAGGATTCGGCGGTGCCATCTTCTTCGTGGTGTTCGCCCGTGACTACAAGCCCCTGACCCGCGCCGGCTACCTGCTGGTGTCCTGGGTGGGGGGCTACTACGCCGCCGTCGAGGCGGTCAGTCGCGGGCTGGCCCAGACCAGCGGGGTGGTGGCCTTCGTGGCCGCCACCCTCTGTGTCACCGGAGGGATCGGGATGCTCGAATGGATGCGCGGCGGGCAGTTGCCCAACTGGCTGCGCACCTTGTTGCGCCGAGGCGCGGGAGGCCGCAATGGATGACCCGTTGGCCACCGCGACCCTCTTCGTCTGTTCGGCCATCTGCCTTCGGCTGATCACTTACCGGCGGCGCGGTTCGCGCTTCCGCCCCGGTGTTTCGCTCTGCGCCTACCTGATGGCGCTGTGCACCGGCAGCCAGGCCCTGAGCATCGCGGTCGGCCGCTACCCCGTGGGGCAGCTGTCGCCGTGGATGCTGGGGGTGTTGCTGATCCTGCTGGTCCTGGTCTTCAGGGCCCGCGGCAACCTCGCCCGCATCCTGCGCCTGGGCTGACGCCCGGCGCCCACCTGTTCCATCCCCGGCCTGGCCGGGCGGCCCCGGTCGCCCGCGCTGGGTCGTGCCCTGCATATAAAGGAGAACACCATGAGCATCACCGCCACGCGGCTGGATGTGGCGGCCCTGCGCGAAGCGCTGCGCAGCCTGCTGGAGCTGCCGGCCGGGGCGCTGGTGGCCGCCGACCAGGCCGCTGCGCCGCCGGCGGGCCTGTACGCCAGCCTGCGCGAGCAGCAGTCCGCCGAGGTGGGCGTGTCCCGCCGCGAGTTCAACGGCAATGGCGAGCGGGAAACCGTCGTCACCGCCTGTGAAACCACCTTCCACCTCATCACCCATGGCCCCGGGGCGCTGGATCTGGCGCACGACGCGCGCTCGATCCTGCAGTCCAGCCGGGCCCTGGACAGCTTGCGCCGGCTGGGCGTTGCCCTGCCGCGCATGAAACCCATCGACAACCTGTCCGCCGTCGAGGCGGGCGTGGCCAAGGAGCAGGCCCGTCTGGAGCTGGTCCTCGTCCATGGCCACCAGGTGGTCCTGGAACAGAAACGCATCGCTTCCTCGGTGGTGACCGCCCACACCGATACGGGCCTCACCGCCACCCTTACAGTGAATCCAACGGAGACCTGATATGTCCCTTCCGCTTTCGCAGATCGTCAACGTACAACTCAACGTTCAACCGGTGGCCAGCCCGCGCCGTGACTTCGGCCAGCTCGCCCTGTTCACCCCCGAGGCCGGCAACGTCTTCACCGACGCCGCCACCCTCTATATCAGCTGCGCCAGCCAGGCCGAGGTGGAAGCCGCCTTCGGCAGCACCTCCCAGACCGCCCTGGCCGCCAGCGCCTTCTTCGCCCAGAGCCCGCGACCCAAGCAACTGCTGGTGGCGCGCTGGCTGAAGAACACCCGCAACGTGCCGGCGGTGAAGGCCGCCCTCAACGGCACGCCGCTGGTGGCCACCCTGGACCAGCTCAAGGCCATCAGCGCCGGCCAGTTCTCGGTGACCGTGGACGGCGTCCGCCAGGACGTCACCGGCCTGAACTTCAGCGCCGCCAGCGACCTGCCGGCCATCGCCGCGCTGATCGACGCCAAGCTCACCGCCCAGGCCGTCAGCTGCCGCTATGACGCCGTGGCCAACCGCTTCATCCTCGAAGCCGACGTCGCCGGCCAGACCAAGTCCGTCGGTTTCGTCCAGGACCTGGGCGCCACCGGCGCCTACCTGGGTGGCCTGCTGCGCCTGGAGAACGGCATGGCGCAGAAGGTCGCCGGTCGCGATGCCCTGGTGCTGGCTGCGCAGACCCTGCCCGAGGCCTTCACCGCGCTGCTGGAGGTCAACTCCGGCTGGTACGCCGCCACCGTCGCCGCGTCCCTGACCGACGACGAGATCGAACAGGCGGCCGCCTGGGTGCTGGCTGCGGACAAGAAGGTCTTCGGCGTCACCACCCAGAACCCCAGCCACCTGGAGAATGTGCCGAGCAACCCGTTCAAGCGCCTGAAGGATCGCCAGAGCTACCGCACCGTCGCGGTCTACGACAAGAACGACCCCTACGCCGTGGCCAGCTGGCTGGCGCGTGCGCTGTCGGTGAACTTCGCCGCCAACAACTCCACCCTGACCATGAAGTTCAAGCAGCTGCCGGGCATCAGCGCTGACAACCTGACCCTCACCGAAGCGGACAAGTGCCGGAAGCTGGGCCTGAACTTCTACACCTACTTCGACGAGTCGGCGATGGTCGCCGAGGGCACCGTGATCGGTGGCCGCTTCTTCGATGAAGTGCACATCCTCGACTGGTACGTCGACGCGGTGCAGAAGGAGGTCTTCGCCACCCTCTACCGCTCTTCGAGCAAGGTGCCGCTGACCGACGCCGGTGTGGCGCGCCTGCTGGCCGCCGTGCGCAAGGTCTGCCGCGAGGGCGTGAACAACGGTGCCTTCGCCCCCGGTGTGTGGAACGGCGACCCGTTCGGCAACCTGGTCAGCGGCGAGCGCCTGGACGAGGGCTACTACGTCTGGGCCGACAGCGTCGACAACCTGTCCACCTCCGACCGCGAGCAGCGCAAGGCGCCGCCGATCCAGGTGGCCCTGAAGATGGCCGGCGCCGTTCACTCCGTGGACGTGCTGGTCAACTTCGACCGCTGATCCCGACCCACCCAACGTTTTCCGGCCCCCGCGTGGGGCCTTTTCATTTCCGGAGATTTTCCATGGCTATCTACGACCAGAAACAACTGTCCGTCCTGATCAACGGCTACGAGATCAGCGACTGGGGCGCCGGCGCCGATGTCCTCAAGCTGGCTTTCACCGCCGAATCCGGCTCCATGAAGATCGGCAGCAACGGCACCGGCGTGTTCGTTGCCAACAACGACCGGTCCGCGACCCTCACCCTGAAGCTCAAGCAGCACTCGCGTGACAACAAGTTCCTCAACAGCCTGCGCCTGCTGCAGGAAGGCAACCTCAAGGCCTTCACCCCGCTGACCCTGGAAATGCGCGACCTGCTCAACGAAGACCTGATCAGCGCCACCCGCGGCTATTTCACCAAGCGTCCCGAGGTGACCCGTGGCAGCGAGGCCAACGACACCACCTGGACCATCGTCTTCGAGCGCGCCAACGTGAACCTGGAACAAGGAGTCGCCTGACCATGAACGCCGAACATCGCATCAACCTCGACGGCTTCGACTACGTCATGCGCCCGGCCAACGCCATGCCGGCCTGGAACGCCCTGAAGAAGGCCGCGCGCCTGCTGCAGGGCGTGGAGATCAAGCGCGGCGAGGGCGGCGACAGCCTGGCCATCGGCGCCATCCTGGCCAACCTGGGCGATCCGGTGGTGGCGGAGATCGAAGCGCTGGTGATCCAGCAGACCAACGTGCAACCGGCCGACGGCGCGGCATTCCGCCTCGCCGACCGCGCCGAGGCGCACTTCAACCAACACCGCGGGCACCTGGTGCCGCTGCTGGTGGAGGGGGTGAAGTACCAGTTCGCCGATTTTTTCGCCGCCGCCGCGCCAGCCCTGTCGGCGATTCTGCCGGGACCGGCCGAGGCGGAGTGACCGACTGGTTCCTGTTCACCCCTGTCATGCGCCAGCTCTGCACCCTGCACGAGCTGCGCGCGCTCTACACCCTGGCCGACTTGTGCGACTTCCATGACGCGATAGCCGAATGGGATGACGCACAGCGTCAGGCCCACGAGAGGCAGGCCAATGGCAATTGAAATTGGAATCCAACAACTCAGCACGCAGTTCGCGCTGGGCCTGCAGCAGATCACCAACACTCTGAAGCAGGAGCTGAACGTCATCAGCAATACGCTGGTGCAGGAGATCAGCGTGGTGAACCACCTCAGGCAGAACGTCGAGGTCACCCGCAACACCCTGCTCTCCAGCAACCAGGCCCACTACACCTACATCGAGACCCTCAACCAGGTTCAGGACAAGGCGGCGCAGGTCGAGGGCAGCTCGTCCAGGATCGGCGGCGCCATCTCCCAGGTGGCCTCCAAGCTCTTCGACTTCGTGCAGTCCTCCCTGGGCAGCCTGAAGGACCTCAAGGCCGGGCCGGATGCCCTGGGCGTCGTCACCGACGAGCAGGCCCAGTCGGCCAAGGACTACCAGACGTCCATGGAGAAACTGGACAAGGTGCTGGACGGGGTGAAGGCGCGGGTCGGCCTGGGCCTCGCCCCGCAACTGTCATTCCTGGCGGACCGCTTCCTCGCGGTGGTGGACGCCAACAAGGAGCTGATCACCGAAGGGCTGCAGAAGACCATGACGCTGGTCGCCGAAGGCCTGGACGCGGTCTACAACTTCGGCCGCGCGCTGGACTTCGTGGTCAGCGGAACCGTCGGATGGGACAACGCCCTGATGATGCTCGGCACGGCCCTGCTCTGGGTCGGCCGCGCCAGCCTGATGGCCTTCGCCACCAACCCCATCATGTGGATCATCGCCGCCCTGGTGGTGGTGATCGCCCTGGTGGACGACTTCATGACCTACCTGGACGGCGGCGAATCGGCCTTCGGCGGCGTCTGGGAGCCGCTGGTGAAAGGCTTCAAGGAAGTCGGCGCCATCCTGGCGGACATGAAGGCGCAGTTCGACGCCTTCTGGGCGGAGAACGGCGAGACGGTGATGGCCTTCGCCGACGGCCTGATGATGTTCATCGGCGCGGGCATCAGCAACGTCATCAACCTGTTCAAAGGCTTCTCCGCCTTGCTCAGAGGAGATTTCGACGGCGTCAAGGAGGCGTTCGGCGGGATATTCGAAGGCTTGGCCACGCAGTTCGAAGTGATCGGCAGCCTGTTCTCCTGGGAGCCGTTGCTCAATGGCATCGCTGCGGTAGAGGCCGTGCTGAATGGGCTGAAGGCACGGTTCATGGCTCTCTGGGGGGAAATCAGCGAGTCGGCGATGGCTTTCGCCGACGGCCTGGTGGTGTTCATCGGCGCGGGCATCAGCAACGTCATCAACCTGTTCAAAGGCTTCTTCGCCTTGCTGCGAGGAGACGTCGACGGCGTCAAGGAGGCGTTCGGCGGGATATTCGAAGGCCTGGCCACGCAGTTCGAAGTGATCGGCAGCCTGTTCTCTTGGGAGTCGTTGCTCAACGGCATCGCCGCGGTAGAGCTAGTCCTGAATGGGCTGAAGGCACAGTTCATGGCCCTCTGGGGGGAAATCAGCGAATCGGCGATGGCCTTCGCCGAGGGCCTGATGGCCGGCATCGGTACCAGCATCAACTACGTCATCAACCTGTTCAAAGGTCTGTTCGTCCTCGTCAAAGGCGGCTTCGACGGCATCAAGGAAGTCTTCAACAGCTGGTTCGAAGGCGTGAAGGCCAAGTTCGAGGCACTCGGCGCCGGGTTCAAGAAGGTCGCCGGGATGTTCGGTTTCGGTGACGACAAGGAAGGCGCGCCCGAGGCGGCCAAGGAATCGCCGGGGATGTTCTCCGGCGTGGCCGGGTTCTTCGGCTGGAACAGCACCGACGACCAGGCCGCCACGGCACCTCGCCTGGTGGAAGGCGCCAGCCAGTTCACGGCCGGTGTGCACGACGCACAGAGCCGCGCGGCGCTGGGCGCCGGCGTCGGTGCCGCCTCCCTCGTGGCCCCGGTGAGCAACAACAGCTTCAACCAGTCGGTCACGGTCCACGTGAGCGGAGACAACCCCCAAGCCATCGGACGGGAGGTCGCCGAGCAGGTGGCCTCCAACCAGCAGCGCCTGGCCACCCACAACAACCAGAGTGACATCAGACAGTGAGGTGAATCGATGGTCATGCTGATCAACCGCCGCATCGGCACGATGAGGCTCGATGCGGTCATCAACGAAACCCACACCGCTGAACTCAAGATCACCGAAAACCCGGTGGAGAGCGGCGCCAACATTGCCGACCACGCCTACGCGCAGCCCCGCACATTGAAGATCAAGGGCATCGTGGTCGAGCATTACGACCCCCTGGCGGCCCTGGCCGCCGAGGTCACGCCGGGGCTGCGCAGCAGTGTCGACTTCGTCGACGAGGTGAAGCCGGGGATCCTGGCCAACCTGACCCGGCAGGCCCGCAATCGGGCCCAGCGCGAGCTCAAGAGCTGGCTCAAGCCCCAGGTGGACACACCCAAGGCCCGGCCCCTGGCGCCCTGGATGCTGGAGTACCAGCCGCTGTCGCGCTTCGACAGCTCGCCCAGCCAGTCGCGCCTGCAACAGGTCTACCAATGCCTGCTGGACACCCAGAAGGCCGGTGAACTGCTGCAGGTGCAGACCGGTTTCTACCTGTACAAGAACATGCTGCTCACCACGATTTCCGCCGTGCAGGCCATCGATGGCGCCATCGAGCTGGACCTGACCCTGCGCGAAGTCCTGGTGGTGGATACCCGCGTCATCAATGGCGTGGTCACCCCGGCGGCCGGGACCAAGCGTTCCGGACGCTCCCAGTGCCAGGCAGCGGAGAAGAAGTCCAAGGGCAAGACCACGCCCAAGACCAAGAAGCGCAATGAGAGCTTTGCGCATGCGGTAGGCAGGACGGTGTTCTCATGAAGCAGATCCCCATCAGCAGCGACCCGCTGCAGGAGCAGAGCTTCGAGTTCGCCGGCTACCGCCTGCGCCTGACCCTTCGCTACAACAGCATCGGCGACCACTGGGCCATCGACCTGCTGGACGAGGCCAAGGGCACCTGGCTGGCCCAGGGGCTGACCCTGGTGACCGGCGTGCCGATGCTCTGGCGCAGCACCCTGCCGTTCTTCCTCTGGCTGGAAGATGTCAGCGGCGTCGGCCTCGACCCCATCGGCGGCGATGACATGGGCAGCCGCTGCCTGCTCCACATCGGCGAGAAAGCGGAGGTGCAGCCATGAGGCAGTTCGGCCGGCGTTACCGCCTGATCCTCGGTGCCGACCAGGAAGGATTGGTGATCGACAGCCTGCGGGTGGCCTTCGACTTCACCAAGAGCATCGACAACAAACCCAACCCGGGAACGATCCGCGTCTGGAACCTCAACCCCGAGCACCGCGAACAACTGCAGGACGGCACCCTGCGCAAGGCCTGGCTCTGGGCCGGCTACAGCGAGCTGCGCCTGCTCTACGCCGGCGACATCGCCGAGGCGGCGGTGGAGCGCAAGGGCCTGGACAACATCACCGTGCTCACCTGCGCCACCGGTGCGGTGGATTACCGCGAGGCGCGCATCAGCCGCTCCCTCGCCGCCGGCAGCACTGCCGACGACCACGTCAAGGCAGCGGTGCAGTCGATGAAGTCCACCACGCCGGGGCAGATCACCCTGCCCAAGCAACGGCCCCTGCCGCGCGGCAAGGTGCTGGTGGGGCTGAGCCGCGACGTGCTCAGCCAGGTGGCGGCGGAGCAGGGGGCCGACTGGTCCATCCAGGACGGCGAACTGCTGCTGCTGCCCGCCGGCAACGTGCTGGACGACCAGGCCGTGTTCCTCTCCCAGGAAACCGGCCTGATCGGCTCACCCAAGGAAGTGGAGGGCGGCCTGGAGCTGACCTGCCTGATCGACCCGGCACCCCGGGTCGGTGGCACGGTGCGGGTGAAGTCCATCGAGCCGCGCTTTGACGGCGACTACAAGATCGTCAGGATCATCAGCAAGGGCGACGTCATGGAGAAGGACTGGTTCTGCGTGCTCACCGTGAGCAAGGGCGAGTTCCAGCCGGCCGGCGGCGCCAAGAGCCAATCCGGAGGCAAGAGCAATGGGTAACTACGACTGGCAGACCCCCTCGACCGAGGTCGCCATGGGCACCGCCCTCGACACCCGCATCAAGCGCCTGCACACCGCGCTGCCGGGGCGCATCGTCGCCTTCGATGCCGCCCGCCAGGTGGCCAGCGTGCAGCCGATGATCGAGCAGCAGCTGATGGATGGCTCGCGCCAGCCCCTGCCGATGCTGCCCGACGTGCCGGTGCAGTTCCCTCGGGGGGGCGGCTTCGTGCTGACCTTCCCGGTCAAGCCGGGCGACGAATGCCTGCTGGTGTTCAACGAGCGCTGCATCGACGGCTGGTGGCATTCCGGTGCCTCCAGCGAACCGCTGGACTACCGCCAGCACGACCTGTCGGACGCCGTGGCGGTGATGGGCATCAGCTCGCTGCCCCAGGTGGTGCCGGCCTTCGCCACCGACGCGGTGGAACTGCGTCGGCTGGACGGTTCGGCCTACGTACGCCTGGACGAGGGCGGCACCCTGACGCTGGACGGCGCCAAGGTGCTGATCAAATGCCCGGTGGTGTTCGAGGCGGGCATGACCGGCAAGGGCGACGTGGTGTCCAGCGGCATCAGCCTGGAACGCCACCTGCACGGCCAGGTCATGGCCGGCCCGGCCGTCACCGGCGTGCCGCAATGAGGACACGACAATGAGAGTGAGACGAATAGACAAGGACGGCGACTGGACCTTCGGCCAGGGCCGCAACAACTACGCCGACGGCGGCGAATGCGTGGCCCAGCGTGTGTGCACGCGCCTGCGCTCCTTCCAGGGGGACTGGTTCCTCGACCTGGAGCATGGCCTGCCCTGGCTGCCCCGCATGGAGCGGCCGGCGGACCTGGCGCAGATCGAGGTGGACATCAAGCGCTGCATCCTCACCACCGAGGGGGTGAGCGAGATCCTCGACTTCCAGCTGGACGTCACCCCCGACGACCGGCGCCTGGCCATCGGCGTCACGCTGCGCGACAACCTCGGCAATGACCTGAGCACCCGCGTCCAGCGCTGATCGGCCGCCGCCGTCAAACCGAAGCCCCACCTCGAGTGGGGCTTTTTCTTTGGAGAACCAACATGGGACAACTGACCAACAAGGGCTATGTCGGTGTACGCCTGGACAGCATCCTTGCGGAGCTGGACCAGGGGTTCCGAGCCATCTATGGCAACGACATCGACCTCGCGCCCGACAGCCCCGACGGGCAGATGCTCGGGCTCATCGCCCAGGTTCGTGCGGACCTGGAGGAGCTGGGCGAGGTCATCTACCGCGCCCTCGATCCGGACCACGCCAGTGGCGACTGGCTCGAACAGCGGGTCGCCTACGCCGGGCTGACCCGGCGCCAGGCGCGCTACAGCTACCTGCGCGGCACCGCCCTCACCGGGCGTGCCGGCACCCAGATTCCCGCCGGCGCCGTGCTGCGCGACGCCAACCGCGGGCGCTGGCTGCTCACCGCCGACGTCACCCTGGGTGTCGACGGCTCCGCCCGCGCCGACCTGCGCAGCGAAGAACTCGGCGCCTACAACCTGCCGGCCAACAGCAGCCTCACCCTCGAGACCCTGGTGCTGGGGTGGGACACCGCCACCACCCAGGCGCCCGCCGAAGTGGGCGCCGAGGAGGAGACCGACGCCGAGCTGCGTGCGCGCTTCTTCCGCAGCCGCGCCCGCCCGGCGCAGAACAGCCTCGATGGCCTGGTGGCCGCGCTGCTGCAACTGCCGGACGTGCGCCAGGTGGTGGGGCTGGAGAACACCGGCTCGACTGCGGACGCCGACGGCGTGCCGGGCCACAGCCTCAACCTGATCGTCGATGGCGGCGAGGAGCAGGCCATCGCCCAGGCGATCTTCCAGCGCAAGCCGGCGGGCACCGGACTCATGGGCCAGCAGTCGCACTCCGTGGTGGACGGGCAGGGCATGAAGCGCCTGATCCGCTTCGACCGCCCGGCGGTGGTGGACTGCAAGGCCTTCGTCCAGCTGCGGCGCGACGCCGAGTTCACCGCCATCGACGTGGCGGCGATCAAGGCGCAACTGGCGCAGCTGGACTTCCGCATCGGCCAGGACGTGCAGTTGTCGCGGCTCTACAGCCCGATCAACACCGTCCAGGGCTTCTGGGTCGAGCAGCTGAAGATCAGCCGCCGCAGCGGCACCCCGGCGGCGGACAACATCGCCATCGGTGTGCGTGAGCGGGCGCGGTTCGCCCCGTCCGACATCGAGGTGGTGGTGCTATGAGCTATGACCGCCTGCTGATCTGGCAATACCAGGGCAAGCCCCGGGCCGCCGCCACCGCCGAACTGATCTCGCGACAGTTCGGCGACACCTGGCAAGGCCTGTCGAGCCTGCCCGACGCGCTCGACATCGACCGCGCGCTGGGCGCCAACCTCGACCTGGTGGGCAAGCACGTCGGCCAGAGCCGCGTGCTCAACGGGCTCGCCCCGCGCAGCCTGTTCGGCTTCCACGAAGTCCCCGGTGCCCGCGGTTTCGGCACCGGCAAGTGGTACCGCATGGGCGACCCGCTGGAAGAGTCGGCGGTGCTGGATGACGACGACTACCGCTTCCTCATCCGCTGCCGCATCGCCCGCAACTACCAACTCGGCACCGTCGACGACATCAGCGCAGCCCTGCGCTTCATCTTCGACAGCGAGAGCCTGGTCTTCGACCAGTACGACATGAGCCTGACCGTGGTCATCCGCAGCGACCAGGTCAGCGACTTCAAGCGCTATGCGCTGAACACCCTGGACATCCTGCCGCGACCGGCGGGTGTCCGTATCCAGTTCTACGTCGCTGTGCCCCAACGGGCCTTCGGCTTCCGGGGCGCCGCCGGCGCACTCGGCTTCAACCAAGGAAAATTCGCGAGGTTCCTATGACGCATTACTCCCGTCCTGACGAACTGGTCTTCGCATCCGGCGCCAAGCCGGGCGAGGTCCAGGGTTTCCCCGACATTCCCCGTGGCTGGGGCGTGGCCTACGACCAGACCGCCGGCATCCCGCCGATGGAGTGGTTCAACGCGCTGTTCAAGCGCGGTGACGAAGGCCTGCGCTACCTGCTGCAACGCGGCATCGCCGACTGGTCGGCCACCGAGGACTACCCCGTGGACGCCCACGTTCAGGAGGGGGGTAAGGTCTGGAAGGCCAAGGTGGCAAACCTTGGCAAGCGGCCGTTGGTCAACCCCGGCGAATGGGTGGAGACGGCGCTGACCCGTGAAGCATTGAAGGCCTTGATTCAGGAGCAACTGGGCAAAAGCCGTGTGCGACTTGCTACGACCGGTAATCTTGGCCTCAAGGGGTTGGAGATGATTGATGGCGTAGTGCCGTTTGCTGGTGATCGGGTGTTGGTTAAGGATCAGATTATCGCTTTGCAGAACGGCATCTACATAGCCGCCTCTGATACTTGGATTCGTGATGCAGATGCAGACGCGGCCATTAACGTTACGCCAGGAATGTTCGTTTCAGTCGAGCACGGCGCCGTCAATGCCAACTCGGTTTGGCAGTTAGCGACTGATGAAACTCTTGCCTTAGGCACTTCTGGGTTGGTGTTTGAGTGTGTTGCGAGGAAAGCAGATGCTGCAGTGGGGAGTTTCAATCGAGTCACAGTCGGGAAACGCGGTGAAGTGCTCGGCGGTTCACAATTTATTAAATTCGACCCAGAGCAGAAATTTCCTGTCCAAGTGCATCGAAAAAATCTACTGATCAACGGGGACTTTAACATTTGGCAGCGCGGAACCAGCATCACATCGAGCGCACCCTACGGCATCATGTATACAGCAGACCGTTGGCGGGTGAATCCAGGCACCGTGGGATCTGTGGCCGTTACACGACAAGTATTTAAGCTCGACCAGATAGAGGTAGCAGGCGAGCCGACTTACTTTGCTCAAGTCGTTACGTCGGGTGGCAGTAACTTAAATTTCCGCCAACGCATAGAAAGCGTAAAAACTTTGGCGGGGAAAAAAGTTGCTGTCAGCTTTTATGCCAAAGCTAACAGTGATGTACGCATTGATGTATATCTCAGCCAATTTTTTGGTACGGGTGGCAGTCCCAGTGCGAGGGTTGATTTAATAAATCCGATTAACTTGAGTGCGACTTGGCAGAGGTTCATACTGATCTATGACCTGCCATCAATATCAGATAAGGCTCTCGGTAGTAATGGAGATGACTGCCTTGAACTGCTTTTCTTTAGGCCTGTAACTAATCTCACGTTTAGCCTCGCTCAAGTTCAAGTAGAAGAAGGCCAGGCCGCTACCTCGTTCGACCGCCGTTCGTTGGCAGAGGAACTAGGGCTTTGCCAGCGCTACTTCGAGAAGAGCTATGATCTCAGTGATGCGCCGGGCACTCTTACACGTGCAGGAGCTGCTCTTTATCAAAGTCAGGCGAGTGGCGCAGTCGGATCTTCATTCAATATCTGGTTTAACGTTCGCAAACGGGTTGCCCCTGCAATTACCGCATATAACCCGGATATCTCTAATATGCAAATTCGCAACACATCTGCTTTCGTGGACTGTTCTTCCACATCTTTGGGGAACATTGGTCAAACCTGTTTCTCTCTGAATTTCATGCTGCCATCTTCCGGTGCCGTTAATCAAAATTTGCAGGTCCACTGGACTGCAGACGCCGAGCTATAAGGGGTTCGAAATGTACAAGCTCACCGACAGTCCTGATGTGATTCAACTACTTAGCGGAGTGTTTATTCCACGTGCTCATCCATTGTGGGTGGAATACGAGGACTGGCTAGCTGATGGCAATGAGCCGGAGCCGTTCGAAACACTCAATATCGTCGAGTTGGGCCTAATCGCAGCAATTGACTCTGCTGCAGATGCCGCCCGTAATTCCTTCGTTGTCGATCCGTTACGCGCCCTGGAGTACGAAAAGACTGCAACTGACGCCCGGACTTTTGCTGAGGCTGGGTATCCGTCCGACTCTGTGCCCCGCAGTGTGTCCGCGTGGGTAAACAACGGGCGCAGCGCTCGCCAAGCCGCTGAGAGCATTCTTCTCCGGGCCGCTGCCTACACCGATGTTCTGTATCGGATTCGTGAACTGCGCCTGCAGGCTAAGGAGTCGGTCCGCGCTGCTATTGCGGCCGGTGGCGCGGAACATGCTAAGGCGGTAGCCGCCGAGGCGATCACCGCAATCAGGATCATCGCAAAAGGAGACGAAAGCACCGGCCGCTAGTTTTTTAGAAACCAGCCCGCCCCACGCGGGCTGGGCGTTTCAACCTGAGCCATGGCGAGCATCGATTCGTGATCGGTGGGGCGTTTGCCCCTCCTTTGTTCCCGAGCGCCAGCCCCCTTCCAGAGCGGGCCGCGCTCAATCGCCGGCCGTTGCGCCGGCGATTTTCTAGCCACGAATCGAATGAGGTTTTACCCATGACTCAATACAAACGTCCTGACGAGACGGTCTTTGCATCCGGCGCCAAAACCGGAGAAGTCGAGAATTTCCCCGACATCGCCCGAGGTTGGGGCGTGTCGTTCGACCAGACCAACGGCATCCCGCCGATGGAATGGTTCAACGCGCTGTTCAAGCGCAATGACGAAGCCCTGCGCTACCTCCTGCAGCGGGGCATCGCCGAGTGGTCGGCGACCGAGGATTACCCCGTGAGCGCCCACGTGCAGGAGAGCGGCAAGGTCTGGAAGGCCAAGGTGGCAAGCCTGGGCAAACAGCCGTCGGTCAATCCCAGCGAATGGGTGGAGACGGCGCTGACGCGTGATGCGTTGAAGGTGTTGATCCAGGAGCAGAACTTCGCGCCTATCTCGTCGCCAGCGCTTTCTGGCAATCCGACTGCACCGACTCCGGCTCAGTTTGATAATGACAGCAGCATCGCGACAACAGAGTTCGTCCAGCGTGCGATGGGAGGGTTTGGAAGGACTTTCTCTTATGGCACGGCGGGGCAAAAAATTAGTAGTGATCGTATTAATTCATCAATAAATCTATATGGCAGTTGCACGGATATAACACTCCCGCTTTCAGCCTCGGTTCCGGCTGGAAGTGTTATTCAGATCAGTGCGGCATCGTTGCTATGTTATATAAAGACCCAAGGTGTTGACAGGGTATATGCAAATTCTTCAAATCAGGCATTAACTGGCGCTACTATCGGGGACGGTGATTCTGTTACCTTTGTTTCTTCTGGGGATAATCGCTGGTTCATGTATGGTGTAGGTGCTCTTAGGTACGCGAGTTCATTTGGTTCTAGTCTCTCGAGTAACGGGTATCAAAAACTTCCCAGTGGACTAATTTTGCAATGGGGTGCGGGTATTTCAATGCCGGACGGTACGCTACCGATAAAGTTTCCAGTTGCATTCCCAAACGCCTTTTTCGGCATTCACGGAACACACGTCGGTGAAGGCTCAGCAACTGTGATTGAACTGGCGAGTACCCGATCTAACACAGGGGTAACCACCAAGCTTTTCAATATTTTAGGCGAAACGAATACGTGGTTTTTCACTTGGTTTGCGATCGGGAATTAAGGGGGAGTTATGAGATTCAGCAAATCAACTGGATGTTTTTATCCTGATGAAATTCAATATGCACTCTTGCCGAGTGACCTGGTTGATGTTTCGGAAGAAGATTTCAAAGCCGCCATGGCGAGGGCTCCAGATGAAGTGTTTGACGTCATCAACGGTCGCGTCGTTGTCGCCATGCAGCCAGGTCCGACTGTTGAGGCAATAAAAGCGTCTCAGTGGGAGAGAATTAAGGCGGTACGTGAAAAGCGCAAAGGGGGGGGGATAAAGACTGGGGATAAATGGCTTCACAGCGATACCGAAAGTCGCATGCAACATCTGGCTCTTAAAGACCAGGCCCGTGATTTGCTTGCCGCTGGTGGAGCAGAAAACGATGAAATTGTCATCCTAGGAAAGCCGTTGCATTGGAAGACAATGGATGGCTCATTCATTGCGGTGACAGTGCAGTTAGCTTTCGATGCTGTGTCTGCTGCTGTTGATCTTGATGCAAGGCTGTTCGAGGTCGCGGAATCGCATCGTGCTGCATTGGAGGTTGCACCTGATCCTGCTACCTATGACTTTTCGGGCGGTTGGCCTGAAGCCTTTGGTGACCAATAGGCATGAAGCTATGTAGTTGGAAAATTGGCTGATGGCTAGTCAGGGCTAAATGGGTGGACATATGCCTAATCCTAGCGAGGCTATTAATGACTGAGTTTGATGTTATACCCACCAACGCCCGTTTAAATGCGGGCGTTTTCGTTTCCACCTTCGACAGTGTTTTCTCCCGCTTTTCCCTCACCACCCCCACCCGCCAATCCGCCTTCCTCGCCCAAGCTGCCCACGAGTCCGCCGGTTTCACCCGGCTGACCGAGAATCTCAACTACAGCGCCACGGGCCTGGCCGCTACCTGGCCGGGACGTTTCCGGGGTGCGGATGGGCAGCCCAATGCGCTGGCCCGGGCCCTGCATCGTCGGCCCGAGGCGATTGCCAATGTGGTGTATGCCAACCGTATGGGGAACGGACCCGAGGCTTCCGGAGACGGGTGGCGGTACCGGGGCAGGGGGCTGTTGCAGATCACCGGTCGGGCCCAGTACCAGCGTTGCGGTGCGGCGCTGGGGCTGCCCCTGGTGGAGCAGCCGGATCTGCTCGCCCAGCCGGGGCCGGCCGTGCTCTCGGCCGCCTGGTTCTGGCAGGTGAACGGGCTGAACGAACTGGCGGATGCCGGGGACTTCGAGGCCATCACCCGGCGTATCAACGGTGGGCTCAATGGCCTGGCCGAGCGTCGGGCGCTGTGGGCGAAGTTCCGGGAGGCACTGGCATGAGTGCCTTCCTTTCTAGCCGCTGGCTGGCTTGGGGGCTGTGTGCCCTCGGGTTGGTCGGGTTCGGCGCCTGGATGGCGGGACAGTTCTACCGGCCCCGGTTGGACGAGGCTCGTGCGCAGTTGGTCGCGTTGCAACAGGCCGATCAGGCCAATCGCCTGGCGTTGCTCAAGCAGGGCGAGGCGATGACCGAGCTGGAGCGCCAGGGGCGTGCGCGCAGCGAGCGCGCCGAGGCAGCTGTTGCCGAGGCGCGTTCCCGGTCCGCCCGTGACTACCACGCCGCCGCCCAGGTGATGCTGGAGCCCACGCCTTCGGCCGATGCCTGCGAGGCGGCGAGGCGGGCGTTTGCCGAGGAGCTGCGCCGCGAGCGTGCGCCATGAACGGGGTGTGGTTATTGCCCCTGGGCCTGCTGGCCGGATGTGTCGCGCCAGCTGTGCCGCCGCCCATGGAGGTGCGTGTGCCGGTGCCGGTTCCGTGTCGTGTCGAGCTGCCGGCTGCCCCGGCTTTTGCCGTATCGGCACTGGCGCTGGATGCGCCGATCGATCAACAGATGAAAGCGCTGCGGGCCGAACGCCTACAGCGCATGGGCTACGAGCGAGAGCTTGTGGCCGCCCTGGACGCCTGCCGCTAGCCGGCTGTTGAACACCTGGGCGTTGCTATGGCAACGCCGCGGTTTATTCAGCGGCCTGCTGGGGCGGACGTCCGTTCCCTTCCCATTCCCTGCCTTCCAGGCGCTGCTTCAGCGCCTTCCCTTGACGCAGCCTTGTTCGTCGAACGCGACGACCTGGCTGCGTCCCTTTCCTTTCTTCGGCGTGTAGTGGTAACGGGTCATCCCGTTGCTGCGGGTGATCCGGTCCGGTTTGCCGAGCATGCTTTCCACGTCCCGTTGTGTCATCCCGGTGCGCACCTGTTTGCGCAACATCGCCTGGCGCCGTTCGGTGCCGGTGATCCGATTGCCGCAGCCGTCCTGTCGTTCCCCCACCACCGTTATTTCGCGCCGATTCTCGGCCGCTTCCTTCCGGCTCCTGCGCACGATCCGTTCGGGTTTGGCCGGCGGCAGCAGGTACTCCGCTTCGCCGTGGGCAGGAGCGGTTTCCTGGCTGGCGATGCGCTGGTCGTCGGGGCAACCCAGTTGCGAGTAGGTGATGCGCCCGTCCGGGCCCTTGCAGTGGTAGATGGTGGCGGCCTGGGGCGCGCTGAATGGTGCGGCGAGCAGCAGGGTCAGGGTGGCGATGTATCGAAGCATGAGTGGTCCTCCATGACGATGAGCCTCGAAGGTATCTGCTTTACTTGCTTCCCAACGGTGCCTCGCCAGGGCGTGACGGCGTCCCACGGAAGGTGCAAGCAATCTCAGCTTTATGCCGCAACCGATTGTTCTGGCCACGATTTTGTAACGCGCAAAATGACTGACCGGTGTTATCATTGCGCGGTCAGCCTCGCCGAGGCTTTTGGACACCCCTCATGGACTTACCCAGTAGTTACTCAAGATCTCGATTTGCCAATCGCGTATTGACTGATTGACCCTCCTTGGCGTGCGCCGCCACTGGGGGTGGAGCGCGCTATGACCGAAGTAGAAGTAAAGAAGCCTCAAGAGAGCCTGCAGGATCGCCTGGCCCAGGTGGTCGAACTGCTGCATCGCCACAAGCTGGTGGAAGACCTGACCCACCGTCAGGAAGGCCAGCACCATGACCTGGTGGAAAATCTCGTCCACCGTCAGAACCTCGCCGAACTCCAGCGCAAGCTCGACGAACTTCACCCCGCCGACATCGCCCACATTCTCGAATCCCTGCCGCTCGAAGACCGCCTGACGGTCTGGCAGTTGGTCAAGGTCGAGCGCGATGGCGACATCCTGCTGGAGGTCTCCGACGCCGTCCGCGAGACGCTGATCGCCGACATGGACGATCACGAGCTGCTCGCCGCCGCCAAGGAGATGGACGCGGACGAACTGGCGGACCTGGCCCCCGAGCTGCCCCGCGACGTGATCCACGAGCTGATGGAGTCCCTTGACGCCCAGCAGCGCGAGCGCGTGCGTTCGGCACTGTCCTATGAAGAGGATCAGGTCGGTGCGCTGATGGACTTCGAGATGGTCACCATCCGCGAAGACGTCACCCTCGAAGTGGTCCTGCGCTACCTGCGTCGCCTGAAGGAGCTGCCAGGCCACACCGACAAGCTGTTCGTGGTCGACTACGACGGCATCCTCAAGGGGGTGCTGCAGATCAAACGCCTGCTGGTGAACGACCCGGACAAGCTGGTGGCCGAAGTGATGGCCAGCGACCCGGTGAGCTTCCACCCGGACGAGGACGCCAATGACGCCGCCCAGGCGTTCGAGCGCTATGACCTGGTGTCGGCACCGGTGGTCGACAAGAACGGCAAGCTGATCGGCCGTCTGACCATCGACGAGATCGTCGACCTGATCCGTGAGGAGAGCGAAAGCGAAGTCCTCAGCATGGCCGGTCTGCGCGAAGAGGAAGATATCTTCGCCTCGGTCTGGAAGTCCGTCGGCAACCGCTGGGCCTGGCTGGCCATCAACCTCATCACCGCCTTCGTCGCCTCGCGGGTGATCGGCCTGTTCGAAGGCTCCATCGAGAAGCTGGTGGCCCTGGCTGCACTGATGCCCATCGTCGCCGGTATCGGTGGCAACTCCGGCAACCAGACCATCACCATGATCGTGCGCGCCATGGCGCTGGATCAGCTGAGTCCCGGCAACACCTCGCGCCTGCTGCGCAAGGAGCTGGGCGTGGGCCTGGTGAACGGCCTGGTGTGGGGCGGGGTGATCGGCGTCGTCGCCTTCTACCTCTATGGCAGCTGGTCGCTGGGGGTGGTGATGACCGCCGCGATGACCCTCAACCTGCTGCTCGCCGCCTTGATGGGCGTGCTGATCCCCATGACCCTCGCCCGCGTCGGGCGTGATCCGGCCATGGGCTCCAGCGTGATGATCACCGCCATGACCGACAGCGGCGGCTTCTTCATCTTCCTCGGGCTGGCGACCATCTTCCTGCTCTGATCCCAAGGCCCCGCACCAGCGGGGCCTTTTTCTTCCGGCCTGTTAAACCGCAGGCAATAAAAAGCCGCCTCGAGGGCGGCTCTTGAATGTCGCAACGGACTCACGCTTCTTCGGCGGCGAGTTCCACGTCGTGGGCGATCAGCGCGACCAGGGCGTTCTGCTGGCGGCGGGAGAGTTGACGGAAGCGCTGAAGCAGCTCGCGCTCATGAAGGGAAAGCTCCGGGCTGTCGATCCGCATGCTCAACCCCTCATCCAGCGCGCCTTCCTGGAGCATGCTCTGCTCCAGTCGCGCGATGATTTCGGAGTTCATGCTGCGGTGGTGGTTGCGAGCCACATCGGCGATGCGTTCACGCATGCCTTCGGGCAGACGGACGACGAACTTGTCAGCGGTACGGCTGGAGTAGATAGCCTGTTTCATAGGGCGCATACATTCATAAACCGGTTAGTTCAGGGAGCGATGCTGGCAATGAGCTACGTGATTGTCACCGGTTTGACAATCCTTCGCATCAGGCGTTCCGCCCGACATCGCATTTGGCGTCAGGAGCGACCCGGCGGGTCAGTGCAACGTTTCCTTGACGTCAAAACTGTGTCGTAAATTCTGGTCTGGGTGCAGGCTTTTTGCCAGCACCAATTGTCCGAAATGCGAGTCACTGTGCAATTCGGAGCCCTGGACAGAGCGCTTGCCGGTGAATCGACCGTCAGACAGCCGCATCGTTCCGTAAGGCTGCCGAACGGTTGCCATGATAACGCCGCTGCGCTGGCGTTTTGATACTGTTCGACGTTCGGTGATTCCTGGCGACCGAGGCTGCCAAAACAAGCCCGATCCCGGTATCGTGGCGCCCGTTTCCAGGCCCCTCGGTAGCGCGAGCGAGAACCCCATGAACGGCAGGCTCTTCTATCTCATCGGACCTTCAGGATCGGGCAAGGACAGCCTGCTTGACGCCGTCCGGCCGCAGTTGGCCGAGCGCGGTTGCCGGGTGGTCCGGCGGGTCATCACCCGCTCCGCCGAAGCGGTGGGGGAGGCGGCCGAAGCGGTTACACCCCAGCGTTTCAATGAACTGGAAGCCCAGGGCGCCTTCGCCATGAGCTGGCATGCCAACGGTCTTTCCTACGGCATTCCCAGGGAAATCGATGACTGGCTGGGTAATGGACTGAATGTCCTGGTGAATGGTTCCCGCGGCTATCTTCCCGAAGCGCGTAGGCGCTACCCCCAGCTCCAGGCCATTTTGCTCGACGTGGCGCCGGACGTTCTGCGCCAGCGCCTGCTGCGCCGGGGGCGGGAGACCGCAGACGAGATCGAAGCCCGCCTGGCCCGCAACGCCGCCTTCACCCAGGCCCTGCTGGCCGAAGAAAGTGAAGGGCTGGTGATACTCGACAACTCCGGCGACCTGCAAACCACCCTCGAACGCCTGCTGATGATCCTCGCTACAGCGGACTAACGCAGCACCGGGTCGAACTTGACCCGCTTCCCCACCAGCAGCGCCAGCACCAGCAGCACGCCGCTGGTGGCCAGCCCGATCTTCAGGGCCTGCGCCAGCCACGCGGTTTCACCCGGCTCCAGCCACAGCCCGAACGCGCACAGCACGCACACCATCAGGCAGATCAAGGCCGACTTCGACATTTCGGGCTCCTTGCACTCAAAAGAAAGGGTCATATTCCGAGTCATCCCCATTGGGGCGCTCGGCACGTCGTTGCTTGGCCTGCTGGTCCGGTGAGGTGACGCAGTCGATCACCCAGAACGCCAGGCAGGCCGAACCGGCCAGCACCAGGACCGAGACCGGGAGCGCCAGGCTCCAGAGGGCGTAGTCGAGCTGCATCGCGCCGCCCTCAGAACGACAGGCGCTCGACCGGCGCGGGCACCTGCTGCTCGGTCATGCGCAGAGCCTTGGCCGCAGGCTGGCTGGTAGCGGGTTGCCGTGCGTGCACGAACTCCATCGGTGCGATGCGGATATCGGCGATCGCCTGGCGGGTGGCGTACTGCTGGTACTGCCCGTGCAGGGCAGCGAAACCAGAAGCCACGAGCAGGGTGGCGGCGATGGCGACGAACAGGGTGAAGAGGCTGTTCATGGGAGGGTCCTGCATCCATAGGTCCTTTTGCCATGGATAAGAGCAGGTGTCGTGCCAAGCTGGATTTTATAAAAAATCCATATAAATCAAATACTTAAATACAAAACAAAACGGCCGTTCCGTGCACTTTGCAAGGTGGGGTATTCCTGGTATTGCAAATTGCACGGTGCCGCGCAGGCGCTCTGGAACGGGCCTGTCGCCGGCTCAATCGAGGGGCAGTTCGGTGGTCCGCTTCACTTCGCTCATGGCGATGTTCGAGTGCGCTTCCTGCACGTGGGGGCGCTGCAGCAGATGGTCCCGCAGGAAGCGTTCATAGCCCGCGATGTCCTTGGCCACCACCTTCAACAGGTAGTCCGAGCCGCCGGCCATGGTGTAGCACTCCAGCACCTCCGGGTAGCCGACGATGGCTTCCTCGAACTCCGTCAGGTTGTTGCGGCCGTGGGCCGACAGCTTCACGTTGACGAACACCGTGATGGAAAACCCCAGGCGCTGGGGATTGAGCAGGGCGACCTTGCGCTCGATCAGCCCTTCCTCCTGCAGGCGGTGGATGCGTCGCCAGCAGGGCGACTGGGACAGCTCCACCCGTTCCGCCACTTCGGCGGCGGAGAGGTCGGCGTTGTGCTGCAACAGGCGGAGGATCTTGCGATCGATGGGGCTGAGAAGGGTGTGCATGAATCAGTCCGTAATCTTGTTCTTGTTGGATGGATCATGCGCAAGTCTGGCCTTGGCACCCGAAAATAGAAAGAAAAAAGCAGAACCCTTCGGTCAGATTATTGGGCATGCGTTCCGGGCAGCGATCCTGCCCAGGGACGGGACGATGGCCCCAACCGTGGCCATCCTGGTCGCCATAAAAATAAAAGGAGCGCCCGCATGTCACTGGCCGAGATCCGCCTGGATGACAAATACCGCCTCGAAACCGGTCACCTCTACCTGACCGGCACCCAAGCCCTCACCCGCCTGCCCATGCTGCAGAAGCAGCGGGACAAGGCCCACGGCCTCAACACCGCCTGCTTCATCTCCGGCTACCGGGGCTCGCCGCTCGGCAACCTCGACAAGAGCCTCTGGGAAGCCAAGTCCTTCCTCAAGGACAACCACATCCACTTCCAGCCCGGCGTCAACGAAGAACTGGCTGCCACCGCCGTCTGGGGCAGCCAGCAGACCAGCCTGTTCCCCGGCGCCCGCTACGACGGCGTGTTCGCCATGTGGTACGGCAAGGGCCCGGGCGTGGACCGCTGCGGCGACGTCTTCAAGCACGGCAACTCCGCCGGCGTCTCCGCCCACGGCGGCGTCCTGCTACTGGCCGGCGACGACCACGGCTGCAAGTCCTCCAGCATCGCCAACCAGAGCGAGCACGCCTTCATCGCCGCCTCCATCCCCGTGCTCAACCCCGCCAACGTCCAGGAGATCCTCGACTACGGGATCATCGGCTGGGAACTCTCGCGCTACAGCGGCTGCTGGGTGGCCCTCAAGACCATCGCCGAGAACGTCGACTCCTCCGCCGTGGTGGACGTCGACCCGCTGCGGGTCCAGGTCCAGGTGCCCAAGGACTTCGTCCTGCCCGAGGACGGCGTGCACATCCGCTGGCCCGACCCGCCCCTGGCGCAGGAAAAGCGCCTGAACATGTACAAAATCTACGCCGCCCGCGCCTTCGCCCTGGCCAACAACCTCAACCAGGTCAAGCTCGACTCGCCCAACCCGCGCCTCGGCATCATCACCACCGGCAAGTCCTACCTCGACGTGCGCCAGGCCCTCAACGACCTCGGCATGGACGAAGCGCTCTGCGCCCAGGTCGGCCTGCGGGTGCTCAAGGTCGGCATGAGCTGGCCGCTGGAGCCGGTCTCCGTGCACGAATTCGCCCAGGGCCTGGACGAAATCCTCGTGGTCGAGGAGAAGCGCAGCATCATCGAGGACCAGCTCACCGGCCAGCTCTACAACTGGCCCGTGGACAAGCGCCCGCGCGTCGTCGGCGAATTCGACGAGCACGGCAACTCCCTGCTGCCCAACCTCAGCGAACTGACCCCGGCGATGATCGCCCGCGTCATCGCCAAGCGCCTCGCCCCCATCTACACCAGCGAGCAGATCGAATCGCGCCTGGCCTTCCTCGCCGCCAAGGAGAAGGCCCTCGCCGCACCCAAGCACACCACCGTGCGCACCCCGCACTTCTGCTCCGGCTGCCCGCACAACACCTCCACCAAGCTGCCCGAAGGCAGCCGCGCCCAGGGCGGCATCGGCTGCCACTACATGACCCAGTGGATGGACCGCAACACCGACACCTTCACCCAGATGGGCGGGGAGGGCGCCACCTGGATCGGCCAGGCCCCCTTCACCGACACCCCGCACATCTTCCAGAACCTGGGTGACGGCACCTACTTCCACTCCGGCCAGCTGGCCCTGCGCGCCGCCGTCGCCGCCGGCGTCAACATCACCTACAAGATCCTCTACAACGACGCCGTCGCCATGACCGGCGGCCAGCCCATCGACGGCGAACTGCGGGTCGACCAGCTCAGCCAGCAGGTCTTCGCCGAAGGCGTCAAACGCATCGCCCTGGTCACCGACGAACCCGAGAAGTACCCCACCCGCGCCACCTTCGCGCCCATCGTCACCTTCCACCACCGCCGCGAGCTGGACGCCGTGCAGCGTGAACTGCGCGAGTTCAAGGGCGTCTCGGTGATCATCTACGACCAGACCTGCGCCACCGAGAAACGCCGCCGCCGCAAGCGCGGCAAGCTCGCCGACCCGGCCAAGCGCGCCTTCATCAACCCCGCCGTGTGCGAGGGCTGCGGTGACTGCAGCGTCAAGTCCAACTGCCTCTCCGTGCTGCCCCTGGAAACCGAACTGGGCCGCAAGCGGCAGATCGACCAGAACGCCTGCAACAAGGACTTCTCCTGCGTCGAAGGCTTCTGCCCCAGCTTCGTCACCGTTCACGGCGGCAGCCTGCGCAAGCCCGAGGCCGCCGGAGCCAAGGCGCTCTTCGTCGCCCTGCCCGAGCCGCGCCAACCGAGCCTCGCCCGGCCCTGGAACATCCTCCTGCCCGGCGTCGGCGGCAGTGGCGTCACCACCGTCGGCGCACTGCTGGGCATGGCCGCCCACATCGAAGGCAAGGGCTGCACCGTGCTCGACCAGGCCGGCCTCGCGCAGAAGTTCGGCCCGGTCATCACCCACATCCGCATCGCCGCCAAACAGGACGACATCTACGCCGTGCGCATCGCCGCCGGCGAGACCGACCTGCTGCTGGGCTGCGACCTGGTGGTGGCCGCCAGCGAAGAGGCCCTGGCCAAGCTCAACGACCGCATCGCCACCGCCGTGGTCAACAGCCACGAGGCCGCCACCGCCGAGTTCACCCGCAACCCCGACGCCCAGGTGCCCGGCGCCGCCATGCGTGACGCCTTGGTGGAGGCGGTGGGCGAAGCCAAGACCCACTTCGTCGACGCCACCCGCCTGGCCACCCGCCTGCTGGGCGACAGCATCGCCACCAACCTGTTCATGCTCGGCTACGCCTACCAGAAGGGCCTGGTGCCCATCTCCGCCGCCGCCATCGACAAGGCCATCGAACTCAACGGCGTCGCCGTCACCCTCAACCAGCAGGCCTTCCTCTGGGGCCGTCGCGCCGCCCACGACCTGCCGGCGGTGGAGAAGCTCGCCCGCCCGGCCGAGATCGAAGCCCCGCGCTGCGAAACCCTGGAAGAGATCGTCCAGTACCGCGCCGACCACCTGCGCGCCTACCAGGACGCCGCCTACGCCGAGCGCTACCGCGCCCTGGTGGAGCGCGTGCGCCAGGCCGACATCGGCGAAGACAAGGCCCTGACCCGCGCCGTGGCCCGCTACTACGCCAAACTGCTGGCCTACAAGGACGAATATGAAGTGGCCCGGCTCTACAGCGACGCCAGCTTCCGCAAGCAGCTGGAGGCGCAGTTCGAGGGCGCCTACAGCCTCGAATTCCACCTCGCCCCGTCCTGGCTGGCCAAGCCCGACCCGGCCACTGGCGAGCCGCGCAAGCGTCGCTTCGGCCCCTGGATGCTCAAGGCCTTCGACGTCCTCGCGCGCTTCCGCTTCCTGCGTGGCAGCGCCCTCGATCCCTTCGGCTACAGCCACGAGCGCAAGCTCGAACGCCAGCTGATCGACGAGTACGAAGCCCAGGTGGAACTGATCCTCAAGGAGCTGCGCCCCGGCAACTACGCCGCCGCCGTCGCCCTGGCCGAACTGCCCGAGCAGATCCGCGGCTACGGCCCGGTGAAGGAACGCGCCCTGGCCAAGGTCCGCCAGCAGGAGCAGCAGCTGCGCGCGCGCCTCACCGCCAGCGACGTGCAGGTCTTGCACCTGTTCGACCCGGCAGCCTGACGCCCGATCAGAGGCCCCTCTCCCGGTCCATGGGGGAGGGCGCCCCATCGACTTGAAACACGCCCAACCCGAATCGAGGAACCCCCATGTCCGTCTTCAGCCACGTTGAGTTCGACCACCACGAGCAGGTCGTCTACGGCCACGACAAGGCCAGCGGCCTCAAGGCCATCATCGCCATCCACAACCGCAACCTCGGCCCCGCCCTCGGCGGCTGCCGCATGTTCCCCTACGCCGACGACGAGCAGGCCCTGCGTGACGTGCTGCGGCTGTCCCGTGGCATGACCTACAAGTCCGCCCTGGCCAACCTGCCGCTGGGCGGCGGCAAGGCCGTCATCTTCGGCGACCCGCGCAAGGACAAGACCGAAGCGCTTTTCCAGGCCATGGGCGACTTTGTCGACAGCCTTGGCGGGCGCTACATCACCGCCGCCGACTCCGGCACCGGCCCGACGGAAATGCAGATCATGGCCGAGCGTACCCGCCACGTGGCCGGCGCCAACACCCGCGAAGCCTTCGACGGCGGCACCCGCAGCGGCGACCCCTCGCCGTCCACCGCCTATGGCGTGTTCATCGGCCTCAAGGTCGCCGTGCAGCACCGCCTGCGCCGGGATGACCTCAAGGGCCTGCGCGTCGCCATCCAGGGCGTCGGCCAGGTGGGCTTCCACCTCGCCCGCCTGCTGCATGACGCCGGGGCCGAACTGTGGGTGACCGACATCGTCGAGGCCAACGTGCGCCGCGCCGTCGAGCAACTGGGCGCCAAGGCCGTCGGCCAGCACGAGATCTACGGCCTGGACGTGGACGTCTTCGCCCCCTGCGCCATGGGCGGCATCCTCAACCTGCAGACCCTCGAAGCTTTGCGCGCCCCCGTGGTCGCCGGCGCCGCCAACAACCAGCTGGCCGACGCACAACTGGCCGAGGAACTGCGCCGCAACGGCTGCCTCTACGCCCCGGACTACGCCATCAACGCCGGCGGCATCATCGACGTGCACTACGAGCGCAGCGGCGGCAGCACCGCCGCCCTCAAGGCCCACATCGAAGGCATCGGCGCCACCCTCAAGACCATCTTCCAGCGCGCCGACCAGGAGGGCCGCACCACCACCGAGGTGGCCGACCGCCTGGCCGAAGAGCGCTTCGGGCGGACCTGAAGCGCGCGATGCCGGCGCTACAGGTCCAGGTAGAAACTGACCCCGTGGCGCCGGTACCCCAGGGACTCGTAGAAGGCATGGGCTGCCTCGCGGCCCAGCCCGCTGGAGAGCACCAGCTTGTAGCAGCCCAGCGCCCGGCCGCGTTCCGCCGCCTTCTCCATCAGCGCCTTGCCCACCCCCAGGCCACGGGCCTCGGCGTCCACCACCACGTCCTCGACGATGGCCGAGCGGGCGAAGTTGTGGGCCAGGTGCTCCACCAGGATCACCGTGCAGGTGCCCAGCAACTGGCCCTCCCGCTCCGCCACCAGCACCTCCCGCCCGGCCGGCAGGTTCTCCAGGCGCAGCGCCAGCAGCGTCGGGTCCGGCTGCGGCTCGTCCGGCCCCAGCTGGTGCAGCAGCAGCGCCAGCGCCGGGGCATCGGCCGGGCTGGCGGCGCGCAGCTCAAGGGTCATGAAGGGGGAGTCGGGGAGGGGATCAAGGCGGCTCGGTTGCATGGTGTCGCTCCTTTTTTCCGGAAGTCTGAGCCTAGCCGGTGGCAGTGGCATGACAAAAACGCCGAGCGCCGCTAACATGCCGCCCGTTCCGATGTCCCAGTAGCTCAATTGGATAGAGCATCCCCCTCCTAAGGGGAAGGTTGGTGGTTCGAACCCACTCTGGGACACCATCCCCACGCCGCCCGGCGTCCTCGCCCGTCACCCCTGCGCCAGCACCCATTCCCGCGGACTCGTCCCCGTCTTGCGGCGGAAGGCCCGCGCCAGCGCCGACGGACTTTCATAGCCCACCGCATCCGCCACATGCGGAATCGGTCGACCCTCCCGCAGCAGCTTCTGCGCCAGCCCCACGCGCCACTGCACCAGGTAGTCGGCCGGCGTCTGCCCGGTGACGGTGCGAAAGTGCGCGGCAAAGGCCGCGCGGGACATGGCCGCCGCAGCGGCCAGCTCCGCCACCGTCCACGGGTGTGCCGGAGTCTCGTGCATCAGGTTCAGGGCTTTCGACAGGCGCGGGTCGGCCAGGCCCGCCAGCATGCCGGTGGCGAGCCCGCCGTGGTCCAGCAGGTGGCGCAGCAACTGGATCACCAGCAGCTCGAACAACCGGTCCATCACCGCGCGCCGCCCGCAGGCCTCGCCGAACGCCTCGGCGAACAGCCAGTCCAGGTTGCCGGCCAGCCGGGGCAGGTCCTCCAGGGGCAGCACCAGGTAGTCCGGCAGCGCGGCCGACAGCGGGTTGCCCGACGCCCCGCCGAAGGCCAGGGTCGCGCACACCAGCCGGGTGCCGTCCTGCTCGCTGGCCTCCAGGCGATGGGCATAGGGGCGGGGGAAGAACACCAGGCTGGGCTCCTCCAGCGTCCAGTGGCTGCCGTCATCCATGTGCAACGCCACGCGGCCGCCCTGCAACAGGTGCACGTGGCCGCTGTGGCCGTCCTGGCCGAAGGCCTCCAGGCCGCAGAAGGCCCCGCTGAAGAAGGTCCCCGCCTGGACACCGAAGTGCCCCAGCAGGGCGGAAAGTCGATCCATGGTCAGGCTCCCGTTAAAGGCTGGATTCTGGACGATCGGTTGCAAGATCGCGAGTTTCTGCGTCCACGGGTTCAGGGCGTGCCCCTAGCATGGAAACCGTATCCACGAGGGATACCCACCCCATAGGAGAGTCCGCCATGCCCCGTATCGCCCCCGTCGCCACCGATGCCGTTTCCCCCACCGCCCGCCCGCAGCTGGAGGGCGTGCAGAAGAGCCTCGGTTTCGTGCCCAACCTGTTCCAGACCCTCGCCCATTCGCCGTCCGTGCTCTCGGGCTACCTGCAGTTGTCCCAGACCCTGTCCCGGGGCAGCCTGGGGCCGCGTGAGCGGGAGCAGATCGCCCTCGCCGTGTCCGCCGTCAACGGCTGCGAGTACTGCCTGGCCGCCCATGGCCACTTCAGTGCCCTGGCCGGCTTTTCCGCCGAGGAGATCGAGGCTGCACGCAGCGGCCAGGCCAACGCCCTGGTCCGAGTCGCCCGCCAGTTGGTGGAGAACCGCGGCGCCCTGTCCGACGCGCAGCTGGCCGAGGCGCGCGCCGCCGGTCTCACCGATGCCGCGCTGGTCGAGGTGGTGGCCCAGGTCGCGCTGATGACCCTGACCAACTACCTCAACAACCTCGCCCACACCGACGTGGACTTCCCGCCGGCCCACTGATCCACCCCGCGCGGGTGGGCGACCGCCCGCGCCAGGAGAGCACCATGAACGACGTGATCCTCTACACCACGCGCACCTGTCCGTACTGCGTCGCCGCCAAGGCGTTGCTGCAGCGCAAGGGCGTGGCCGCCACCGAAGTGGATGTGCAACTCGATCCGCAACGCTTCGCAGAAATGCTTGAACGCAGCGGCGGTCGCCGCAGCGTGCCCCAGGTGTTCATCGGCACGCGGCATGTGGGCGGCTTCGATGACCTGGCGGCCCTGGAGCGCCAGGGCCAGCTGGATGCCTGGCTTGGTCGGTAGGGCGGACCGGCATCGCCGGTCCGCTCGGAAGGGAGCCGGGTGGCTCCCCCTGAAATCCGGTGCCGTCAGGCCTCCCGGGCCGCACCGTCCTCCGGCAGGCTGAGGTAGATCAGCACCACCAGCAGCGTGATGAAGAAGCGGAAGGCATCCGGCACGCCGTTCCACTGCTTCGACATCCACATCCCGAACCATTCCCCGCCTACCGACATGAAGCCCACCTGCCAGGTCAGGAAGCCCAGGGTCAGGCCGGCCACTGCCCAGCCCTTGGCCGCGCGGAACGTCTCGGCCGGCGCCTTGATCGCCCGCAGCAGGCGCACGCCGCCGATCCAGCAGAGCAGGGCGGTCAGGCTTTCCAGCGCGATGATGAAGATGTAGCCCGCGTGGTGCAGCCAGGGCGTGGTGATGGAGCGGTACATGATCTGGTTGTCGGGGAACAGCGTGTCCATCAGGAACACGTGGCGCACGAAGGCGAAGTTGGTGCCGTAGTCGGTGATGTTGCCGAAGGCGACCAAGGTGGCGAAGAAAGCCATGGCCAGCACCATGGCGGCCTTGGACAGGCGGATCAGGGTCATGTCGTTTTCCTTGTGGGTAGGGGTGACCGCGCGCCCGAGGCAAGGCAGCCGGGCACCGGGTCGGGTCGAAGGGGGGCGCAGGGCGCGCGGGTGCGGACATCGGGACTGGAAGACCTGAGGCCGGCGCCGCGCGGGGAAGCACGGCGGCTCGGCTGGATGGAACGGCCGCACCGGGAGGCGCGCGGATTCTCGGCAGGCCAGGCCGGAGCGTCAAGGCACCGCTGACGTCCAAAGAAGCATTGCCCTGTGCGCATGGGTTGAGGATGCTGTGCGCATTTGTCGACGGTGCTGCCCATGTCCGAGTTGCCCGCCCCCTCCAGCCCGCTCCCCCTGCGCACCTGGCAGCAGCCGGGCTCCCTCGCCGCCGTGCTGCTTCGGGTCCAAGCCGGCAGCCATGACGCGCCCCGCGAGTGGCCGGGCCTGGCGCACTTCCTCGAGCACCTGCGCTTTCTCGGCGGCCAGCGCTTCACCCAGGGCGAGCGGCTGATGCCCTTCGTCCAGGCCTGTGGTGGCCGCCTCAACGCCAGCACCCAGGCCCACCACACCGACTTCTTCTTCGAGCTGCCCGCCGACCGCCTCCAGGCCGGCCTGGAGCGGCTCGCCGACCTGATCCAGGCGCCACTGCCCAGCCTCGACCTGCAGCGCCGCGAGCGGGAAATCCTGCAGATCGAATACCTCAACCGGGGGCGCGACCCCTGGACCCAAGCCCAATCCGCCCTGGCCGCCGCGCTGGCGCCGGGTCACCCCCTGGCCGACTTCCATGCCGGCCACCGCGACAGCCTGGCCATCGACGCGCCCGCCTTCCAGGCCGCCCTTGGCCGGTTCGCCGAGGCCGGCGAGCGCCAGCTGTGGGTGGTCGCGCCGCAGCCGGCGGAGCAGGTGCAGGCGCTCGTCCGGGAGGCCTTCGCCGGCTGCCCGCCGGGCCAGGCGCTGCCACACCGGGCAGCGCCGTCCCTGTTGCCGTTGGCCTGCCACAGCCTGCGCCTGCAACTGCCCGGCGCTCCGCGCCAGTGGCTGGCCTTCGCCCTGGAGCGCCAGCCCGAGACGCTGCCCGACGCCGTGGCCCTGCTCGGCGAACTGCTGCGGGACGAAAGCCCCGGCAGCTTCCAGGGCTGGCTGTGCGAACAGGGCCTGTGCGACGGCCTCGACCTGCACCTGACCTACCACCACCAGGGCCAGGCCCTGCTGGTGCTGGAGCTGGCCCTGGCGGATGCCAGTGCCGACACCCGCGCCCGCATCGAAGGCGGCCTGCTCGCCTGGCTCGCCGCCCTGCGCGAGCGGGAGCCCTGGGCGCGCCTCCTGCACGAGCGGCCTGCCGCGCCCCGGCAGGCGCCCCTGGACTTCATCCGCGACCAGGCACAGCGCCACGGCACCTTGCCCGCCAGTGCCCTGGCGGCCCTGCTGGCCCAGCTGCAGCCGGCCCGCCTCGTGCGCCTGCTGGGCGAGGCGCGCCCGGTGTCGGCCCGCTGCCTGTCGGCCGGTTTCGAACTGGCGCTGGAGCCCGCGCCCCTGGCGCCGCCCCTGCGCCCGGAGGTGCGCTGGCGCTTCGGCCCCGCACCGGCCTTCCAGACCTTCGTCGCGCCGCCCCAGGCGCCCCGCGTGGCGCCTCCGCTGGTGCGCTGGCCGGGGGACCCCGGGCACGCCCAACTGCTCCTGCGCTGGCGGCTGAACCCCGGCGTCCGCGACCCCGCCCACTACCCGGCGCTGCAGCGCGCCTTGCGCGGGTTGCGCAGCCAGGCCCAGCAGCAGGKCGSCGMCCTGCTGCTGCTGGAGCAGGGGCTGGATTGGCAGCTGCAGGTCAAAGGCCGTTCCGGTGACCTCCCGGCCATGCTCGCCGCCGCCTTGCGCACCCTGCTGGCACCGCCGTTGGCCGCCTGCGAACAAGGGCCCCGGCTGCTACAGGCCGGGCGCAACCGGCTGGCTGCCGAGCTGCCGATCCGGCAGTTACTCCAGCGCCTGCCCGAAGTGCTCGCCACCCCGCGAGGTGGCGCTCCGGCGCAGGCCGTCGTCAGCCCCGCCAGCATCCGCCGCAGCCTCGACGCCAGCCGCTGGGACGTGATCGCCCTCGGCCTGGCCGACGACGACCTGCCCAGCGTGCAGGCCCTGCTCGACGCCCTGCCCGGCGAGGCAATGCCCCACAGCCTCGCGCCACCGACGCTGGCCCCCGCTCACCACTGGCATCACCTGCCGGGCCATGGCGAACCGGCGCTGGTGCTGTTCTGCCCGGTGCCGGATCGCAGCGCCCGCAGCGAAGCTCTGTGGCACTGGCTGGGTCGCAGCCTGGAATCGCCCTTCTACCAGCGCCTGCGCACCGAGCTGAACCTCGGCTACGCGGTGTTCGCCGGCCTGCGCCACGTGGCCGGCCAGGCCGGGCTGGTCTTCGCCGTGCAGGCCGCCGACACGCCGGTGCCCGAAGTGCTGGTGCAGGTCCAGGCCTTCCTCGACCAGGCGCCACCCTTGCTGGCACAGGCCGAGCCCCTGCGCGAGGCGCTCCTGCAGGCATGGCGGCAAGCGGCCGAGGACCTGCCCGGCAACGCCAGCCCCCTGCACCTCGGCGCCCGGCCGGCGGACTGGCACCTGCAACTCGCCCTGGCCCTCGCCACCCTCGGCCCCGACGACCTGCACCGCGCCCTGGCGCGGCTGGCGGCCGGGGAGGGCGGCTGGCACCTGCTGGCCAACGCCCCGTCGCCCGGCCTGCCCTGGCGCTGACCCCTCCCTCCGTCCTACTCCTTCCGCAGCGACCCGCCCCCTGTCCAAGGGGGCGGGCCCTTGGTCGTCCGCCGTCCGCGACCTCCGCCCCGGGCCCGTCCCGCGACCTTCCGCCAGGCCCGCCCGCGCCCCGCCAAGGAACCGGCACAACAGCGCCAAGGCCGCATATGGCGGGGGTTCCGGCGTTTCGATAATCGCCTCCGACACGGCCCGGACGGGTCGTCCCACACCGCGGAGAGCGCCATGCACAACAACAAGAACGCCGTCATCGGATTCCTCCCCCTCGCCCTCACCACCGGCCTGGCCCTGGTCGCCATGGAGCAGGCCAAGGCCGAGATCGTCCTCTACGACAAGGACGGCACCACCTTCGCCACCGACGGCTACGTCAACGCCTTCTACGTCAACAGCGACGTCGACCGCGAAGGCGAACGCTACGACCGCCGGCAGTCCCGCGTGAAGATGGGGTTCCTGCCCAACTGGATCGGTTTCAACATGGGCAAGCAGGTGGATGACCTCACGCTCGGTGGCCGCGCCTCCTTCTGGGTGACCATCAACGACAGCGAGACCAACGGCACCGACACCGCCATCGACGTGCGCCAGTTCTACGGCACCGTCGCCAGCGACTGGGGCGAAGTGCTGGTAGGCAAGGACTTCGGCCTGTTCGCCCGCTCCAACATCCTTCTCGACGAACTGCTCGCCGGGTACGGCCAGGTCAGCGACACCCTCGGCCTGGTGGATGGCGGCGGCGTCTCCTTCGGCAACATCGGCAGCGGCTACCCCTATCCCTTCCCCACCTCGCAGATCACCTACCGCACCCCCAAGTCCGACGGCCTGCGCCTGGCGGTCGGCATCATGGACCCGGTGGACACCAACGACAGCAGCGCCACCGGCAAGGCCTACCAGGAGAACCCGCGCTTCGAGTCCGAACTCACCTACGAATTCGAACTGGGCGGCGCGCAGATCTACTCCTGGCTCAACGGCGGCTACCAGACCTCCGACAACACCGACCCGGCCGTGGACAGCGTCACCTCCAAGGGCCTGGGCTACGGCGTGCAGGCCAAGATGGGCGCCTTCTCCGTGGTCGCCTCCGGCTTCCAGGCCAAGGGCATCAACCCCTTCTTCACCAACAACGCCGGCGAGGCGACCCTGCGTGAAGTGGACAGCGACGGCTACCTGCTGCAGGGCTCCTACCGCTTCGGCAAGAACCGCCTGGCGCTGTCCTACGGCAAGACCAAGGACGACGGCAACGGCGCGGTCAATGCCGGCGCCGACTACCAGACCCGCGGCGTCGCCCTGTTCCACGACGTCAACGACAACCTCAAGCTGGTCGCCGAATACAACCAGTTCGAGATCGACGGCCACGCCGGCAGCACCCAGAACGAAGACACCGACACCCTCGCCCTGGGCGTGGTGCTCAACTGGTAAGCCCCACCCCTCGTTGCTCCCTTGGATTGGCGGGACGGCCTCGGCCTCCCGCCTTTTTTCATGGCACCGTGGCACGTAGCCCGGGCTTCAGCCCGGGAGCCGTTGGCGGATGGAAGTCGAGCCTCGGCGTGATGCGCTTCGTGGCCTCAGCACATCCTACGAACCGGTAGCACCCGTAGGATGGGCTGAGCTGTGCGAAGCCCATCGCGTCCCGGCAGGCGATTCCCGGCGAAGCACCTGCGGCGTCAGGCCGAGCGCCTTGGCGGATGAAAAGAACGCCATCCACCCCATGCCCCGGCGTGATGCGCTTCGTGGCCTCAGCACATCCTACGAACCGGTAGCACCCGTAGGATGGGCTGAGCTGTGCGAAGCCCATCGCGTCCCGGCAGGCGACTCCCGGCGATCCACCTGAGGCGTCAGGCCGAGCGCCTGGGCGGATGGACGGAACGCGATCCACCCCGAGCCCCGGCGTGATGCGCTTCGTGGCCTCAGCACATCCTACGAACCGGTGGCACCCGTAGGATGGGCTGAGCTGTGCGAAGCCCATCGCGTCCCGGCAGGCGATCCACCTGCGGCGTCATGCCGGGCGCCTTGATGGATGGAAAGCACGCCATCCACCCCACAACCCCACAACCCCATGCGCCCCGGCGCCTCCTCCCTTCGAACGAGCCCGCCCGCTACCCAAGAAGGATGGGGCCGGCCTCGGGGGCTCCGTAGAATCGCGCCAACTGCTGTTCGACACGCGAGGCGCGTCATGCAAGAGCTACAGGCCGAAGGCGTGGTCACCGCCATGTCCGCCGCCGCCGACGCGGAGGTCGTCGCCCAGGACCTGGCACGCCAGCTGGTGCACCCGCACCTGGGCTTCGTGCTGTTCTTCTGCTCCGCCGAGTACGACCTCCAGGCCCTGGGCGACGCCCTGGCCCAGTACTTCGGCGGCATCGAACTGGTGGGCTGCACCAGCGCCGGCGAAATTACCCCCCAGGGCTACGGCCGGGGCTGCGTCAGCGCCGTGGGCTTCGACTACCGCAGCTTCTCCATCGCCAGCGCCCTGGTGGACGAGATGGAGCGCTTCAGCCTGATCGACGCCCAGCAACTGGTGGAGCGCCTGGTGGGGGATTGCCGGGGCCACGACCTCGCCCCGATCAAGGACCACAGCTTCGCCCTGACCCTGCTCGACGGCCTCTCCAGCCGCGAAGAAGTGGTGCTCGCCGCCCTCAGCGCCGCCTTCGGCAGCATCCCCCACTTCGGCGGATCGGCCGGTGACGACAACCACCTCACCCACACCCACGTCTACCACGGCGGCCAGTTCCACACCGGCGCCGCCGTGGTGCTGCTGGTCAACACCGCGCTGGACTTCGAAGTCTTCAGCACCCACCACATCGAGCCCAATGGCCAGAAACTGGTGGTTACCCAGGCCGACAGCCACAGCCGCCGCGTCTACGAGCTGGACGCCGAGCCCGCCGCCCTGGCCTACGCCCAGTGGGTCGGCGTACCCGTCTCCGCCCTCGACCACCCGCTGTTCGCCGCCCACCCCCTCGCCGTGCGGGTCAACGACCAGTACTACGTGCGCTCCATCCAGCAGGTCCACGACGACCTCAGCCTCAGCTTCTACTGCGCCGTCGAGACCGGCATCGTCCTCACCGGCATGCGCCCGGGCCCGTTGCTGCCCAACCTCCAGGCCCTGTTCCGGCGCCTGGAAGCGCGCCTCGGCCCGCCACTGCTGACCATCGGCTGCGACTGCTTCCTGCGGCGCCTGGAGGCCGAATGCAACGGCCGCGACGCCGAGATCGGCGACTACCTGCGGCGCCAGCGGGTGATCGGCTTCAACACCTACGGCGAGCAGTACAACGGCATGCACGTCAACCAGACCTTCACCGGCGTCGCCATCGGCCGCCGCAGCCGCCATGGCGGACGCTGAACAGGGCGCCCGGCTCGCCGAGCTGGAGCGGGAGAACGCCAAGCTGCGGCGCATCAATGCCGCCCTGATCGAACGGGTGGAATCCGGCGGAGCCCGCCGCGAAGGGGCCTACGCCGCCTTCGAGCACTCCGTGGTGCTGGCCGAACAGGTGCGCGAACGCACTGACGCCCTGAACCAGGCCATGTCCGAACTCAAGGCCAGCAACCGCCTGCTCAGCGATGCCCGGCTGCGAGCCGAGACCGCCCACCAGCACCTGGTGGACGCCATCGAGAGCATCTCCGACGCCTTCGTCCTGTTCGACGCCCAGCAGCGCATCGTCCTGTTCAACAGCCGCTTCAAATCCTTCTGGGCCCGCAGCCGCGCCCGCATCATCAGCGGCACCCGCCTGGACGAGATCCGACGCCTGGCCCAGAGCACCGGGCTGATCGTCGAAGAACAGCGCAGCAGCGACAACGAGCACAGCCTCTACCGCCTGCACGACGGGCGCTGGGTGCAGGTCAGCGAACGGCCCACCCGCGAAGGCGGGCTGGTGATCCTCTACACCGACATCACCGAACTGAAGGTCAGCGAAACCATGCGCCGCGAGCAGGCCCTGGCGCAGAAGTCGCGCCTGCTGCAGCGTGCCGTGGACAACCTGTCCCAGGGCATGGCCATGGTCAGCGCCGAAGGCACCCTGGAGCTGTGGAACCACCGCTTCCTCGAACTCTGCGGCCTGGCACCGATCCAAGCCCACCGGCCCTTCGCCGAGGTCATGGCCGACAGCGAGCTGGCGCTGCTCACCCCCGCCAGCCGCGACGCCGAAGGGCGCCCCCAGCGGCAGATGGAGCAGCGCCTGTTCGATGGCCGGATGCTGGAGGTGCGCACCCACCCGTTGCCCACCGGCGGCTTCGTCAACACCTTCACCGACATCACCGAGCGCTACCGCCACGCCGAGACCCTGGCCGAGAGCGAGCGCTGGATCCGCCTGATCACCGACCAGGTGCCCGCGCTGATCGCCTACCTCAATGCCGACCTGGTCTACGAATTCACCAACAAGGTCTACGAAGAGTGGTACCGCTGGCCCCGGGGCGGGCTGCTCGGCCAGCGCCTGCGCGACGTCCACAGCGAAACCCACTGGGAGCGCCTGGAGCCCTACGTCGAGCGCGCCCTGTCCGGCGAGAACGTCACCTTCGAAGTGGCCGAGGTCAACCTCGCCGGGCAGGAGCGCTACATGCTGCGCTCCTACGTGCCCAACCGCCTGCCGGGCGGCGAAGTGGTGGGCATCTTCGTGCTGATCCGCGACATCACCGAACGCCGCCGCACCGCCGAAGCCCTGCACCTGGCCTACCAGAACCTCGAGCAGCGGGTGCGCGAGCGCACCGCCGAACTCACCCAGCTCAACGAACAGCTGCTGCGCGAAGTGGGCGAGCGGCGCCAGGCCGAACAGCGCCTGCGCGAGGCCAAGCGCGAAGCCGAGCAGGCCAACCTGTCCAAGACCAAGTTCCTCGCCGCCGTCAGCCACGACCTGCTGCAACCGCTGAACGCCGCCCGGCTGTTCACCAGCGCCCTGCAGGAGCTGCGCGAACCCGCCCGGGGCGACACCCTGGTGCGCAACATCAGCAACTCGCTGGATGACGTGGAGAACCTGCTCGGCACCCTGGTGGACATCTCCAAGCTGGACGCCGGGGTGATCCGCCCCGAAGTGGCACCCTTCGCCCTCGGCGAACTGCTGGACAACCTCGCCACCGAGTTCCGCCAGCAGGCCGCCAGCGAAGGGCTGGCGCTGCACTACGTGCCCTGCTCGGCGCTGGTGCGGAGCGACGTGCAACTGCTCGCCCGCATCCTGCGCAACCTGCTCAGCAACGCCATCCGCTACACCCCCAGCGGCCGCGTGCTGCTGGGCTGCCGGCGGCGTCGCCGCAGCCTGTCCATCGAGGTCTGGGACAGCGGCATCGGCATCCCGGCGGACAAGCTCAAGGAGATCTTCCAGGAGTTCAAGCGCGGCGACTCCCAGCGCCCGCAGCAGGACCGTGGGCTCGGCCTGGGCCTGGCCATCGTCGAGAAGATCGCCGGCATGCTCGGCCACCGCATCCGCGTCAGCTCCCAGCCGGGGCGTGGCTCCTGCTTCGCCCTGGAAGTGCCCCTGGCCCGCCGCGCCCCCCGTGCCCGACCCGAGGTGGAACTGCCGGTGGCGCCCCTGGAACGGCTGCAGGGCGCGCGGGTCTGGGTGCTGGACAACGACGCCGCCATCTGCGCCGGCATGCGCACCCTGCTGGAAGGCTGGGGCTGCCGCGTGGTCACCGCCCTCTCCGAACAGGACCTGGCCCGCCAGGTGGACGACTACCAGGCCGACGCCGACCTGCTGATCGCCGACTACCACCTGGACAACGACCACAACGGCGTCGACGCCGTCGCCCACATCAACGCCCACCGCGACCACGCCCTCCCGGCGCTGATGATCACCGCCAACTACAGCCACGAACTGCGCCAGCACCTGCGCGAACTTGGCCACACCCTCATGCACAAACCCGTCCGCCCCATGAAGCTCAAGGCCGCCATGAGCCACCTGCTGGGCGGCTAGCTCCCGAACCGCCTCCTGGCACGCGATTGCCGCCGAGCGCCGTGGGTGGATCACGCTTCACCGATCCACCATTCGTGGCCATGCCGAACACCATGGGTGGATGGAAAGAGCGCCATCCGCCCTACGCGGTGGCCAGCCTCGATGCGTTGTGGGTGAGACCGTGCAAGCGCCTGAAGCCCCGGCGTGATGCGCTTCGTGCCTCAGCGCATCCTACGAAGCGAACCTGTAGAGCCGGTGACTCCCGTAGGATGGGCTGAGCTGTGCGAAGCCCATCGCGCCCTGGCACACGATTACCGGCGAGCACCATGGGTGGATCGCGCTTCACCGATCCACCATTCGTGGCCGTGCCGAAGGCCATGGGTGGATGGAAAAAGCGCCATCCGCCCTATGCGATGCACACCCTCGATGCGTTGTGGATGACGCCGTGCAAGTGCCTGACCCCGGCATGATGCGCTTCGTGCCTCAGCGCATCCTACGAACCGGTGGCCCATCGCGGCCTGGTATGCGTTTGCCGGGAGCGCCGCTGGGCGGGGCGCGCTGGCCGTTGCGCGCGAGCTGGAACCGGTGGAATCGTCGCTCCGCGCCACGGCGGTTGTACCGCCTGGCCTTCAGCCGCTTCCCCCGCCAACTTCCGGTTGCCAAGCGCGTTTGCGGCCATTACCGTCCGCCGCTTTGGCACCCAAGCCCAACCGCCCAAGCAAGCAGGACGACCATGATCACCGGGGAACTCAAGAGCAAAGTCGACGCCATCTGGAACGCCTTCTGGTCCGGTGGCATCTCCAACCCCATGGAAGTGATGGAACAGCTCACCTACCTGCTGTTCCTGCGCCGCCTCGACGAGCTGCACACCCTCGAAGAGAACAAGGCCAACCGCCTCAAGCGCGCCATGGAGCACCGCATCTTCCCCGAAGGCCTCGACCCGCGCGGCTGCCAGTACAACGACTACCGCTGGTCCGTGTTCAAGGGCAAAGAGCCGCGGGAGATGTTCGAGATCGTCAGCGAGCACGTCTTCCCCTTCCTCAAGACCCTCGGCAGCGACGACTCCACCTACAGCCACCACATGCGCGACGCCCGCTTCACCATCCCCACGCCCGCCCTGCTGGCCAAGGTGGTGGACATGCTCGACGACATCCCCATGGAAGCCCGCGACACCAAGGGCGACCTCTACGAATACATGCTCGGCAAGATCGCCAGCGCCGGGCAGAACGGCCAGTTCCGCACCCCGCGCCACATCATCGACCTGATGGTGGAAATGACCGAACCGCAGCCCACCGACCTCATCTGCGACCCCGCCTCCGGCACCTGCGGCTTCCTCGTCTCCGCCGGCGAATACCTGCGCCGCGAGCACCCCAAGGCGCTGATGGACGACGCCCTGCGCCAGCACTTCCACCACAACCTGTTCCACGGCTTCGACTTCGACACCACCATGCTGCGCATCGGCAGCATGAACATGCTCCTGCACGGCGTGGAGAACCCCGACATCCGCTACCGCGACTCCCTCGCCGAAAGCGCCGCCGGGGAGGCCGACCGCTACAGCCTTATCCTCGCCAACCCGCCCTTTGCCGGCAGCCTCGACTACGAAGCCACCGCCAAGGACCTGCAACGCATCGTCAAGACCAAGAAGACCGAGCTGCTCTTCCTCGCCCTGTTCCTGCGCCTGCTCAAGCCCGGCGGCCGCGCCGCCGTCATCGTCCCCGACGGCGTCATGTTCGGCTCCACCACCGCCCACAAGGAGCTGCGCCGCCTCATCGTCGACGAGCACAAGCTCGACGGCGTGGTGAAGCTGCCCAGCGGCGTGTTCAAGCCCTATGCCGGCGTCGCCACCTCCATCCTCTTCTTCACCAAGACCAATTCCGGCGGCACCGACCAGGTGTGGTTCTACGAGGTGCAGGCCGACGGCAAGAGTCTGGACGACAAGCGCAGTGATCTTCTGGACGAAGACAAGCTCGGCGTCCGCCCGCACACGCCCCTGCGCGAGGACGAACACGGCAAGAACAACCTGCCCGACGTCCTCGCCCGCTGGCGCCAGCGCACCACCCGCGAACGCGAGCGCCCCCGCACCGCCCAGAGCTTCTGCGTCCCCCGTGAGGAGATCGCCGCCAACGGCTACGACCTCACCTTCAACCGCTACAAGGAGGTGGAGCACGAAGCCGTGGACCACCGCTGCCCGCAGGAAATCCTCGACGAGCTGGAGAAGCTGGAAGAAGAGATTCGAGCGGGGATGGGAGAGTTGCGGGGGATGTTGGGATGAGTTGGCCAGTAGTTTCGCTTGGGGAAATTTTTGATATTGCGCGAGGTGGTTCGCCTCGCCCCATTGATGCTTTTATTACAGAAGAGCCCGATGGCGTTAATTGGGTGATGATTGGTGATGCATCCAGTGGCGGCAAATATATAAGCTCAACGCGAAAGAAAATACGTAAAGAAGGCGTCTCCAAATCAAGAATGGTGCATTCGGGGGATTTTCTATTAACGAACTCAATGAGCTTTGGTCGTCCATATATTATGCGGACTTCAGGCTGCATACATGATGGTTGGCTGGTTTTGAAGAAGAAGAACGCTGGCGTCGATGAAGAGTTTTTTTACCATTTGTTAGGCTCTGATCTCGTCTATCAAGAGTTCTCCCGCAGGGCAGCAGGCGCAATAGTTAAGAATCTGAATATTGATTTGGTTCAGAAAGTTGAGGTTGTTTTTCCACCGTTGGGTGAGCAAAAGCGCATCGCCACCATCCTGGACAAAGCCGACGCCCTGCGCGCCAAGCGCCGCAAAGCCCTTGACCAGCTCGATGCGCTGGCTCAGGCGGTTTTTATTGAGATGTTTGGTGCGGATGAGTGCCCTTTCTTTGAGCTTGGTGAAGCTCTTGAGTTTATTACGAGTGGTGGGCGTGGTTGGGCGAAATACTACAGCGAACAAGGCGCAAGATTTATTCGTTCCTATGACGTTCAAATGAACCACATAAGCGATGCAGAACCTATTTATGTGGCAGCGCCCGATAATGCAGAGGCAAGGCGGACTATTGTTCGTCAGGGTGATGTGCTGCTGACTATCACAGGGTCGAAGATTGGTCGTGTATCTCCCGTTTCTAAAAAATTTGATGGTGCATATGTGAGTCAGCACGTTGCCATATTGCGTGGGGACGCATGTAGGATTGACTCAGATTTTCTTTCCTATTATTTGAGTTTGCCTGCTGGTGGGCAGCGGCAAATCGAAAAGAGCCAGTATGGACAGACCAAGCCAGGCCTCAATTTTGAGCAAATAAAGAAGTTTAGAGTCCCTGATGTATCTATAGAGATTCAGCGTGAATTTACGCGCCGGCTAAAAGCTATTGAGGAGCTGAGGCAGGCCCAAACAAGGCACTTGGTAGCATCTGAATCGCTATTCTCCTCCCTCCAACACCGCGCCTTCCGCGGGGAGCTCTGACCCATGCGCGGCTCCCTGCTGGCGATCTGGTCCCGGACCGGGCGCGAGCTGTGGGGGCCGCTGGCGCGCCAGGCGCCGGGGGATCTGCACTGCGAGCTGTACCGCGCCCTGGCCCCGGCGTTGAAGGCGCCGCCCCAGCTGCCGGCCCTGGTGGCCATCATCGACGACCCGCCGGCCGCGCGCCGGGCCTTCCAGCGGGTACGGGCCGAGCACCTGCAGGGCGAGGCCGCGCTGCTGGGCTTTCTCCAGGGCCTGCCGGAGGTGCTGGCGGAGCTGGGCGGGGAGGCCCTGGCCAACCTCTACTTCAACCGCCTGGATGCCCTGATCCACACCTACAACCTGCACTACGAGCTGCGCCGCCCTTGCCGGCTCTACCCCACCCTGCCGGGCGCTTTCGCCCAACTGCTGCAGCAACTGCGCCACAGCTGCGCCAGCCACGACGCCCTGCACACCCTGCTGCGGGACTTCGACGAAGCCTTCCGCGACCTCCACGACCGCCCCAGCCAGGGCCGCATCAAAACCTGCCTGCAGAAGCAGATGAACCTGCTGGAAGCCCTCGGCCGCGACATGCCCTACGTAAAGGAATACGCCCTGTCGAGCATCTGCGACGAGGTTGCCCACTGGCCCCACCGCAAGGTACGCGACGCGCTGAAGCTGCTCTACGGCTTCACCTGCGACTACCCCGGCGTGCGCCACGGCGGCAAACCCGGCAGCGTGCTGGGCGAACTGGGCATGCGCGACCTGCTGGCGCTGTGCATCCTCTTCATCGGCTTCACCCCCTACCTCAGCGGCCGCATCGATGCCGACGCCATCTTCCCCGGCCTCTGACCGCCCACCCCACCGCACGGCCCCACCCCGTAGCCCGGGCTTCAGCCCGGGCTACGGGGTGGGGCCGTGCGGTGG